>JAYTHP010000116.1:0-32782 GCA_043732485.1 Oligoflexia bacterium
CCGCATGGGGGGCTGTCAAGCCGCAAAGGGTTGTTGCTTGGGTTTTTGCGCCAAACGAGCTGATACGTGACTGACTCGCCCGCCTGCACTTTTACCCACTCCAAGAGTGAGATTCTACCGCAGGCCCTCCACCTTTGACAAGGTTAACTTCAACGCAAGACGCGGCTGCGGGCTTTTCAGGAAGTCATCATAGAGATTGAGGAGACGACTGCAATGACCACTCATCAGGCCATTTTCAAAACCGCGGAATGCCGATAATAGGGAATAGCAACCCAGCGCCTCTGCCCCCACACCACCCCCAAGTCAAAGGCCACCAGCACCTGACCCACCTGCGGGATCGCCTCAAGTGCAGAGAGATAAACCACTTTTTGAGTGCGGCTGCGGGGAGTCGCAGCCACTCGCACTTTTTCCTGCTCCGCTTCCCCTCCCCCCCCTGCTGACACCAACACGGGTACTAAGCCAAAAAGCCAGGCAAAAAGATCAAGCCGCCCACCGACCGCCCCCTGCCCCGGCGCTTGTTCAAGCGCGCTGCTGAAGGCCGCCTCGCCGCTTTCAATTTTCTTCCTAATCTTCCGGTAAAAAGCCTGACCCTGGTCCAGGCACCACCCATAGAGCAACAGGCAAAGCCCCCAGGGGCAAAGCACTAACGCCGCTAATTGAAAGATCGTTTTCCAATCCCTGTCGCACTGCGTCATTTGAAACTCACTGACCGTTTCGCCAGTCCAGCAAGCCGCAGGCAAGGTCTCTAAATCGTGCAAGACCTGCCAGTTCATGCGCACCGCTTCTTGCCAGGGCGACAATGCGGTTGCAGGCGCTCGCGTAACAGCAGCAGGCAGCGCTCTGAGCGCAGCCTCAGAGCTAGCGTCACCGTCACCGATCAGTCCGGCCATCTCCGCGCTCGATGCGGCTGCCCCAGTTTGTCCTTTAAAACCCAGGCGCCCTACTAGCAAAAAGCACAAACACCAGCAAAAAAGCACGGGGACAGCCAAACGGCCCAATAAGCGCAATCCTGGGAAATCATAAAAAGAATGGGCTCGCACTTAATCCTATCGGCCCAAAGGTGCTAAAAATTGAATTTTTTCTTTGTTTTTTGAAAGTCTCAGTGCTCTTTGCGCTCTTTGCGCTCTTTGCGCTCTTTGCCGACCCTGGCCTTAGCTTGCCTGCCTGCCCCTTGCTTCCGACCCGACGAAAAGGCAAAAGCGCGGCGCGGCTCAAGAGTCCAGGACAACGACCCAGCGCCACCCGTCAATCAGCGTTTTCGACTGGCCCGCCCCTTTCTACTTGCGCGACTTGCCCATCTCTTCTTTTAAAAGCTCGTCTCTCAGCAGCTCGTCTTTTAAAAGCTCTTCTTTCAAGAGCTCCTCGGAGGACAAAATCTCCAGATCCAAGTCATGCGACCCCACGCGCCTCGGACCTGCCACATTGCCATGGTACTCGATGGCGTCGTTGACGTAATTTTCGGCGCTTTGCTTCAAAAACTGGCGCTCTTCTTGGGTCAAAGTGCGCACCACTTTCCCAGGGGAGCCTAACACCAAACTGCAAGGCGGGATTTTCATCCCCTGAGTGAGCAAGGTGCCAGCGCCAATGAGGCATTCGTCTGCAATTTCAACGTCATCCATGAGGATTGCGCCCATGCCTACCAAAATGAGATTCCCCAAACGACAGCCATGCAAGACGGCGTGGTGACCGATCGTCACTTGATGACCCACCGTTAAGGGACTTTTCCCCCGTGTGACATGCAACATGGCGTGGTCTTGCACATTGGTGCGACTGCCGATCTGAATCCTGTGCACGTCTCCGCGCACCACGCTTTGGAACCACACGCTGGAATGATCCCCAATGTGCACGTCCCCAATGATATCAGCGGAAGGAGCCACAAAGGCCGTCTCGTGAATGTGCGGCCACTTAGAGCGATACGGCAGAATCATCAACTTCAACCTTTCCTTCTAGCGACAGGCCAGAAGCTCCGACAATATTTAGCCACACCCACTGGCCTGCCCAATTTCTGGTCGCAGGCGCTAGGAAATTCACCACCCGAAAACAACTCGTCCGCCCCATCCAAACGCGCGGCACTCCACTGGAAGCTTCAGGCGGCAGGCCCGCAAGCTTTTGGTTCTTCGCTAATCCCTCCACCAACACTTCCAAGCGCTGCCCCACCCGCTCGGCAAACTGCTGCTCAGCCAATCCCGTCTGATGCGCCAACAAGGTCTGAAGGCGCTCTTTTTTAACTGCATCACTGACATCATCCACGCGCAAGGCCGCGCGCGTCCCCGGTCGTGGCGAGTAGCAAAAAGCATAGATATGGTCATAGCGCACCCGGTCTAATAAGCGCAAGGTGGCCTGAAAATCCTCCTCCGTCTCCCCGGGAAACCCAACAATCAGATCCGTAGAGATCCCCACCTGGGGAGAAATCTCCCGCAAATGATCCATCTGAGCGATATAGGTCTCCACCGTGTGATGTCGTCCCATCTTCTGCAACACCCGGTTTGATCCGCTTTGAATCGGTAAATGCAAGGACGCAGCAAGCCGCTTCACGCCCCCCTGCAGGGGTGACGCATAACACTGCACCAACTCGTCACTAAAATCTAAAGGATGACTGGAAGTGAAGCGAATCCGCTTTAAATCCGCGCACCTTGGGTCGCAATCGAGCGAGTAGAGCAGTTGAGGAAAATTCTCCTCCCCCGCCCGCGGCCCCACCTTCCCGAGCGGGCTATTCAGCTCATAGGGCTCACGCCTGGCGACGTTAGCGTTGCCTTTGCCAAAAGAGTTGACGTTTTGTCCCAGTAAGGTGACTTCTCGCACCCCCTGGGCCACCAGCCTTGCCACGTCGTCCACCACCTCCGCAATCGTTCGCGACTTCTCCCGACCCCGGGTAAACGGCACAATGCAATAAGTACAGTACTTGTCGCACCCCTTCATGATATTGACAAACGCTGAGACTTTTTGCTGATCTAACTTGGTTTCCGTAGAATAGCTCAGCGACGGATCAAACTCAGCCACCACCACCTTCCGCTCACCCTGCTGCACGCGGTAAAGAATCTCAGGCAGCTGATCAATAGCATCCGTGCCAAAGACAAAGTCAATCACCGGAGCTTGTAAGAATAGCTTTTCCCGGTCCAACTGCCCCACACAACCCCCCACCCCAATGTAGGTCCGCCGCTGGTGCGAGGGTGCTTGGGTCAGCTTGCGAAATTTCCCTAACGAAGACAGCGCCTTATGCACCGCTTTCTCCCGCACCGTGCAGCCGTTGAGTAAAATAAAATCAGCCTCCTCCGGCTGCTCCACTGCCTGATAGCCCTGCTCGCTGAGCAGCACGGTCATCCGCTCGCTATCAGCCATGTTCATTTGACAACCAAAGGTCTTAATAAAAAAAGTTGTTTTCACCGTGGCGGGTAATAGCACTGGTACACGCTTCTCTCTCATGGGTCGTCGGTGGTTTGATCCCCGTAAAATAAGTTAAAGTTGCAGACGCAAAACAAAAAAAACAAGCCCTTGACTGTGTCAAAAACACCCGGGACCGGTAAGCAGCCGTACCCCCCCGCACGAGCTCTCGCGTGTGGGATTGCCTACCAAAAAATGAGCAAAATCACCACCTTTTAATACCTGACCATTTAACTTTACTATTTATTTCATTTCTGATACGCTTAAGAGAAAGAGACAAGAAAACAAGGAAGCGCGGGATTCAGAGTAAAAGCCCAAATTCAACCCGACGCTTAGAAGGCGCGCAACCTGTAAGACTCAGGCCAGGAGCAAAAGAGCTCAGCATCAGGGGCTGTAATCTGGACCGGGACATTCAAACTAGCAAGGTCTACTTTTTAGGAGCGTTCTTATGCGACTCATCCACGAAATTCCCCGATCCTTTGCCCCGCAAGAATTAGCGCCGAGCGTGACTGCACCCCTCCCCCCCCCCTCAGCCCAAGCTTTGGCGCTCTTCTATCCACCACGCACTCAACACCCGACGAAGACGGCGGCGACGACCACCACCATCACGGCTCGCCTCTCTCAGTGGTGGAGCGTCGTCAGACGAGCAACGGTGCTGACTGGGGTGATAGCGCTTGGCCTTCAAGGGGCATTTTTTGCCAGTCACAAAGAGGCTGCGGCTTTAGGTCCTTATGCTCCAGGCTATTATCCCCCTGCCAACTCCGGCTTTATCCCTCCCCCTCCTGCTCCCTACGGTTACGGCGGCGGAGGTGGTGGTTACGGCGGTAGCCCCTACATGGGCGGAGGCATGCCTTATAATAGCGGCGGCGGTGGCGGGATGGGGATGGGGATGGGGATGCCGATGGGGATGATGGGCGGACAAACGGTCGACTGCAGCCATTCGAAAAAAATTGGCAAGGATCATGATTGCAGCTGGGTGAACGGTGTCAATATGGGTGCGCAAGGCGCAAATATTGTCGGACAAATGGCAGGATCAGCAACCAACACTTCGCTAGGAAATCAGGCCATGATTAACGCTAGCAATAATGGCACGCAAAACAGCGCCCTTCAGGAGGCTGCAAACCTACAAATTAAAAGCGGGGACAACCAAATCGCTTTGGGCACCACCAACATGGCAATCGCTATCGCACAAGCTTATTACAAGACATGGACCAATCGCCACGCCACGGAAATCGGTGACGGGTCGCAAAAAAGCCAGTTTGCAGGCACCACTGCAGGCGATGTGGGAACTTCAAACTATAGTCAAGACGGAGCCCGCGGACAAGTGACGGGTAAGCACACTGTTGCAACAGCAATCCTCGAAAAATTTGAGTTAAATCATGAGAATACTGTTGAAGTCGTAGGAAATAAAAAAATAGCAGCAAAGAGGCTTCTAGAGCGCGATAAAAAAGACAAAGAGCATGAACAAAACGTTAGAAATAGCGCGCAGGAAATTGGGCAAAACGCAGTCGGCGAACAAAACGCCGCAGGAGCCGCACTGATGGCAGGTGCGTTTATGACTGCCGCCTCTGGGGTTGGTGAGATGATCAATGGCAATATGGCCAGAGCAGGCGGCAAGGCCACGCTCAATGGCTTAAAAGCCAGTCAGGCTGCCGCAAGCGCAGGCACGATCATCACACCTCCGACTGCTTCCAACTTGTCTAATAGCAGTTCGCAAGGACCCTCGAGCCCGATGACCATCTCGAGCAGCGGCTTAATCAATCCCAACGGCGGCGCCCTCAATAACCCCAATGCCTCTGGCTCCTCTCTCCCCGCGTTGCCCCCCAATCTGAGCAGCAACATCGGGCCCAATACTATGCCCTCTTATGAACCAGGTCCCACCCCTAGCAGTATGGCGGTAGGTCCCGCCACGGGTAACGCGGATGGCGGAATGTATGGGGGGAGCGGCGCTGCGACTTCTCCCGATTATGGGCCACCGCAAGGCCCTAATCAACCCAGTTTAGTCTCCGATCAAGGAGCCAGTTACTCTTCTAGCGGGGGTGGTGTCATGGCAAGCGGGGGTGGTGGTAGTGGCGCAAAAGGCGCCGAAGCGGCACCCGATTTTGCAGGCATGCTCTCAAAATTTTTACCGCAAAATACTCCGGATCCCAGGCCAGGCATTTTGGCTTACGGCCAGCCAGGCCCCAACCAAAACGATGGTTCGATTTTAGGGCAACAGGGTCCGACGCTTTTTGAGCGGGTGTCGTCAAACTTAGAGAATCAAGAGAAAGCCGGTAAAGTCGGGCTCTAGCCCCTCCTTCCTCAAGGAGGCGGCAAACGTAGCGCTTGTGAAACGGGATTTTACGGTTGATTTTGCTTAAAAAAGCCCTTTTCTGCTTATTTTTCCTGGCCCACCGGTCGATAAGGAAAGAACACCTGAGAAAAACCAAGGAGCCCCGCAAAGCCGTGACACCCTTTGATGTGAAATCTTTTATCCAACGCGCTTTCGCACACTCACTCGTGAGCGCCGTTGCCTGCAGACCCCGACGGCCAGGCAATCTCCGCCTCCGCGGGCTGCTTGCGGCCTCGTTCGTTGCACTCAGTTTGGTGGCAGAACCTTGGCAAACTCCCGCCTCCTCCTCTTTCGGCTTCGGTTTGCCGTTTCTTGCGGGCCTGCAGGTCTCACAAGCCCTCGCAGAGAGTGGCAGCTCCGCCAACAATGGCCAGCCCAACCCGGCGCCTAACAATCTCAACTCTTTGTGCTCCAGCAGCGTGGTGAACGACCCCAACAGTCAGGGTCAGTTGCAAAGTTATTGCTCTGCAGCTCAATCATCGCTTGCCACCCAAAAAGCCGATGGCGCGATTTGGAAAGCCTGGACGGTGGTTGCAGGCGTCTGCGCAGCGTCGTGCGGCGGTCTGTTTGTAGGCGCTACGGCTTGTTTGGGCGTCGATATCTCAGCCTCGATCTTTCAAGGGGTGGAAGCGCATGACTTAGCCGGTGCCTTTCAAAATATCATGTTTGCTGGCATGGGTCTTGGCGCAGCCAGGGCCCAAGACCAGGCGGGGCGTGCGGCAAAAACTAAACGCAGTAAAATCGCACCCGCCTCGGCTGAAGGGGAATCCGAAGCCAAATCCACTGCCTCAAAATCGCGAGACGTAGGCTCTTGCTTGTCAGCGTTGCAAGCCATTTACAATGTTTACAGCAATTATCAGGATGAAAAAAATCAGGCTTCAAGCTATCGATCCAATCTCGACCAGGCTAAACAACTCTATTCCTCCTCACTCACCCTCAACGGCTCTTCCAGCCAACTCGCCGCAACCGCGGGAGCCAGTCGAGGCGGCAATAACCTCCTCAACCCGCAGGGATCCCCTGCCGGACTCTCCGGCCTCAGCGCTGGGAACACTAACTCAGGATTTTCCAACTCATCGGCAGGCCTCGCTTGCGCGCAAGTGCCTACCGGTCAACCCGGTGATCCTGCCAACAGCAATGCCGGCCTACCTGCCACCGCGCAAGGAGCCGCAATTCTACAATGCGCCTCCGCCGCAAGCAACCTGTTACCCAATAACTTAACCTCGCAGCCCTTTGCCGATGCCTTTAACTCGATTGCCAACACCAGCTTAGGTAACTTTTTGGGTCAACCCATGAGCAGCCCGAGCCAGGCGCTGACTGCTGCCATGGGAGGAGACGACTTAGCGCCCGATGCCCAAGCTGAACTGAGCCAGACCTTGGACTCCATCGGTCAACAAGCCACCCAAGACTCAGCAAACATCACCCCAGGCAGCGATTCATTGGGCGGAACCTATCAATCAGGCGGCGGTAGATCCCACTCCAAGCACGGCGCACAAGGCGACTTCCTGGATTTTGGATCGCTGATTGGTCATATGATGAAAAGCCTGAACCCGCAGCACCCAAGTGCCAGCGTCTCAGCCGGGATTGCTGCCATCCAAAGAGCTTATAATCAAAACACCACCCAAGAAGCCATAGCCGCAAACCCTACTTTTAGTCTTTTTGACCGGGTGAGTTATCGCTATCTCAGTAAAACCCTGGAAAACGCCCTCTCCCCAGCCCTGACAAACACGACCAATCCACCGCAGCCGCTGCCACCCCCCCCTTCCCCTCGCTTCGCTCCTTACAGAAAAAATCACTTCTTTAGAGGGCTCGCCGACGCCCCACGCCCGCCCGCCCACCGTTCTCATTTTCCTACAGCCAGCAGCCGCGCCCTCGCCTTGCAACCCCACAGAGCAATTCACTGAACAAAAACTCGCTTAAGCCCCACTTGGGTCAAGTGTCGTGCTGTTACTGGCAAGGTCGTGGTGGTGACTGAGCTCTATTCCCCTCTTTTTCAAAGAAAAAGGGTGATGCTGGTGGTCGTTGAGAGCGTAAAAACTGCGGGCCCGCCAAACAAGACTCTCCCAGCGGGTGTTTGTGGGTGAAGGGATGGGCCGCTTTTTTGTTAAGAGCCATCCACGGACCTGCAACCTCGGGCTTGCAGTTTCTGAAAAATTAAGTTAGCCTCAAAGGCTCTAGCCGCTAACAAAAGTTACTCGTATAGGCCTTGCAAGTAAGACGATGTCTATTCACAGTGATTGCTCGTATAAATTGTCTTTGAAAAAGAGGGGGATATAGCTCAGTTGGTAGAGCGCATCCATGGCATGGATGAGGTCCTCGGTTCGAACCCGTGTATCTCCACCACTTTTCACTTAAAAGACACCCAAAGCAGACTCTCCTCCCCCCCCCAGATCGACCCAACCCAGTAACACCTTCCCCTACCGACCCTCCCTCTGTTTTTTTCGCGACCTAAACCTCCCAACCTTACCGCGCGTGTCCGCAATTCAAGCGTGAGCGACAGTGCTCACCCCCCCCTTGCCAGGTAAAGGATTAAAAATAATTGCAGGATTATCTTTAAAGTGATAAAAATCAAGAAGACCTCGTTACTGACTTCAACAGTGACTTCAGACCAGAACCTTGAAAGTCGCTGCGCATCAACCCTTTACCAACAAGGAAGAAACCTCCTATGAACTGTTCATTCAAAAAAACCTTCACTAAAACCCTCAAAAGATCGCTTGCGTTCACCTGCTTACTCGTCGCCGGCTTGCAAATTCCATCGCTACCCCAAGCCCATGCGCTGTTGCGCGTGGGTGAAACGCAATTCTTGCCGCTCATTTTAGCAGGCGCCTCGATGAATGCTTTTGAAGCCCCCACCTTGATTGCCGCAACGATCAATGAATTAGGGCAAGGCCTGATCCTCAACTGGAACCAGCACCCTATCTCCTGGACCACCAGCGGGAGTCCCAACTGGGCCTCCGTGAAGGCCTTTTTCCTGGGGCTTTTGTATTTAGACGAAACCACTGCGGAATCAGAATTCCAAGTCATCCCAAAAAGTGACCAAGCAGCTTACAGTTTAAGCGATAGCGAGCTTGCGATTTACAACGAAGCGGTTGAAGACCAAACGCTCGAAGCGTTCGTACAAACCGCCACCAAAGACTTGGCTGAGAACTCTGCAAAAACTCCTGCTGAGGCCCAAGTCGTTTTAAAGCCTTTGCTCAACGAGTTGCCCGCTGAGTTGCACTCGGCGTTAATTACGGTGGCCATTTACCAGTTAAACCACTTTGAGCAGTAACACCCCTACTGAATCAAGCGGGGTAGGTTCTAACGCGCGACTTAACGATCCCAGGCTGAGGCATTGACTCGCAGCCGCATCGGGGCTCATCCTACCCGCGCCACCTCCCGCACTAGGCCCTCTTTGGTCCGTCGAAAAGTTTTTTAACCTACCAAAAAGACGGTCTGGTGCGAGGGGGGCTTGGGTAAAGGTCTCAACAAGCTTAGGCTCGACCGCAACCTCCGTGCTCGCTCCCGCAAATCGTCTGTCACCTGGCACGCAGGCTGATCAATCAGTCGTCAAATCCTTGACACTCCCAGCCGCATCCTCCGCACTGCAGCCGCAACAACCCTGACTTGTCAAAAAAATCATGACCCGATGTCAGGCCACCAGGAGAAAGCAGAATCCCCACCTTCAGAAAATCCAAACCCCCTGACGGCAAAAGGAGCACCAACCCCATGACCTTCCCCACCACCCGCTCGCGTGGGTTAAAACAGCAGCGACTAGGTGACTTTGCAGGTCATTGCTTCTTATTCCTTGTCGCCGCCACCGCCGCTCAGCTGCTACCGTGCGGTTCGTGGCTCAGCGGCAGCGCACTTGCGCCTTGCGCCGCCTTAGCCGCAACCAGCGACGACGCGCCTGACTCGCCATCGATCCCGCCTAAGCCTCGGCAAAAAGTCATTCTTTTAACCTCCGTTAACCCTAATCAAACCATGGCCTGGTGCCGGATGACATCCAACCGCTATATGGCGAGACTGAATGCGACCTTTCGTGCGCTCTTTGCACAAAGAACCTTGGATCGCTATGACCTGCAGCTCGTGAGCAGCGCTGATCAGGGTGACCTGTCGCAAGCCTTGCTCGACCCCCACACGGTGGCGCTGTTTTGGATCTCACATGCCGGCAGAAGCGAAGAAGCCCTCGAGAAATCCCCAATGACCCACCCCACCAACACCCTTACCAGCACCCTCACTTTAAGCAGGCCGCTTGCTTCAGGAGTGCAGCCTGCCGATGGTTTTGCCATTTTAGACATTCGAGGCTATGACGTCACCCCGATATTTTCCAAAATTCATCCTAACATGCGCTTTTTAGCCATTATTAGCTGCTTTTCTGACGAGATTAAGACGCTAGAAGCCAACTTAAGCAGCCCAAGCGCGCTGCCGCAGCTGACTCTCTACACCTTCTCGCATGAAGAGGATGCCCTGATGGGACTGCGTGCCGCGGCCAAGATCGCCAAAAGTATTCTAACCCTCCCGCAAGTGCGCTCAGGCTACTTCCCTTCCCCGATGCCACAAGAAGAGGGCCTCGCAGTCGTCATCCAACGGGACTCAGGAGACAAGACCTTGCCTGCAGTGCGGATCATGTGCCAAAATCACTTGCTTGCGGTCTTGCCAAAGAGTGCTTCCAGCCAAGCACAAGTGGGAGGGCAGCAACGCCTCACCTTTCTTCTGCCCTCAAGCGCTGTAAAACCGCTCTGGGAGGCGCTGCAAGTGACGCTTGGAAAAAACTGCTTTCTCACTTCCCCTCCTTGGATGGGGGAGGTGACCTTTCAATTAGGGGAGCTTGCCGCAACTGACGCTCCCCCAGCAAGCCCACTCATGACCCTGCACCCCTCCTCCTCACCGGAAGTCAGTACGCCTTGGAAAAAACTCGCTGGCCTTGGCGAAGAAACCCACATTTATGAACCGCAAAGCGATCAGCTCCCCTCAGAAGACCAACGGGTGAAGTGCTGGAGCCGACGTGATGCGTTCAGCAGTGAAGCGATGCCTGCCTATGAGTAAAGGATTTAAAAAACAAAATGGTTAAAAAAACCGCTAGTCTGGGGCCCGGTTTGCTGCTAACTGTAAAATTTTCCCCCGCAAGAAAGGGATCAAAGTAGAGAAAGGGGGAGGAGAGAGAGAAAAAAAGAGAGAAAGGCGACTCGAGTTCGGTTTCGGGTCCGCAGCTTGTCTCGTTTCCGGGGCAGTAGACTAGGGAAAAAGAGAGGGCTCTCCCTTACTCCCCACCCCGAGAGACACTCTCCGCCGCTATGCCCCCCAGGGGTGCCTTAGGCTTCAGGAGCTTGCACCCCACCCAAGGCGACCGCAATCACAAGCCTATGAAGAATTCATAGCATCACGTCAACCCATGAAAAGGAAAACTATTTTTATGACTTCACCCACTGCTTGCCAGAAACCAGTAGGCTTTCGCTCTTTCACCCGCAGTCAAGCTCAGCGCACTTTTTCCGTCTCGTTAAGCCTATGCTTTGCGACGCTTACGCTTGCGCAAACTGCTTTGCCCCTTCAGCTCCACGCTGCCCCAGTGACTCTTACCCGGCAATCTAAACTCATGCCGTTGATCTCCGCAGCCTTTGCCTTAGTGTCGGTGGATGACTTTTTTTCTCTTTCCACCCAGACGAGTGAAAGCGAGCTCAGTGGTCTTGGAAGCGGCCGGTCGTCGGGTAGATCCTCGTTTTCTATCCGCAGACCGTCATCAGCGCAGGAGTTTTTACGGATCCCGGATCTCACTGAGGCAGCCCAGCAGCTGGTGGACGACTGGGACTACTCGCCGCTTGCTTACGAGCGCTGCACGCGTGAGGAACTAGGCGAATTTTATCAGGAGCTGTTCAGTTTTATCGGCACCAAAGAGGTGGACCAGCTGCGCCTTGCTTTTCCCAGCCTGAGTCAGGCTTACTCGTATAGTGCGAGTTTTCAGGAATTTGACGCGGCGCATAATACTTATTACGAGGGAGAGATTGCGGAAGTCATTGCCTTGATGTTGGGTCGGCTGCAGGTCAAAGCAACCCCGCAGATGGCCTCCCGGATTTTGCAGGAGTATCAAGCGGAGCTGCCGAGACAGGCCTGGATTTTTCAAAAGAAAATGGGCATCTCGCTCCTGAATCGCTATGCAGCACTTTTAACCCTGACGGACGAACGGAGCAAACCTCAGGTCCAAGCGGGAGATTAAATGAGCTGGACGACGACGTCGGAGGCTGAGACCGAGCGCTTGAAATTTTAGCTAAATTGGTTATTCAAGATAATCACTTCCACCCGGCGATTTTTTGCCCGGTTCCACTTGAGCTTGGCTTGGGTAATCGGCCGAAAGTGCGAGTAACCTGCCACCCCAATATGCGCCGGCTCAAAGGGAAAGCGAGCAATCCAGTAACGGGCAATCCAGGCGGCGCGGGCTGAGGAAAGCTCCCAGTCGCTTGCATAGCCTTTCACATGCTCTTCTGTGGGATCGGTGTGCCCTTCCAAGCGAATCAGCCGTTTGGTGCGACTCAAGACACTGCCCATGCGATCAAGGATCGGCCGCAGGTCGGGACGCACTTCGCTGGAGTTTTCGGCAAAAAAATCCTTAACCGCAATGCGAATGATCAGGCCTCGGCTATCAAACTCCATGCGCAGTGGCGCCTCCACATCGGTGGCACCCAGATCGAGACTCATGGTTTCTTCTAGCAATTCTTTCACTTCTTGCAATTCTGAGTCAGGGTCGCTTGCCGTATTCGCCTTACCCGCAGGCAAATCGATCAAGCGGCCGCGCACCAAATCGGTGTTATCAAAGATATTGACCGTATGCCCGCCTGAGGTTCCCGTCAAGGACATGACGCCTGGCGGTGCTCCTTCAAAGGCGACCTTCATGCTGGCTAGCACCTTTTTCATCTTCGATTTATCGGCCTGCGACATGGCATACATGATCACGAAGAAGGCAAAAAGCAGGGTGATGAAGTCGGCGTAAGACACCAACCAGCGCTCAAGATTGACGTGTTCGGGAGGTTTCTTTTTCAAGCTTTAGCCTCACCGGCAGCGTGCTTATAGTGCGATTCAACGAAAACCTCTAATTTTTCTTGTAAAAAGTGGGGGTTCAGACCTTCTTGGATCCCCACCACCCCAAGCTTGACCACTTCCTGGGTCAGCATTTTTTGCTGCGCTTTGCGCTTAATTTTCGTGCCCCACGGGATTAAAAACAAATTAGCCGAGCCCACGCCGTAAACCGTGGCGACGAAGGCCACGGCAATCCCTTCCCCGATTTTCGATGGGTCATCTAACATCGACATAACGTGAATCAGACCCAAGACCGCTCCGATAATGCCGATTGTAGGCGCGTAACCGCCTGTGGCCTCAAACACCTTACCAGCGTTTTCTTCTTCCTCAAACGCCAGAAAAATCTCGGTTTCTAGAATCTCTTTCACCGTGTTCGGCTCAAAGCCGTCAATCACGTATTTGATCGATTTTTTGAACATTTCGTTCTTAATCGAATCTTTTTGCCCCTCTACCGCCAAAATCCCTTCCTTGCGGGCAATCGTGGCTATGCGAATGATCTCTTCAATAGTCGGGCGCACGTCCAGATCCAGGCTTTTATAGACCCCTGGGACCAGCGAAAAAGCCTTCTTAATGTCGGTCATGGGAAACGACAAAAACATGGCACCAAAGGTGCCTCCAAACACCACAAGCGCTGCGGTGCCTTGCATGATTTGCCCGATGTGCCCGCCTTCGAGCACCTGCCCGAGCAACACCCCGCCGATCCCTAACACTGAGCCTAAAACTGCTGCAACATCCATAATCTTCCTACCCCTTTTTACTGGTCCCTCGTCAAGCGCAGCCCTTCAGCAAGGCAAAAACCCGCACTCGCTCACGCACCTCTCACACCACTCCACGCTTCACCACCCCTCAGACACCTAGAGACCCGCTGCCACCAACGGCCCCGCCACCTGGCTCAGGCAAACGATCCTCAGCCTGCCGCACCACCCGGGGCGGTTCCTGCCTGGTACGTTTTTGATAATCTAGGGTGTCTTCCACCACTTGCTCCAGGGATTCCTTGACCATCACCTTCTCCCCTTGAAACAGGGTGATCAGGGTATCAGGCGTCGCTTCGAGCCATTTGATCGCCTCGCAGTTTAAGTAAAATTTCTTGCCATTCAGGCGGGTAAGTTTGATCATAACTAGTTTATATTCTATCTTAACTTTATTTTTTTTAATCTACAATATTAATTTACAAGACAAAATTTCTTGATAAAATAAGAAGAGAGAAAAGGCCCGACTTAAGAGCAAGCTGCATCGAAAGCAGCAAAGCTCAGTTCCAGTCAAAGCATGACTAGCCTGTGACGTGTTTTTTTTTGACCTTTAACCCCCAAAGCACACACCAGGAGAGACGTGGGCCGTGATCTCACAATCGTTACTCAATAGGGCCTGAGGCTCGCTGTCCACTGTTTTAAGTTTTCGTCAAAATTATGGCAAATCTTCATCCTCATCAGCATCAGCATCAGCACCAGCACCAGCACCAAGACTCCCCTCGCGGTCGAGCCTCGCGTTTTTCGCGCTCCTTCTCCCTTCCTTCCCTCCTCCATGCCGTCAACGCCTTGAGCTTCGCGCTTTTAGGCTTCCTGGCGACTGTAAGCTTTTTTGACCTCACCCCCCTCGTCAGCCCGACCACCTTAGCGGTCTTAGGCCTTTGGTTAGGAGCGATGATTCTGCTCGCCAGTTTCCAGCGCTGGGGAACACCTCAGGCACCACAACCGCCGCGCGCCCTCCAGCCCTCTTCGTCCAGCAGGCAGAGGCCTGCTTTGTGGCAAGAAGCACTCTATGCGCTTTCGCTGCAGGGGTTGCTGATTTACGCTTTTCAGGGGATCGTGCTGCAACACCCCCTCTGGCAGGCCATTCCCTTGTTAACCCTTGAGCCTTATTTGCCGCAAAGTGCGGAGTGGAAGATTTTGCCGCATTTCTTTACCATCGGTGGCTCTTTGACTCAGTTTAACCACGAGCCGGTGCTTTACTCCTTGCCCTATGAATACGGACCCCCGGACCAGTTTTTAGGGCACCTCATTGCTCAGTGGCAACCGGCCACCGCGGAGCGGCCTGCCACTAGTTGGGTGGCTGAGGGACCTAAAACTCCTGACCCGCTGCTCACCCAGCAAGAAGTTCGCCCTTGTTTTTCCCAGCAAATGAGCTTTGCCTGCTTGCCCATTCGCGCTCGCATCTTGGAGCGGCACTTAAAAGAGATGAGTCTCAAAACGGGTAAGGAATTTTTGAGCTTCAACGGCAGCAGCAATCCCGCGCGGGAAATCAAGTGGTTCCACGTCGACAACCCCATGCTGCCTGAGGAAGCCCAGGTGCAAGGTGTTTACTTGCGCGCCCAGGGCAAGACCCTCCAGCAGGATCGTTTTATTATCATTCACCACAACGGTACCCAGCAAGCCTTTTGGCTGAACCGACCGCTGGAAGCGCCCTCCAACCAGCAGGCACAAGAAGCCATGCTGCAAACCCTAGGCAGTTTGCGCAGTTTCTCGGAATTAGAATCAGGCCAAGCCTGGATTAACCGCGAGTTGCAGGTCCTGGAATTGAACAACGACGACCCAAACGACGAGCCTTCGGCCGCCAAGCTGGCCGCCATCCAAGCCACCTTGCTTGCCAAACTCTCGGTGGAGCCCAGCAGCCTGATGAGCTATTATCACCTCTTTGGCACCACCTTGTTACTGAAAAAGAAGCGCGAACTGGCGGCCGCAGGCAGTCAGAAATTACTGCAAAATAACCTCTTCCACCTGAGCAAATTTGCCCACGACATTGCCCCGCGTGACCCGATGACGCAGTGGATGGAAAAAACAGTCATCAGTCAGGCAGATTAGGCAGCCCCAGCTTGAAAACACCAAAAGAGCGGGCAAGTTACCCAGACGCAGAAGCTGAGAAGAAGCTGAGAAGAAGAAGAGAGAAAGCCGCAATCAAAATAGATTGATTTTGCGAGCAAATCAGACGATCCTGGAGAAAGAGAGTGAGCCCTTCATCGGCGGCCTCAAAAAAAGTCCGACCTAAAAAAAGTCAAAGAAAGTCTGGGCGACCGAGCAGCAAAGAAAAAGCCCCCTGATCCACTGTGCCTGACCGTTTTTGCTGACTTTTTTCCCGATCCTCGGGCTACTCTCAGTCACAAGGACTGCAAGACTGATTCACGAAAAAGACCATGACGCAACCCCCCCAACCATCATCGCTCTTGACGCCTCCTAGCACCCTCCTCAGCCCAGCCTTCTCAGCCCAACGGCTAGGCGCGCTCTTGGCGCTGCTTGCCCTCCCTCTGACCGCTTGCACTAATCCCTTCGCAGGTAACTCGAATCTTGCCGGGCAAAACAATGCCGTCTCTCCCAATTCCGCTAATCCTGGCAATTACGCTTTTACTATCAAGCAAGTGCTGGCCGATGCCTTTAATCCCGCAAGCACACTCGATGTGCTGGGCGACGGCAGCGGATCACTGGAAAACAACTGCCCACCCGTGACCGCTGGCGATGTCACCTCAAACGGTCCCGTTCAGTGTGTTTGCCAGTACACCTACGTGCTCAATAGCACCAACCAATCCGTCCAGACGCCGATTGTTTACCACGAGATTAACCAAGTGCGTTGCAGCTTTAGTCCACCCACCCCCCCGGTGACCATCTCGCAGATCCAAGTCGCGCTCGTCAATACCATCGATCAAGCCGCAAGTAACCCCTTGGCGTTTAACACCCAAGGCTCAGGCGCCCTGCTCGACACCACCCAAGCCTCCAGTTTTGCTGAGATTTTCCGCTATCAGTGCCGTGACGTCCAGACCGTGCCTAGCCTTTTTTTTCCAGCCATGTATGACCCCTTCCAATCGGAAAACCCCCACATCAGCTATCCGCTTAATTTCTATGCCGGAAACTTAGGCGATGCTACTAATCAATACGTCTCAGCCTCACAAAACAACCCCTCAGCCTGGATCTGTCCGTCGATTTTAAATCCGCAAAAATCCTTGATCAACCCGACCGCCATAGCCACCTACCAGCAAAGCAATCAGCTCAGCATGGGACTTTACACCAAAGGCACTTTCAACGGCACGGACGTCATCTACCCACCTAACCCCAAACTCACTCCCGGCTTCGATCGCACCACCTTTTACTTAGCCAAAAACTCCTCAGGCTCGTTTAGTGTCGCCGTCAACGGCATGTACGCCCCTCTGCTCCCGACCACCACCTCAACGGCCATTAACGGGCGACCGCTGCCTCCGCTCGGTTACGGAGTAGCCGCCATTCCGGGTAGGCACTCCGGCGAGGAGGCTTGCCCTAGCGCCTCAAGCGTCCCGATCCCGGCGGGATTTCAGTTCATGAAGCTGTGGCTTTTTAAAGCAGGCTTAGCGCCCCGCAGCTATATGACCGCAGGCACCCCCCCTGCCGGGGTCAATAACATCCTCTGCAATCCAGGCGACTGGCAACAAGGCACCGCAACCGGTGGGTCGATTACCACACCGGTTTTTAGCGGCTGCTTTCTCACGCCAGGCTCTACTCCATCGCCACAGACGGGTAATTTATCAGTCTCGCTCAACAATATCGACTTTCCCCCTGGGATGAGGAATTCCAACAGCACCGCCATGTCCAACAGCTATTTAGCCGACCGCGTGCTTGATATCTCCTCGCCACAAGCTGGCGCAGGCGGGGATTACATTTGTTTAACCCTACAAGGGCAAAACACGATCACCTCCACCTCTGTGCAGCAACTTGCCAATGCCTGTAGCAGCGGACTCCCCGGCCCAGCCTGCATGGGCAATCCGCTTTACGCCACGCCTGTGGACTTCTGGCAGGCCTATGCTCCTGCTGCAATCCCGAACTTTGGAGCCATATGGGCCACTGTCAATGATAAGAACTTCGGCTGTGGTAGCAATCCGCAAAAGCCGATCTATGACCCGCTGCAGATCTGCAAAAGTGCTAATATCGGCGCAATCACGAGCGTCGTTGCCGCCTTGCAACCCACCTACTCAGGACCCACCGGCGCAGGCGGTGGCTTGCAACCACTCTCGCTAGATATCGTCAACGGTCAATCGACCGCCCGCAACGATTACGTCTTCATCGTCACGCCACCCATCATCACCAGCAACCAAATGGCCGCAATCTCCAGCACGGGCGGCAGTTCGCCTGCGGCAGCCTACCTACCGTATCGCTTCTTAGCATTCTCCGATTGCAAGGCCGGGGACCCGCTCACCGCACCGGCTGGCGATTGCAACCCGAACGAAAACGTTGTGACCTATAACCTGCTGCTTACCGATTTAACCGCTCCCAACGGCAGCACACCGATTTACCCCATTTGCGTCTTACAGCCCGTAGCAGGAGGAGGATCATGAAGGTGCCGCAAGAGTATTCACAACCACATCCTCAATCCGCTGCTGCTGACGCAACCCCCCCGCTGCTTGCGACCCGGAGCGCCTCCCATCCACTGGCAGCAGCAGTCGCCGCCACCGCCTTCTCGCCAATGCTGGTGCTTGCCGCAATCACGCTTGCAGGCCTGGCCTCAGGATGCACCAATCTCTTCCAATACTCAGCCACCATCTCCACCCCGCTGCCGTCTGCCAGCCCCAAACCCTCCCCCAGTCCTGACGTCTTTGACCTCACCAACGTCACCATGGCCACCAACCCGGCTGCTGCAGCCGCTGCCGCTGCTGCCAACACCCCGCCGACTTTGCAGCTGTTTTTTGATGCGACGCTTACCACCGTGCCACTCACCAATCACTGCTCGGTGGGGGGTAACAAGACGTGTGTGTGTCAGTTCAGCTGGTCACAGGCGCAAAGCGGCTCACAAATCAGCTCCTCTCCCAACTTTAGTACGCTTGCCACCTCCAGCATCACCCGCACTGCACAAACCCCCTTGCTGACGCTGACCACCTATACAGCCACCTGCAACGCGCCTGACGTTTTTACCACGGAAATCTCGGCAGGCACCCCCGTGTTCGTCAAACTGGTGGCACTCACCGGCAATCCTGATGCCACACTTTTTACCCTGCTCCCCAGCGGCGGCTTCCCGTATATCGCCAACCCACAAGCCAGCGCCGCCACCCTGGAGACGCAAGCGGGAGCAGCGTTAATCAATATCTTGCACTACACTTGCAACGAGAACAACCCCGGCAAATCAAAAATCACCTCCTTGTCCAACACGATTGTCAATCCCAACCCGGCGCCCAATTCAGCCGGCGGCGCAAGCGCCACTTACCTCTCGGGAGTGCAATTCTGTACGGATGCCACCAACGGCTGCAATTCCCCCACCCAATCCTACTCCAACCAAGCCAATTACTATAACCTCTACGTGCAACCCACCGTCTTGGGCGAACTGTCGCAATTTAACTCCAACCTCTCTTGCTATTACGTGCAAGAGACCTTAGGCTCACCCCAACAGGCCTTCTGGCCGCTGGACTCGACCTTCATGCTGGGCACCCAGTACTCGCTCACTTTCAACGTCGGGGTCGACTCCCACTCCGCCCTCAACACCGGAGGAGCACTCAGCCCTGCGTTGTCTGCAACCTGTGCACAACAGCAGGCCGCAGTCGCTGGCCAAGCTGCAGCAGCGGCTCCAGCAGCTCCAGCCGCAGGCGGTAACAACGCCGGGCTTGTGACCTCGTGCCTAGGCTACGCACTTTCGCCTAACAGTGCGGGGCTTTGCCCAAGCTTCGCCAGCAGCAGTGGCGCCACCATTCCGACCTACCGCCTCAGGCGCTTTGTTGCGCTCTTTCCTAACACCTTCACCAACGTCGGTAAACCTCCCGCCACAGGGGTCAGCCAAGGGCTAGACACCATTTATGTCTTAGATCGCCCGGTGATTGCACCCAACCCCAGCCCGTCGCAACAACCTTTTACCATGCTGGGGCCTAAACCCTGCCCGCTGGCCTACTTCGATTCTTTTAACGTGACCGGCAGCACGCCTACCTCGCCGCCCGCCTTCAATCAGTTCCCCCAGTTCCCCCAATACCGCGGCACCAGCAACCCTGCTTGGTCAGGCAAAAACTACGACGCTATTGAATTTCCTAATTATGACGAAGGCTTAGCAAACCAATCCTCCTGCTCAGCCACTCTTCCCGTCTTTAACGCCACGCAATCAGCCTTAAGCTTTGTCACCGTTAACAAAAATAACCCCCGCTTGCCACACGTCTATATCCGCCCGGTGCAGCCTTTTGTCCCGCATTATGAGGAGGACACAGGCTTTTTAGCCTGTGCGCCGCAAGCAAGCCCCTTGGTTGACCCTCCCTTGCATTTTTCTAAAGATACTTCCCTCACCGCAGCGGCCACCCCCAACGTCGCCTGGTGCGCTGAGAGCTATCCCAGCCAAAACCCCTACATCCAGCAGCTGGATCCGGCCCCCAACCCCCAGGCCACCAACACCACAGCCCCCAACTATGCCGTCACCCCGTCAGGCTGGACCGCCAATTACACCTCACACGTCGCCAAAGGCACCACCCAAAACAGCTGCAAAGCCACGGCGCTGAGTTCAGGCTCCTTGAACGTGGGGGGCAGCTATGTCTATGCCAATGCCACCCGTAACGGTGCGCCGTCCTTTGCCCAGCATCCAGCCTCCACGCTCTTGCCGTGGGAGACGCTGAGCGCAGCCAATGCCAGCCAGACTTGTGATCGCACAGTGGCGCCGCAATACTCCAACGCGGGCGTGCCTGCGAATCCCACCCTGAGCGCCTTGTTTCCGCTGCTTGCGCCTGCCATTGACCTTGAGCCTGCAATTGCGGTTGACTCAAGTTACTTTTGTACGATAACCTACGACGGCGGCTTGGGAAAATCCAACCTCTTCGTCCCCTCCAGCGGCTGCTGTAGTGCTACTCAAGTGTTCGTCAACCCCACCAGTTCCACCTCTAGCGCTCACTTGGAGCCCTCTGGCATCGGCGGGACCCCCAATTGCAGTGCTCCGACTTATTAAATGAAACCGATGGCTGGGCTTCAAACTCTTTTTCGTTTTTGGCAATCCCAGAAAGCCCCGCTCATGCGGCGATAACTACTACTACTACCGACTTAAAAAAACAGTGATGGATGGAAAACCACCCTATTGCCATCACCCAGACGAAAAAGAAGAACTCCATCACCACCCCCCCCCCACAGAACACCCTCTGAGTTATGTCCATTTTCTTTGAAGACGACGACTTCCTGATCCTGAACAAACCGCATGGCCTTCCCTGCGTGCCCCATCTCGTTGACCAAAAACCCCACCCCAGTGTCACCGCAGTCAGCCTCGCCCTCCAGGCCGCACCCGCGTTGCAAGGGGTGGGGCCCGATCCCTTGGAGCCAGGCTTACTGCACCGCTTAGACACCACCACCAGCGGCTTGTTGCTGTTTGCCAAAAATGATACTCTCTTCCAGCACCTCAAAAAACATTGGAAAAATCCCCAGCATGTGAGTAAATTTTACCGTGCCATCGTCACGCCCTCTCCCAAGCAGCATAGTGCCGAGAGGGTGGGAGCGAGGCCAGCGGATCTCGAAACCGATCTCCACGCTGATCTCCCACACCGGCGCTCGCCTTTTGATCGGCTGCCTCTGACGCTCAGACAACCGATGGGGCATGACAAGAAAAGTAAAAAAAAGATGCGGGTACTGGACCAGCCTCACACGAAGAGCCACACCTCCACCCACAGCTCCACCGAACCCCACCCCATCAGTGCCTATCGCTTGCGACAAATTCGTGGCAAACTGCTGCACGCCGTCACCCACATCCTAGCGGCGAAGCGACTCCCGCCGCTTGACCCTCTCACACTTGCTTTGAGTTCCTCGCAGCTTCCTCCCGCTCCCTCTATCTCTTCACCCACTTCTCCCGCCACTTCTCCTTCGTCCCTGGCGCTCGTTCTCAGTACTCTGTGGGAGCTTGAAATCCAGATCGAAACTGGCGTCATGCATCAGATCCGCGCCCATCTCTCGAACTTAGGTTTCCCGATCTTGGGCGACCTGCGGTATCAAGGCGCGCCAGCACCCCGCACCTTCCTGCACGCCTGGAAACTAAAGCTAGATTTACCTCCGCTCGAGCAAGCGAGCGGGAGCGAGCATCCCTCAAAGCGGGGGGCCTTGGCCAGAATTCAAAGAGAGTGGATAGCGCCGCTGCCTGACGACTGGATCACTGCTCACCAAAAATAGTCCTAAGGCGCAAGCCCCCTGAGGCCTTCCTTCCAGCCACGCAGCTTCTTGCCCCGTGCCGTCGGTGCTGCAAACTTCGATCACTTCCCTCCATTAAAAAATAAAAGATGAACTAATCTGCTTACTTAAGTCCTCACCTGCTAGAAGCGACTTAAGAAAATCACGCTACCTGACGAAACAAGTGGAAGTGAAAGAGGACGGTTTAGGTTACGCGGCTAATGCTACTTCAAAAACGGCTGAGCCGGCGAGATTGCAATCGAGAGGTTTTCACAGGTGTGAAGAAAAAATAAGAAAGAATCAGCCAAGCAAGGTCGAGAAAAGCAAAAAGGAGCCAGAGATGCAAAGTCTTCAAAAAATGGGTGCAAAAAATAGGTCGGGGAAAAATCTGAACCGGCTCAACCTTGGCTTGTCAAACAGACTTACGATCGGATTGGTGATCGGCGTCACTTTTAAACTTTTTTTCCCTCATGACGCTGAGGCGGGGGGGCGGCCGATGGTGGTTCGTCCCTCGGCGCGTCAAAATGCTTTTAGAAAACCGGCCATCGCTATCCGGGGCGCAAGAAAACCTATTCCTCGCTTTTCGGCAGTCGGCGCACAGGGAGTCCAAATTAGCGATTCTGCACGGCTTGCCACGCAACCCGCGGCAAGCCATAGTCTATCGGCTCAAGCACCCAGCACAGCGACCCCGACAGCAAAATCAAGCTTCGCAACTCGCGTTGGCTTAAAACCCGGCGCGCCTTCTGAGAGCGCCAAACCTTTTTCCGCTCCAGCAGCCCCTCCGAAGGGACCCGTCAGCGAGACGCCCGCAACCGCCCAGGCAGCGGGGAAACCTGGGGCAGGGGGTTGGCTGAGTCGACTCTTTGGGCGCGGAGGATCGAGCGCCGCAGCAACCGGGGTCTCCCCAGCAGCGATTCCAGGTCAGACCCTCAATCCCGTGGCCCAAGGCAGCAAGCCCGCGCTCCCTGAGAGACCCTGGGGTCCTGGTAAATCAACTCAAACAGCCGCAGAACACGACGCCCACAAGGCTACTTCGGCGGCAACGGCGCAGGCAACCAACCAAGCTGGCGCGCCCGCGACTCCACCCGCGCTCCCTGAGAGACCCTGGGGTCCTGGCAAAGCGACTAAAACGGCTTTAGAATACAACGCTCACAAGGCTACTTCGGCGGCAACGGTGCAGGCAGCCAACCACGCCGGAACGCCTGCGACTCCACCCGCGAGTCCTGGAAAATCGGCTAGCACACAGGACTCTTCTCACGCCACAATGCCTACCGCCCAGGCTGCCTCACAAAACCCAAGCGGTAAAGATCCTCTAAAACTGGCACCAGTTCAGGAAGCAAGCACAGAAGCCGACCCGAATTTAGCTGAATTCCGAGCAACTCCACCTGCCACCCGCACTCAAAGAGCTGAGTTATTTCGTACAACCCGCGACGGCTATGGCAAGGTGGAGCCATCAACGGGGCAAACCTCAACGGCCACTCAAACAGTCGACGAGCACAAGGCAAGTGCGGGAACTGCTCATCAGTCGGCAGCAACGGCTCAGTCCACAGCCCAAGCTAGCAGTCCCGCTACTCCGCCCGCACTCCCTGAAAAGCCATGGGGGCCGGGAAAATCGGCTAAAACGGCCGAAGAATACTTTGCTAACAAGGCTTCTGCGGCAGCAACGGCTCGCTCCGGTGCTCGTCCACAAGGCAAGCAAGATGCACATTCCTCAACCGAGGCTCAAAGTGTCGATTCAGCTGAGCATGAAGATTCCTCGCACTCCTCAGGAAATGCCGCTTCAGGTGGCAGTAAACTGAGTAAGGCGCAGCAGACCGAGCCTTCCGATCACCCAGAGCTGCAAAAACCCGGCATGAACCCAGCGCGAACCGCGATGCTAGGAGTAGCAGCAGGATTAGCGACAGGAGTAGCAATCGGCATCCTCTCTACTCCCGCTGGGCAACAAACCCTTAGTCAAGACGCAAGTCTCATCGGCAATAATGTGAGTAGCGCCGTCGGAGATTTAGGTAAGGCAGGTTCAGCTCTCACTGCGGGTGCTCCCACTAAACCCAATCCGCAATCCCCCTTAAGTGGGACGTCGCCGGTGGCACCAACGACCATTCAAGCTGCTCCGCAGAATTAAGTCCACGGTGTATGTCTGCGCGTGTGTAAGTGCATCAATGCTAGACGGTGTCAGTGGCCGACCCGAAAAAAGGTGAGCATTGTGCACAAGCGAGGCTTGCGTTGAGTCGAGGGCGTTTCATGAGTGGCACTCCTTGACCCCTTTTGAATGTCCAGTCAAGAGCGTGCGGGGTCCGCCCCGCTCTCGGTTTCTGAGGGTTTTCTGAGGAGCTCCCCCCCCCCTCAAGTAAGCCCTCTCCTCTATGTCTCAAAAGACTTGAGCCGGTCTATTGTGCTGCAAAACGCGTCGCAATTGCCGATGAAACTGCATGCTTGTGCTGGCTGATCTTGTGCTGGCTGATCTTGTGCTGGCTGAAAATGATGATTGCTACCTCATGCGACAGCCAAGGCCAGGTCTGGCGACCTTGGCCTCACCCTGATTACTCTGTCGCCTCGTGCAGGTTGGATCGAGTCCTTCTGGGCGCGCTTGCCCGCTCAACGTCTTACAAAAATCCTCAGCGCTTTAAGCTTTAGAGAGCTTTAAGCGTTCGGGTGATCACTGAGCATCACTGACACACCACCACACAACCACAAGTGTGTGGGCGTATGTCTCCTTGTATGAGCCTGTCTCCAGAAATGTCTCAGTGGTTATCCCCAGCCAAACGCCTTAATGCGGCTGAGCTGGGCTGCCCGTTCCGGCCGCATTCCCATTCGGGCTAGCGCCAGGGGAAGACCCAGAAGGACCAGGCGCTGACGAACTGTCCCCAGAACCGGCCGAGGAACCTGTCGACTTGCCCGTGGCAGGCGTCCCAGCACTAGAGCTAGGTGACGAGGCGGCACTCCCCCCCGGCGTGGCCGTCGTGCTCGATGAAGTAGCCGAGTTACCGCTACCGCTAACCGAATTGCTCCCGGCTTGGAACCCTGCCGCCACACCAGCCTGTTCACCGATCTGATAACCCACGCCCGACAAGATCCCGAGACCTACAGTGACGGCTCCAGTTTTTAAGGCGGCGCTCATGACCCGACTCCGTTTGGTGGGTTTTTTGGCACCGATTCCCTGCCTGCTTACCTCAGCCGACACCGCTAAGCTCGCAGGGTTTTTTTTATGGTATTCTGCGGGCGTTTTGGCTGATTTCCCCGGTCCCCAAGGCTTCTCAGGCAGTGCAGGTGGCGTTGCAGGCTGCGCCAGGGAGTGCAAGCCAGCACTCGGTAGGAGCTGGGCATTGTCCGCGGGCTCCCCTGCCGACGTTTCCGCTGTTTTTTCCTTCCCCGGCAAGAGCGCAGGCATGGTGGAAGCGGAAGAGGGACCATGAGAGGAGGGTTTAGGGTAGGTAGCGGCTGTCGTTGATCGGCTAAATTTTTGTTCCCTGGCTGCAGGATCAGCCAGATGCGCCTCATTGTCGCTTGCACGCGGGGAAGAGCTCTTAGGAGATCCGCCGCCTTGCCCTTGAGCGTTTCTTCTAGATGAAGACGGACTCAGCGGTTTGACGCGAGGCTTAATCGGAATTTTAAGTCTCCCTTTAGAAGCAGCCGCTAAAGCATTTTGTTGCCAGGCAAGCGGCATGCTCAACGTCACCGTAACCACCAGGAGCAGCACTCTGAGCCCACGCGACCCAAAAAATGAGCCATCGCAGTGGCGAGTGTAAGAACGAGCAGCTATTTCTTTAACAAGGGGGTGGATTATCATCTTATTTTTTTACCCAAGGGTTTGCGCTGAGCATGGGTGAGAGCAAAACAAGCACTCTTGCCCAGACTCACTGCATTTTTATCGGTAAAAAAGCCGTGGAAACTAAAGAAAATCTCTCTTGCTCTCTTTCTCTCTTTTTGATGACCTAAGAAATCATGTGCGGCTACGTCAGCAGCCGCTTACCCTGATCGCCTAAAAAACTCGTGAAAACCATGAGTTACGCCATTTTTTTAGGTCCAACGAGCGACCTTGCTTGCCAAAGCTTTTTTGATATTTTTTTATCTTTAGACGATATAAAAAATTAATTATTAGACATCTCTCTACTATCTTTAGCTTTTTTATCACCCCCTTAAGGACCTAAGCCACGAATAAGCCTTGACACCGTGCTTCGAATCGAGTAGAAAGCTCAAACCTATTTAGTTTTGTATATAAATTTAATTAATCGTAAGTCCCTCGCCGCCGAGCCCCTCCTTCCTCTTGAGGGCAGCAAACCGGGTAAGGCAACAGAGACGGAAAAACAGTCAACCGTGCCAGCGGAGGAGGGATTTGCTCCCCGCCGCAGGCGAAGTCGGGCCGGACCCCAGTCTCGTGAAGCCACAGGTGATACTTTGCAGGGAGGAGAGACTTGAGAGATCAAGTCAGACAGCCCGCGATGAAGCCTAAGACCACTTTGAGACTTGTTTTAAGAAAGGGATCGTCATGAACACTCAATCACACCGACTGCGACTGCAGCAATTAGGGCTTTTCTTCGGGATCAGCTCGTTTTTAGGCGTTACTCCAAGCCACCTCGCCTGCGCGGACACTCAAGTTTCTGCGGTCCACGCCACTCCCCTGTTTGCCTCGACAAGGACGAACACTTCCTCAACTCACGCCAAAACGCCTCCTCCCAAGCAAGTCTTACGCGAATTGCGACGCAAGCAAGGCTGGAAGCGTTTACGGCAGTTGAATCTCAAGCCACTGCAAGACGCGCTCGTCACCGCAGCGTTAGGTGGGGCGCTTTTTGAAGGTTTGAATCCCTACCTACCGCGCTCTCTTCAACGAGCTCAAACCTTTCTCACTAACAACGCTTTTTCGATCCTGTTTGCCAAAGAAGCGCTCCCCATCCTCTATAAGGAAGTGAGTCCTGCGCTCTGGAAAATGGCAGGCGGCAATTCCTCGCTACAAGACAACGACACCGACACCCGCTTAGCGAGAATGGCTGAGTTTGAACTGCTGGAAGAGCAAGTGGAACTGCGCAAAGCAGAATTCTCTGCCACCGAGTGGGAGAAGCTGACCCAGCTTCGCGCGGCCTTCTTAGCTTACTTACCGGGTTACGACTCCTACTATGACAGCTCAGCGAAGAATGCAGCCAAGCTACTGCTCAGTCAAATGAACACCCTCTTGAAATGGCCCCGCGAAAACCACCCGGTGGGTGATGTCGAGTCCGTCTTAAAGCAGGTGGAGGAGCATCTTACGACCTATCCTGAGAAGATTAAAACGCAAATCACCCGCATCGCCGCCACCCTGGCAGCCAGAGCCAATGAAAAAACCGATGGCAAGGCTGAGACCAATAAGCTGCAAAATCGCAAAACCACTCTGCTGTTTAAGGGACCGGCAGGAACCGGGAAAACCGATACCGCCCGCATGCTAGCGCGCGTCTTAGGCGTGCCTTTTTGCAACATTTCGCTCTCCCGCATCGCGGCAAAAGATTTTGGAGGCTCAACCCCGTTCCAGTCCGCCACCGATGTCGGGCCTTTTTTAGGCAAGATTGCCCAGTGCTTTTTGGCCCCTGAATCAGGCCAACCGGGACGAAACCCCATTATTTTCATGGACGAAGTGCACTATGCCTTAAACAGCAACCAGCCCTCAGCCAAGGCCTTTTTAGAGGTGATGCAAGGCATGCTGGAGCCCAATCAGGTGATGTTTCATGATGCCGGGCTGGACATGGACTTTGATCTCTCGGCAGCCACCTTTATTTTGAGTAGTAATGAAGACATTCAAAGCGTAGGTGGGGCGTTTGAGTCCCGCATGATCCCGGTAGAATTCACCGCCATCTCGCCTGAAAAGAAGAAAATCGTGGCCCACCGCATGTTTGCCGAGTTTTGCCGAGACCGTAGTCTCAAGCCGCAAGCCGAGCATTTTCAAGTGGTCGATGACATCCTCAGACGGGAACAAGAAGCAGGCGTCCGAATCCTTGGCAACCTCCTCGGGGAATACGCTAAGCATCTCGATTTGGTCTCCTCGGGACGCGAAGCAGGCATTTTTGATGTCGCCTACGAAGTCCATCGCTTTTCCTCGCAGGCGGTGAAAAAGAAAGCAAAAACGGCTGAGGAAATGGAACAGCAAATTCGCATTACGTTGATCTTAAAGCAACTCGAGGCGCTAGAAAAGGAACTGGTAGCCGCAACCGGAGGAGCTTAGTCAGGAGGGGTCGTTGGCAGTCTTGGTGGTGGTGACAGAGATCCTCAGCAGCGCCTGAAGGCGCAAGCGTCTTGCCCTCACCACGCACTCAGCCAATCAAGGACCAGCAGCTCAAGCAAACTTAGACCTCCTTAAACCTCTGGGAAACTCCCACAAACGGACTGTGCAAGTCGTTGCAAAGAGTGATGATGAAAGGAAATGAATACCATGCAACCCCAATTATCCGCCACCGGCGACCACACCACCCTGACTCAAGCAGCAGACACACTTCAAGGTGGCACCTCACGTTCACCGTATCAAAAGCCCAGCAAGCTGATCGAGCTAACACTCCAAGCCCTGGAAGTTGTCCTTGAAGCGATCATGGGGCGCAGCTTGTTCTTGTGGGCCCTCCTGCTCTTGCCTCTAGCAACGCTTGAGCACGTGGCGGCGCACGACGCTTCAAGTCCTCCTACCTCCAGTGAAACGCACTCAGCTCAAGTGACTGCGGCAACCGAGAAAGCTCAGGCACAAAAGCAGGCCAAAGAGACCAAAAACGCCAAAGAGCTTGCCAAGTTCACACAGCAGGAAAAAAAGCTTACTCAGAAAACGCGACGTCAGCTGCGCTGGTCCCAAGGGCTGAGACGTTTAGGCTTTGTGGACAGTGCCTGGCTCGGAGCCCTCGGGCGCGGCTTTGTCGACGCCAAACTCTATATCACGGTAGGCAGAATGCGCGGAGGAGCCGCTTCAAGCAGTGGGCAAGGTCCCTTAGGGACCGTGCACAACGCGCTGTCTGGCGCAGGCTTTAACCGCCTCGCGCGCAAGCTTCGCTCCTACGGTTCCTTCTCCTTCCCCGAAACCCTGCAGTATTTGCGAAGCAAAGGGCAAAATCCGCAACTCGCCAATTTTCTTGAAGCAAGCTTCAACTTACAGCAATCCCCCGAACTGAACCTAGAGCAGCTCGTGCAACGCACGCTTGCCTGGAATACGCCCTATTTCTTGCGCGTCATCGATACGGTGCTTGCCCAGCATGCCACCTGGAGCACCTCCTATTTCTTAGCCACCTTGGATCCTGAACTTTCCTCGCTCCCCCCTCCCCTATCAGAGTCGCAGGCTTTGCCAGGCCAGCAGCAGCAGCCTGCCCAGTTGCAAAAACCCCTTTCAGAAATCCTCGCGCAACTCACCGAGCTTCTCACCCCCTTAAACCAAAGTCTTTTTTCCGAGCAACGCCACTCCGTACAACGGCTCTTAAGCTTTCTTAACACCGCTCAAGCCTGGTACGACTCCGAACATCAAACTATGCTGGCTGGCGCTTTTATCCCTGCGCGGATCTTACGTCGCTTTCAAAGACACGCTCCCAATCAGGCTCCTGTCAACGCTGTAACTCTCGCTCAGCTCCTGCAATGGCTGCAACACGAGCAAGGGTCCGACCAGCTGCAGCAGCTTGCCCTGCATTTTCGTGAGATTCCGGACCCACAACCAACGACTGCCGCCATCCCTGCGACCGACGCTCGCCAGACCCAAACCCAAGCCGAAGCCCCTCCGCAAGAAAACCTGGGGCTTGCGCGCTCCAGGCGCAAGTGGGAAGACTACCGACATTACGAAAACGGTTACACTTTCGTAAAATCCTTTGAAAAGCTGTTTAACGCCGCAGGGCACCTGAGCACGGAAGCAGTCATGGGCGCCTACAAACTTGCAGGCGGAGTCGCTCCTTCAAACAACGACCTGGGTGCCGGGCTGCTCAGTTCCCAGCAAATCGCCATCGCTGAATTCGAAGCGCTCGATGAGACCCTGGTGCGTGACAACGCGCAGTTTACCCCCCGACAGTGGGAAAAACTCAGTGCCTTAAAACGTGAGATTCAAGGCGATCTTTTTCAAGACCCCCGCAATCGCGCCGCCAAAGAGCATCTCGCTCAGAGCATGGAACACTTGCGAGCCATCATGCAATTGCCTCGGACCTACAAAAACCTCCCGCCTGAGGAGCTGATGTTTACCCACTTTGAGAACAAGACCAGCACCTATGAGCCTTTGGTGCGCGACTCCTTAAGACGTGTGCTCTCGGACATGATCCAGCGCACCCAGCTTGAGAAAAGCTCGCCCTGGATCAGTCGAGCCTTTCTCTTGCAAGGCCCAGCAGGGACGGGTAAAACCGCCTCGGTTGAGCTTTTGGCCGAGATCCTCGACTTACCGCTTTGTAAAATCTCCCTCACCGGGGAGACTTTAACCCAATTTGCCGGCTCTGCTGCCACCAGAGACATCGGTACGCTGGCGCGTTGCTTTATCCATCCCTCGCAAGGGGGGAAGCCGACCTTAAATCCGATCATTTTCTTTGACGAAGCCCACTATCTGCTCAACCAAGACAGCGAGGGAGCGAATCGCTTTAAGGCTTTTTTACAAGAGCTGATTGAAGGCAACTCCAAGTCCTACTTTCTGGAGTCACTCGGGGTGGATTTTAATATCTCAGGGGCTACCTTCATTTTTAATGCCAACGAAAGCATTAAAAGTGCCGCAGGCGCCTTTGAATCGCGCTTGATCCCGATTGATTTCCCAGCCTTTTCAAAAGCCACCAAAAAAGCCATTGCCTATCAGTCCTTCCTCACTGCCATCCATCAACTGAGGCTTGAAGAAAAAGTGCGGCCAGAAGACTTTCAGGCGATCGATCAACTAGTGGCCTTAGAAAATGCCCCAGGCGCTCGCAACCTTTTGGTCGTGCTCAAAGACTGGATCATGACCCTCCACGCTCGCCAGCCTGGAGGGCCCTCCGGACCCTCCACCGATCAGCCGGCGTTTAATTTTGTGGAGGCGCTTGCCAGTCAGTCTGCCCACACCCGCAAGAAGCAAAAAGCCAAAAAACCGGAAACGGAGTCGGAATTGCTCGCCAAAATTGCCGAACTGAAGCAAAAAGCCCGCGACAGCTTACTCACTCCAGAAGCACTACTCCCCCAGCAGCAGCCTGAGCCAGAAAACCGCAACCCCAATTAGGCGCAAGCCGCCAAGCTCGCTTTCACAAAGCAGCAAAGAGGGAGCGGCGTGGCAGAGCTGACTCTCCGCCTCACTCGTGCTTAATCGGTGCCACCGAGCGTGACCTGATTCAGCTAGTAGGCGCTGGTTCCAGAGGATTGTAAGAAGGCTTTGAAGTAAATTTGGCTCAAACTGCCAAAAGACGCAATATTGCTGTTAACCACGGTGGCAGCATTCGCCGTTGCCGTCGTGCCCACGCTTGCTGCCCACGCTGAACCGTTCCAATACTGCCAGGGAGCAGTGTTGCTCGTGCCCAAGTTGTAAAGAACGCCACCTGCGCACTCGCCTGAACCTAAGGTCTGCAAAAACGAGCTTAACGTGCAAAACAGCACGCCTTGGTTGCTAATCAAAGTGGGGGACGAGACGTCATAGTGGTTGGGTCCGAGGGTGACTGCCGTCAGTTCTGGCGAGCAGGGCAGACCTGCACCTAAGCTGTAAGGTAAGCTGCCCATATAGCCCTGTTTCGGAAAATTCGATTTTCCTTTAGCCTCCTAGCAGTACCGTAAGTCCTCTCTGGTCCCCGGGTTTTAATTTTATTTTAAAAACTGCTTGATTCAGGCTTGAGGATTCTATGCAATTTGAGCTGATAGGTGATCAGAAATTAAAGCGTTTAAAGGAAATGATTGCCGCCATTCCAAGAAATGGGACCAAGAGGCGTCTGGGGCAGACCAGCCCAGAGTTGAGAGCTCAGGTTGTGGCGGCTTGGCGGGGAAGTAAGAGGGAACAACAAGAATTTTCCACTTTACTGGGTCTCAATTTGTACACGCTGAAGCACTGGGCAAGCGAAGCTATCCTGACACAGGGGGTCGACCAAATCCTAAAGCTCAGTCGCGAGTACACCCCCAGTATCCTCCCGCAGAGCAGCTTTGAAAAAGCGCTCAGTTACCTGAATCGCCTCTGGCCCAAGCTGATCGTGTTTCTTACCCAGCCTGAGGTGCCCTTGCACACCAATATCATCGAGCAATCGATGAGAAATCCTGTGATTGGCCGTAAGAATCATTTAGGCTCCCAATCCTTAGAAACCGCTCAAGTCGCCTCCGATTGGTATTCGGTGATTGCTACCTGCCAGCTTCATAACCTGAACCCGCGCAAGTACCTTGAGCACACCCTGTGGGCTATTATATTACAACAGCTGCTTCAGATGCCTTGGGAATTTAAGTCCGATTAGCCCCTGTCGTCAGTGCCACCCCCGATTTCCCATAAAAAACAAACCCATCTTGTTCCTCGCTTTCATGCCAGGAGCATAATGCTCTTTTCTAGATCTTGCTACCCGAGCACTGGAGAGGATTTACGGTTAAGCAAATCACTCAAGGTTCCAACACTTGTGCTACCCGGAGTGGTGAGCTTGACCTGATAGCGCTTAGCCACCATCAACTGGCTGGAAGAATCGCGTAAGGAGAGCGTGACTTTCAAGGAATCGCCAACCGCAACCGGGCTTTGTGAAACACTCACCAACGAATGCGACAAGGAAGGCGCAACGCCAAGGATCGTCCCCTCAGGAATAGTCATTTTTTGCTGACATCCTGCAGCAAGCAGCAGTGGCCAACAGACTTGCAGCAAAATCTTTCGACAAGACACAACGAAAAATCGCTCGACTTCAAAAAAAGCATATCTCTCTTCCTCATTCAAGCTTTAAAGTATTATTTTTTAAAATATTGCTCTCAGCCAGTCCTCATTATGCCAAAAAGGGCCCAAAAAAAGCGCCAAGGAAGGTTTATTCTTCGCAAAAACCAAACATTCACGAAAATAATGGCAAAAAAATTTTATTTATTAAAATAT
>JAYTHP010000117.1:0-1180 GCA_043732485.1 Oligoflexia bacterium
ATTGCTGATCTGGTGCGCGATAAGAAAATTGAGGGCATTTCTGACTTACGCGATGAGTCGGATCGCACCGGCATGAGGATGGTGATTGAGCTGAAGCGCGGGGAAAACTCCAGCGTGGTGTTGAATAAGCTCTATAAGCTGACCTCGCTGCAAGATAATTTTGGTATCAACCTGCTTGCAATCCACCAGCAACAGCCGCGCACTTTTAACCTCAAAGATTTGATCATGGCTTTTATCGATCACCGTAAAGACGTGGTGATTCGTCGAACGCTCTTTGAGCTAAAAAAAGCCCAGGAGCGCAGCCACCTGCTTGAAGGCTTAAAAAAGGCGGTCGAGAACATTGACGAGCTGATTGTCATGATTAAAGCGGCTGCAAGCAGTGAACAAGCGAAAGTCAGTTTGAAAGCTCACTTTGCGCTCAGTGACTTGCAGGCTCAGGCCATTCTAGAGATGAGATTAGCGCGCTTAACGGGGCTTGAGCGTGAGAAGATTGTGCAAGAGCTTGCAACCATTTTACAGCAGATTGTAGGACTCAATGCTTTGCTTGAGAGCGAGGCTTTGGTGTTTGCGTTGATTAAAAAAGAGTTGCTCTTGGTGAAAGCCGCTTACGGGGATGCCAGGCGTACTGAGATTTTAACTGGGGACTCCTCGGAGTTTACCGAATTTGACGATGAAGATTTGATCTCTGATACGGACGCTTTGGTATCAATTACTCATGCAGGGTACGTCAAGCGCGCCGATCCAGGGCAGTTTCGCTCCCAGCACCGCGGCGGGCGGGGGATTCGGGCGGTGAATCTGGGGGATGAGGACTTCGTCACGGCCATTTACCGTTGCACGACCTTAAGTTATCTCTTGTGTTTCACGAATCAGGGGCGTTTGTACTCCCTGAAGGTCTATAAGTTGCCGGAAGTCAGTCGGGTGGCCAAGGGTAAGGCGATCGTCAATTTGGTGTCGCTCAACCCTGGTGAGCAGGTGAAGGCTATTTTACCGGTCAAGGAGTTTTCAGAAAACGAGTACATTTTCATGGTGACCCGGGCTGGGATCGTTAAGCGCACGGCGTTAAGCGAGTTCAAGCACGTGAGAGCTGCGGGACTGAATGCGATTTCGACTGACGACGGTGATGAGTTGGTCAGTGCGCGCTTGACGCAAGGGAACAATCACATTTTCTTGTGCACGCAGG
>JAYTHP010000118.1:0-13215 GCA_043732485.1 Oligoflexia bacterium
GAGGACAGTGTGCCTTTGCATACCTTGCGCGCCAATATTGATTATGGCACGGCTGAGGCGCTGACGACCTATGGTTTGATCGGAGTGAAGGCTTGGGTCTACCACGGTGAGATGCAAACGTTAAAAAAACAAGCTGCGATTGAAGCGCGTGTCCTTCAAGGAGCCTGAGGTAAACCATGTTATCACCTAAGAGAGTTAAGTGGCGGAAGCAGCAAAAAGGTAAAATGCGGGGTAAAGCTGATCGTGGCGGTACCCTATTTTTTGGTGAGTTCGGATTACAAGCTACCGAGTGCGGTCGAATTACTGCCAAGCAGATTGAAGCCTCCCGTGTTGCGATGACCCGTTATGTCAAACGCGGTGGAAAAATTTGGATTAGGATCTTCCCCGATAAGTCGTTGACCAGGAAGCCTGCTGAAACCCGCATGGGTTCGGGTAAGGGTAACGTGGAAGATTGGTGCGCGGTGATCAAGCCAGGGCGCATTATCTTTGAGATGGACGGCATTGCTCAGTCGGAAGCTTTTGAAGCTTTGCGGTTAGCGTCCAACAAGTTGCCGCTGCATTGTAAGCCGTTGAGTCGGACGATTGAGAAGCAGGAGCTGGTGAGAGCACAAAAGAAGAAAGAAGCTTTAAAGCAGGCTGTGGTCGCTGAGGAAGCAACCTGAACGTCGGCTTTAGGTTAAGAGCATACAAGTGAGGAGTGGTTGTGGCATCAAAGAATTTTAGAAAATTAAAAGAGAGACTGTTAGGTCAAACTGACTTAGCGCAGGTGCTGCCTGCGGCGTTTGCGACGTCGGTTGCGGACGTGCAGCGTGAAGTGCAGAGTGCACAAAGCCAACTGTTTGTTCTGAAGATGAAAAAAGCAGTAGGTGAGTTGGTTGACACTGCGCAACTTTGGAAGGTGCGCAAGGAGATTGCCCGCATGAAGACCTTGCACTCACAGCAATTGAAGGTCTTTGAGAAGAAAGGATTGGTTCAAGCTTGATGTCGGACGGAAAAAAGATAGAGCAGGAGCATCAGATCGAGCAGCAGTCCGCAGAGCATGTGCGTAATGCTTTGCAGAAGCGTCGTCAGCTGGTTGGGCTTGTGGTCAGTGACAAGATGATGAAGACTGTGGTGGTGCAAGTGGATCGTCAGGTTAAGCACCGTTTGTATAAGAAATACGTTCAAAAAACCCGTCGCTATAAGGCTCACGACGAGCACAATACGGCGAAGGTCGGAGACCGGGTGGAATTAGTAGAAACCAGGCCACTGAGCCGTGAGAAGCGTTGGGTGGTCCAGTCCATCTTGCGCAAGTCCGGCGGTGTTTCTGAGATTAAGGTCTAAAGGGAGTTTTGTATGATTCAGATGAGAACCAGGCTTGATGTTGCTGATAACTCGGGCGCCAAATCGGTCATGTGCATTAAGGTTTTAGGGGGCACGCGCAGGCGTTACGCCTCTTTAGGGGACGTGATTGTGGTGTCGGTGAAGGACGCTAGCCCGAACGCGAAAGTAAAAAAAGGGGAGATTTTAAAAGCTGTGATCGTTCGGACTCGCAAGGAAGTGAACCGTCAAGACGGTACTTATGTGAGATTCGATCACAACTCGGCGGTGTTGATCAATGCTCAAAATGAGCCGATTGGCACCCGAATTTTTGGTCCAGTGGCCAGAGAGCTGCGAGCCAAGTCGTTCACCAAGATCATCTCGCTTGCGCCCGAAGTTTTGTAGAGATTTGGGCGGAAGAAGATTGGACGAAGGAAGGTCGGGCAAAAAGCAGACAGCTGAGACCGAAAAGAGCGCGAAGTAGAGGCTGGTTGCGGTTTAAAGTTAAAGCCAGTGAATAGGCGAGGCGGTCCGTAGGTCGCAAAGGAAGAAGACAAGAGGGTTAGACAGTGAATTTAAGTAAAACTAGAAAAACAAAGGCCTCTTTAAAGAAAAATGACCAAGTTCAGGTCATCGCCGGTAGAGAAAAAGGTAAGATTGGTAAGATCACCCGGGTGGATGCGTTGTGCGGCCGTGTCGTGGTGGAGAACCTCAATCAGGTGCGCAAGACTAAGAAGCGCACCGAGACGAGTGAGGGTGGTATTTTTCTCCAGGACCACCCGATCGATGTTTCCAACGTCTTACTCTACTGCACCGTCTGTGCAAGAGGCGTGCGACATGGGATACAGGTGGTGGCGGTGTCGGCGTCGGCTGGCGCTGAGAAGAGTGATGCGGTAGCAGGTAGCCCTGCAAACGTGAACCTTACAAAAGTAAAAAAGATCAGAGTTTGCAAGCGCTGCAAGAATGCCATCGATCCAGCGTAAACATCTGAGAAAGGGAGTAAGTCGTGACAGCGGACCAAGATCAATCAAAAGCAGAGCAGGGCGAATCAGCTAAGAAAGCCTCTAAAGGGGAATCAAAAGCGTCGTCTGGTCAAAAAGAAAGCAAGGCCAATGCTACCAGCGAGGCGGTTCAGGCCGGAGCTGCTACTGAAGAAAATACACAAAAAGCCAAGGGCGACGCTAAGAAGGCAGCCGGCGACGCAGCGCGTTCGAGAGCTAAGCGGGCGAAGGAGGAGGCTCAGGCCTCGGCCGTCAAGATTGCGGCAGTCGGTGAAACCAAAACTTCTCCGAGCGAAACTCCGCGAATGGTGGAGCGTTACCGCAAGCAGGCGATTCCTGCCTTGATGAAACAGTACGCTTTTAAAAACGCCATGCAAGTGCCAAAACTAGGCAAAGTGATTGTTAAGTGCTCGGTGAAGGACGCTGTTGCCAATCCCAAGCTTTTAGATGGAACGTTTGAGGAAGTGATGGGGATTACCGGGCAAAAGCCGGTGTTAACGCGGGCGAAAAAAGCTATTGCGGCTTTCAAGGTGCGAGCGGGTAATCCGGTGGGTGTGATGGTGACGCTCAGGCGAGCCAGAATGTATGAGTTTTTGGATCGTTTAGTGAACGTGGCCCTACCGCGCGTGCGCGATTTCAAAGGTGTCAATCCCAAGGGTTTTGATGGCCGTGGCAATTACTCGTTAGGGATTCGTGAGCAGATCATTTTTCCCGAGATTAGTTACGACCGAGTGGACCAGGTGCGCGGGATGACCGTGACGATCACGACCACCGCGAAGACCGATGAGCATGCAAGGGCGCTTTTGGCAGAGCTTGGCATGCCGTTTCGAAAATAGGACCGGAAAAAAGAAAAAGGAGATTGACGCGTGTCAAAAAAGTGCAAATTAGAGCTCATTGGGAGCAAACCTAAATTTAAGTCAAGGGCAAGGAATCGTTGTCCACTGTGTGGACGACCCAGGGCCTATATGCGTAAGTTTAATATGTGTCGTCTTTGTTTCCGTGGTTTGGCTTTAAAAGGTCAGTTGCCTGGCGTCACTAAGGCCAGTTGGTAAAGGGGTATTCATTATGAGTATGACAGATCCTGTTGCAGATTTATTAACTCGCATTCGTAATGCGACGAAAGAGCGACACGAGAAGCTTGAGGTTCCAGCATCGCGTTTAAAGGCTAACGTGGTGAGGGTGTTAAAAGAAGAAGGTTACATTCGCAACTTCAGGCTGCTGCGTGAAGAGGGCCGCCCCGTGATTAAGGTGTATCTCAAATACACTGAATCCGGTGAAAGCGTTATCCGTGGTATCAAGCGCATTAGTCGTCCCGGGCTACGCCGTTACTCGGGCTATGATGAAATGCCCAGGCCTTTAGGCGGGGCAGGGGTTGCAATCGTCTCGACTTCAAAAGGGGTGATCACAGGCCATCGCGCTAGGACCCAAAAAGTGGGCGGCGAAATTCTTTGTGAGGTTTGGTAAAAGTCATGTCACGCGTTGGAAAAACACCAATTAAAGTGTTCAGTGGAGTGAAGGTCGCAATCAAGGACTCACACGTGCAGGTCGAAGGTCCCAAAGGGAAGTTGTCGCACCAGTTACCCAAAGGGGTGCTGGTGGAGATGGTGGGTGATGTGATTACTGTCTCGCAAGACCTTGCGGCGTCGTCTAAGGCTCCGGCCTTGCACGGTTTGACGCGTACCTTGTTGCACAACATGGTGCACGGGGTTCATACGGGATTTGTCAAAGAGTTGGATATCGTCGGGGTCGGATATCGTGCCGCGGTGAAGGGGCAGGTGTTGAGTTTAACCTTGGGTTACTCGCATCCAGTCGATTACACCGTGCCGGTAGGTATTGCGGTGAAGGTCGATGCCAACACTCATCTGACGGTGGCTGGGGCGGATAAGTGTTTAGTCGGCATGGTAGCCGCGAAAATTCGTTCTTTTAGAAAGCCTGAGCCGTATCAAGGTAAAGGGATCAAGTACACGAACGAAACACTGATTCGTAAACAGGGTAAGGCTGCCGGCGCGAAATAGGGCGTTTTGCCTCTCAGTTTTAGGTTTTAGTAGTTTGTTTCTTTAAAAGTTCGTAGTTAGAAAGGTGACCGTAGCATTATGGCAACTCACATTGGTAAAAATACCAGTCAAAAGCAGATCATTCGCTTTAAGAGAAAGAAGCGCATTCGTGCAACGCTTGAAGGCGATGTCACTCGGCCAAGGCTCTCAGTTTTTCGCTCCAATCGGCATCTCTATGTCCAGTTGGTTGATGACTTAGGGGGGCACACCTTGGTGGCGGCTAGCACTAATGAGGAGGAGCTGAAGGGTAAGGTCGGAAGCTCGGTAGAAGGGGCAAAGACGCTCGGGCAATTGATTGCGAAGCGGGCGATTGCTAAGAATATCGAACAAGTGGTTTTTGACCGCAGCGGTTACCTCTATCACGGTCGCGTGAAGGCTCTTGCCGACGCGGCTCGTGAAGGTGGATTAAAGTTCTAAAGACGTTAAGGAGAGAGTGACGATGGCAAATAATCAGCAAGGCGGCCGCAATCAAGAAGATGGTGAATTTGAAGATAAAGTGATTCATATTAACCGTTGCGCCAAAGTGGTCAAAGGCGGTAGGCGCTTCAGTTTCGCGGCGATTGTGGTGGTGGGAGATAAGAAAGGGAGCGTCGGCGTGGGCCTAGGGAAAGCTGGCGAAGTACCCGAGGCGATTAAAAAGGCCGGTAAGCAGGCCAAGAAGAACATGGTGAAGATTCCGATGGAAGGAAACACCATCCCCCACGAGATTATTGGACATTTTGGAGCAAGTAAGGTCTTGATGAAGCCAGCGCCTGAGGGTACTGGGATCATCGCCAGTTCCTCGGTGCGAGCGATCTTAGAAGTGGCTGGCATCCAAAACATTCTGACCAAGTCGATTAGACGGGACAATCCTCATAACGTGGTGCGCGCCACGCTGGAGGGGCTCAAGAATTTGCGAAATTTTGAAAGTATTGCCAAAGGCCGCGGAAAGCTGCTTGCCGAGATCTTGTAAGTCGAGGCAGTTTCCTGGCGGGGAGCCAGGCTTAGATCATTTGTAAGAAAGAGAGTAGGAAAATCATGACTTTAATTCAGCAAACCATTACCCTGCGACTCAAGCGTGGCCTGATCGCTTGTTCTCCTAAGCAACGTGCCACGGTGGCGGGTTTGGGTTTAAAGCGTCGGGAACAGGTGCGAACCTTGGAGAATACTCCTTCGGTGCGTGGAATGATCAAGAAAGTTTTGCATTTAGTAGAGATCGTAGCTGAAGTTCGCTAGCTTGAAGGATGCAGGCTCGGGGCTTGAGAAAAAAGAATTAGGTCGCTAGATCAGAGAGCGCGATTCGGTCTGGGAAGCGAGCAGGACAATCAGTTCTAGGTGCTGGAGCCAAAGATCGGTTGAGGGCGTTGCTTCTCGGTAAAGTCGAGATAAACAAAAGAGAGCAATGTCGAAACGAAAACTCAGGCCAAAGTTCCTGAGGACGGTCGAGATGAGAGCCTCAGGCATGGAAAACAGGTAGGTAAGAAAAAGATTTTTTGGCACTGAGATTCGGTGTCGGAGCTTGGGTTCTTGGTCGTCGGAGCCTGGGAAAAAAGGAAAGAGAGTAGGTTTAGGTATGTTAAGACTCAACACCATTCGAGCTCATCAGGGAGCCACTCACAAGCGCAAGCGATTAGGACGAGGCTCAGGCTCAGGACATGGTCCCACTGCCGGTAAAGGGGACAAGGGTCAGTTAGCTCGTTCGGGCGGAACGTCTCGGCCGGGGTTTGAGGGTGGTCAATCGCCACTTTATCGCCGGGTGCCAAAGCGTGGTTTTACCAGCATTGCTCGTCGGGAGATTGCAATTATGAACGTTTGTGACTTTGAGAGATTAAATCCTGCTGATTTCTCTGAATTGTCTTTAGAGTCCTTGCGAGCAGCAGGCGTGCTCAAGGGTCGTTATGACCGTTTGACCGTACTTGCGACTGGCGAGTTGACTCAGGCTTTTTTTGTGCGTGCGCATAAAGTGACGGCGGCTGCCCGTGAGAAGATTGAGAAGGCTGGCGGGAAAGTAGAGATTCTGCCAATTGCGGGACGGATTAATGGCAAAAAAGTGAAAGTGGCTGAAGCTTCCCACTAGGCGCCTGAGGCTTAGGGGAGAGGGATGAGTTACGGTCGTTGGCGTCCTCGCCTGGTGGCAGGTTGACTCTCACCTGAGGCGCTTGAATCGTGAGTAAGAAGCTTGGAGCTTGAGTAAGTTTCCGGGGTGCGAGAGCAGAAAAAGGTGTCTATGTCTGGAGCAGATGGCTTGGTCAAAATTCCTGAGTTGCGCAAGAGGATTCTCTTTACACTCTTGATGCTGGCAGTTTACCGCATCGGTGTGCATATTCCTACTCCTGGGGTCGACGCTTCCTCCTTGCAGGCTGTGTTGGCCAATATGAAAGGCACGATTTTCGGCTGGTTTAACCTCTTTAGCGGCGGGGCCTTTGAGCGGTTTAGTATTTTTGCGCTAGGTGTGATGCCTTACATTAGTAGCTCGATCATTTTTCAGTTGCTGACGGTGGTGTGGCCTTACTTGCACGACCTCCAAAAAGAGGGGGAGCAGGGGAGAAAGCGAATTACCCAGTACACCCGCTACGGCACAGTGTTGTTGTGTTTAGTGCAAGGCTACGGTATTGCCACTGGTCTGGAGCACACAAGCCAGACGGTGGTCATGCATCCAGGGTCAGGCTTTCGCTTGATGACGACGCTCACGTTAACCACGGGCACCTTGTTTTTGATGTGGGTAGGTGAGCAGATGTCAGAGCGCGGGATTGGTAACGGCATCTCGCTGATCATTTTCGCAGGGATTGCAGCCCGTATCCCCCAGGGGATCGGCTCGACTTTAAGCCTGTATCGCTCGGGCGAGTTGAGTTTAGTGAAGTTGTTACTGATTGCTGTCGTAATCGTGGTGACTTTCTTTTGTATCATTTTCGTCGAACGTGGCGCACGTCGGATTCCGATTCATTACGCCAAAAGGATGGTGGGGCGTAAAGTGTACGGTGGCCAAAATAGTCATTTACCGCTGAAGGTCAATACTTCTGGGGTGATTCCACCCATTTTTGCCTCCTCGCTGATCATGTTTCCAGCAACGCTTGCCAGTTTTTTCCCCTCCGAGCGGGTGCAAAAGTTGACGGGCTTTTTGCAGCCCGGCGCTTTGCTGTATAACGTTTTGTTCGTGGGATTAATCGTTTTTTTCTGCTACTTCTATACGGCTGTAACCTTTAAGACCGACGATGTGGCTGAGAACTTGAAGAAATACGGCGGGTTCGTACCTGGGATTAGGCCGGGGCAACCGACTGCTGAATACATCGATTACGTGCTCTCGCGCATCACGCTGGGGGGGGCTGTTTACATCTCCTCCATTTGTGTCTTGCCAACGCTCTTCACACAGGCTATGAAGGTTTCCTTCTACTTTGGTGGCACCAGTGTGTTGATTCTCGTCGGGGTCGCGCTCGATACGGTGGCGCAGATTGAAACCTTCTTGTTGAATCGCAACTATGAAGGTTTTATGAAGCACACCCGAGTGAAGGGGCGTACGGCTCTTTCATGATTATCATCTTTCTTGGCCCGCCGGGCTCGGGTAAAGGCACTCAAGCCAAGAAGCTTGCGGAAGATCGACACTGGCCGCAGCTTTCTACCGGTGATATGTTACGGAAGGCTAAGACCGAGCAGACGGCTTTTGGGAGTGCAGCTAGGAAGGCGATGGACGAGGGACAACTCGTTCCTGACCAACTGGTGATCGATCTGATCGGCGCTCGCATTGAGATGGCCGATTGTGCGAATGGTTTTATCTTGGATGGCTTTCCGCGGAACCTACCTCAGGCGCAAGCTTTGGATCAGTTGCTTGCAGCTCGGCGTAAGACGATTTCCGCGGTGGTGTTATTTCAGATTCCTGATGCGGTTTTGGTGGAGCGTTTAGCGGGTCGCAGGACTTGCCTGGGATGCGGTGAAATGTACCATTTAGTGAATTTTCCGTCGGAAAAAGCTGGGATTTGTGATCGTTGCGGCGCTGAGGTGGTGCAACGACTTGACGATCAAGCGGATGTGGTGATGAAGCGGATTCAGATTTATCATCACTCCACTGAGCCGTTGCAGGTGTATTATCGCGGGCAGAAGAAGCTTTTGCTTTTGGATGCCTCGCAGGGGGTGGGGCTGGTCTCGCGTGAGTTGATGGGAGTGTTGTCATGATTGGTTTAAAGACGGTCCGTCAGTTGGACTTGATGCGCAAGGCGGGCGGCGTGGTCGCTTTGATTTTAAGTGAGATGGTCGAAAGGGTCCGTCCGGGCGTTTCGACTGGTGAGTTAGATGCCTGGGCTGAGAAGCGCTGCCAGGAGCTCAAGGTGATTCCGGTTTTTAAGGGGTACCGTGGCTTCCCGGCTTGTGTCTGTATCTCGGTAAATTTTGAAGTGGTCCATGGCATCCCGTCTTTTAAAAGAGTCTTGCAGGAAGGCGATATTGTTGGACTAGATTTTGGTGTCAGTCATGAGGGTTGGTTTGGCGATTCTGCCCGTACCGTGCCGGTCGGCAAAGTAAGTGCTGCGGCACAGAAACTGATGGACGTGACGCAGGAGAGTTTAAAAAAAGGGATTGAACAGTGCCAGGTAGGCAAGCGAGTCGGCGATATTGGTGCAGCGGTGCAGAATTATGTTGAACCTTTCGGCTATGGTGTGGTAAGGCAATTCGTTGGACATGGGATTGGCCAAGCGCTGCACGAAGACCCTGAGGTGCCCAACTATGGCGCTCCAGGTCGTCCGAGTCCGATTTTGAAGGCGGGGATGGTTTTAGCAGTGGAGCCGATGGTGAATGCCGGGTCTCCGAAGGTTAAGGTGTTAAGAGATGGTTGGACGGCGGTAACGATGGATCAGTCGTTATCGGCCCATTTTGAACACACCATCGCGATTACGGAAAACGGCCCGGAAATTTTAACGCTTTTTTAAGGTAAAAAGCTAAAAGGTGAGATTATGAAAGTGCGTGCATCAGTGAAAAAAATTTGTGACAAGTGTAAAGTCATCCGTCGTAGGGGAGTGGTTCGAGTCATTTGCGAGAACCCCCGGCATAAGCAACGGCAGGGATGATGATCCACACGCGTGGTGGTGAGTTGAGCCTGGAGCTATAGCTTTGAGGTGAGAACCGCTGAAGGATAAAAAATCGACAGTTAGACTAGCGTGATGCGAGAGACTCTAAAAGACAGTGACACATGAACCTAGTGAAAATCTAGTGAAAGGATGGTAGACCCGTGGCTCGAATAGCAGGAGTAGATCTCCCCCGAAATAAGCGGATGGAAGTAGCTCTGACGTATATCTTTGGAATTGGAACGCCAACGGCCAGAAAAATTCTGGAGGAGGCGAGAATTGAGTTCAGTCGGAAGTCCGATCTTTTGACGGAGGCTGAAGTCGCCATGATTCGTGAGATCATCGACCGCGTTTATCGTGTTGAAGGTGATTTAAGACGAGAAGTGAGCCTCAACATTAAGCGGCTAGCTGATTTAGGCTGTTATCGTGGCTTACGGCACCGTAAGGGCTTGCCTGTCCGCGGTCAACGCACTCACTCGAACGCTCGAACACGCAAGGGACCGGCTGTGGCCATTGCGGGTAAAAAATCTGTTAAGGCAATGAAATAAGTAGGGATGGAACATATGGAATCGAAAGTGGATGCAAAAACTGAGGTGAAGACTGAAGCGCAGTTGGCCCCCGTCGTGGCAGCGCCAGCTTCAACGCCAGTCGCATCGTTGATTGTGAAGAAGAGTGAGCGCTTGGATCGCGGTGAAGTGAAAGGCGAGATCAAGAAGGATCCCGCGGTCGGAGATGGGACGATCAAGAAGACGAAGAAGGGTAAAAAGAACGTTTCCGCGGGTAACGTGCATATCTTGTCCTCCTTCAACAACACCATTGTCACCATCACTGACACCATGGGGAATACGATTTGTTGGGCAAGTGCCGGCGGTAAGGGTTTTCGCGGTTCGCGAAAGAACACGCCGTTTGCTGCCCAGGTCGCTGCTGAGGATGCAGGGCGCAAGGCCGTTGAAAATGGCATGCGTTCGGTCCAGGTTTTTGTGAGTGGTCCAGGAGCTGGGCGAGAATCAGCGCTGCGAGCGTTGGCTTCGGTCGGTTTGCGAGTGACTTTAATTGAAGACGTGACTCCAATTCCTCATAATGGGTGCCGTCCGCCTAAAAGAAGAAGGGTTTGAGTTATGGCTCGGTGTATCGGTTCAGTTTGTCGTTTGTGTCGTAGAGAAAATCAGAAGTTATTCTTAAAGGGCGACCGTTGTTATACGGACAAATGCTCCTTTGAGCGTAGGGCTTACCCGCCTGGGCAGCATGGTCAGGGACGTATTAAGTTCTCTGAGTATGGCTTACAGTTGCGCGCTAAGCAGAAGATTAAGCGTATTTACGGTTTGCTCGAAGGGCAGTTTCGTAATCTTTTTGAAAAAGCCGAGCGGATGAAAGGTGTGACGGGTTCCAATTTACTTTCGTTGTTGGAGCGTCGCTTGGACAATGTCACCTATCGTTCGGGATTTGCTAATTCTCGGAACGAAGCGCGGCACTTGGTGCAGCACGGACATTTTAAAGTCAACGGCTCGCGCGTGGACATCCCCTCTTACTTAATGAACAAGGGCGATACGCTGGAAGTGTGTGAGAAGAGTCGCGGCATGGCGCGGATTGCCGGTGCCTTAGAGGCAGTGAAGCGCCGTGAGATTCCTCAATGGTTGGAGTTAGATTCACCAGTGATGAAGGCGCGTGTGCGTGATCTCCCCTCACGAGACGATGTCACTGCTCCGATGCAGGAGCGTTTAGTGGTTGAGTTGTATTCAAAATAATTGATGTAAAGTTTGATCTTAAAGTGAACTCTCTCACGAGGGTAGGAGAAAAAATGCTAGAAAAAAACTGGCGGGATTTAATTAAGCCTAAGGCACTAGATGTCGACAAAGAGAGCCTGACTTCGGAGTATGGAAAATTCGTTGCCAAGCCTCTTGAGCGAGGCTTTGGTTTGACGTTAGGGAATTCTTTAAGACGAGTGCTTTTATCCTCTTTGCAAGGTGCTGCGGTGACTGCGGTGCGCATCGGTGGAGTGGTGCATGAGTTTACCACTGTGCCGGATGTCAAGGAAGATGTGGCTGAGATCATCTTGAACCTGAAGGAAGTGCGCTTTCGTTTGTTGGGTGCCGAGTCCTCCACCGTCTCCATCCATAAGAAGGGTGAAGGCAGCGTTTTGGCCTCTGATATTCAAACTTCCGATCAGGTGGAAGTACTGAATCCCGATCAATTGATTGCCGTCTTAGGCAAAAACGCCCAGTTGGATCTAGAAATTCAAATTGCGCGGGGCCGAGGCTACCGTCCAGCTGAGGGGAACCAGACGGAAGGGATGTCGTTGGATTGGATTGCCATCGATAGCTTCTTTTCTCCTATTCGCAAGGTCAATTACACGGTCACCCAGAGCCGGGTGGGTCAGCGAACCGACTTCGATAAGCTGACGTTGGAGGTCTGGACCGATGGTTCGGTGTTACCGGAAGATGCCGTCTCGTTGGGCTCAAAGATTCTGAAGGATCAGCTCTCGGTGTTTTTGAATTTTGAAGAAGAGCCTGAGCCTGTGGCTTTAGCCAAGGAAGATGGCAGCTCGCAGTTCAATCCTAACCTCTATCGTTCGGTTGAGGAACTGGAGTTGTCGGTGCGATCAGCTAACTGTCTGCAAAATGCGAACATTAAGTATATTTACGAATTAGTGCAACGCACTGAGTCGGAGATGCTCAAGACTAAGAATTTTGGCCGAAAGTCTTTAAATGAGATCAAAGACATCTTAAATGAGATGGGCTTGAGTTTAGGGATGAAGTTGGATGGTTTCGTAACGCCTGCCCACGCACAGCGTTCGAGTGGTGTTGAGATGTTAGGTCATAGTGATGAAGGAGCGGAGGGCTTTGAGGACGACGCTGGGTTGCCTGAGAGCGCCGATTCGCTTGAGGCGCCGGAGTCGGAAGAAGAATTAGCACGCAGTCACTTGACGGACCCCTCCTCTTCTTCAAACGAAGACGAGTAAAAGCCCGATTCACCCTCAGCGCTAATCCGCGTGAGGGAATTGCGCTTGAGGTAAGCTTCAGGCCGGTGAGGGATAAGAAGCTGGGGCTGAGGTTTGGTAGGCTGCTTAGTGGTTTTTGTGAGTAAGCAAGCCTGTAGGGAGTTCAAGCGAACGTTGACCCAGAAGTTGTCCTCTAAGTTTAAAAGGAAGTTGGAATCATGAGACATTCAGTAGATGGCCGTAAATTTGGTAGAAACACCTCACACCGTATAGCCTTGTTTCGTAACATGGCAAACGCAGTGATTGAAAAAGAGCAGATCATCACGACCGTACAGAAGGCGAAGGAAATTCGCCGGGTGGTGGATCGCTTGATTACGCTCGGGAAGGGTGGCTTGCCTGCTTCGCGCAGGCTAGCGTTTGATCGCACCCGCAGTGATTTTGTGGTGAAGAAGCTGTTTACGACTTTAGCTGAGCGTTACCAGGATCGGGCCGGTGGCTACACACGAGTTTTGAAGTTAGCGCAGCGCCGTTGGGGTGATGCCGCAGAAATGGCGGTCTTGGAGTTGGTGGATCATCCAGCCTTGAATCGCAAAAAAGGCGATTCTGCTGCCCTCCGCCAGATGGCCGCAGATGCCGCTACCCCTGCAGCGTCGGTAGACGATCAGGGTGTGGTGCTGGCTGAGGGGCAGGCGGTTGACAATGAAGCGCAACTTGGCGCTCTACCAGTCAAGACGGCTGAGTCAAGTCAACGCAAGTTTGATCCGATGAAGCGCTTTCGAGGGATGTTTCGCCCGAAGGGCTCGCAATCGAAAGTCAGAGGAGCTGCGCACAGTGCTGGCAAGCGCACGGCCGCAGGCGGTGGTTCTTCTAAGAGTGGTGGTAATAGTTCTTAA
>JAYTHP010000119.1:0-13194 GCA_043732485.1 Oligoflexia bacterium
GGGATGTGCGTCATGGTGGCATCAAAGGAGTGCGAATGGTAGATCGATCCGCGGATCCCACTGCCCACCGGGGTCATCACCGTCATGGGTAAGTGCCAATCGCCGTTGGAACACCAACTCTGCATGCCGGCAAGCTTCAGTAAATCGATGGTGTTATAAATGTAATCACAAAACTGAATTTCAGCTACACAGCGGGAACCGGCTAAGCCCAATCCCATCGCAGCGCCAATAATGCCGCGCTCATCAAGCGGCGAATTCCAGGCCGTTTTCAGTCCCTGCGTGGCCGTGAACACTCCTCCTAAAGGGGCGCCGACATCTTCTCCAAAGATATGCTCCACTCCCAAATGGGTTTCACCATAATGCAGGGCCATGCGAATCGCTTGAACGAGCGTTGCCATTTACCAGTATCTCCCTTTTTGCCCATAATAAACGTGATCATACATCGTTGACGCCTCAGGCAGTGGCTCTAATTTCACTTGTTGTGAAATCTTCAAATACTCTTCCGTCAGCTCAGCGCGCAGCTCTTTGATCTGCGCTGCTGAGAAAACACCCCCAGCCAGCAACCGCTGCTCAAAAACTACTAAACAATCCTCTTCTTGCGACACGAAATTGCAACCGGTGGCCGAGCTGTGCCCGTATAGACGCGAGACACTGGCTTCCAATAAAAACGGCTTGCGCTCAGTGCGGACGTACTCCATCGCCGCTTTTAAGGCAAAATAAGACTCTTCCACATCATTGCCTTGAATGGTTTGCGTTTTAATTCCAAAAGCCTTCCCGCGATCGGCAATTTTCTGATCCCCATGCTGGGTGCTTGCCGCCGTAGAAATCCCCCACTGGTTGTGAGTGACCAGAATCAGCAGCGGCAGCTCCGCTTGCGGCCTGGAGGCCCAGACCAAACAAGAGGCAAAATCCCCTTCTGCCGTTCCGGCATCCCCGCCGTTGACAATCGTGATCCCCGTGCCACCCCGCTTCTTTTGGGCGATAGCCGAACCGATGGCACTTAAATACTGTGTTTCAATCGTGGAGGAGACAGGAACCACGTTCCAGGCTTTCTTGGAAAAATGGTTCGAAAAATTTCTACCCCCAGAAAAAGGGTCACTCGCAGTATTTTTCATCTGCCGCATGGCATCGCGTGGGTCAATCCCTAGCACCAATAAAATGGGCAAGGAGCGGTAATGAAGGTGAAAAAAGTCATAATCAGTCCCCTGACCCTGATGGGCAAGCATGGCCAGCGGAACACTAAAGGCTTCCTCACCCGGCGCTCCGATCCAGAAATAACCATCCGATTGCTTGTACATGCGAATCATCCGCTCTTCTAAGAGCCTCGCTTGCAGCATCCAATGATAGATTTTTTTCAGCCGAGCCTCATCCAGCCGAAAAGGCGATTTTTTTGACGTAGGTAAACTCATCACAGCCGATGGGGCGACCGGTTCGTTTAAAAGACGGGATTGATTTTTCTCAGTCTGTTTTTTCACAGCAGCAACACTCCTCCATCATAAAATTTAATCTGTCCTCCACTCATAACCTCTCAGGCTCGGAAACTCAACAACTGCTCGCTGTCTGCAGTTGATTTTGTGGCAGGGACGCGAACTCAACAAGGTAAAATCGCTTGCGCTCCGTCAACGACCTTAGGCGAAGCGAACGTAGGCCACCAGCCCAACAAAAGCCATTAACCCGGCAAAGGAAAGAAAAGCCTCGTAAGCTTTGTTCTTAAGGGCTAACTGCAGGTGAAAATGCAAATGACTAACTTGCGGATTGATTTGCTGTAACTGGCTTTTTTTCGCAGGCCACAAAGCTGGACGAAAGCGCGGGACGAGTTGACAGTAAAGCGCATAGCGATCGCCAAAAATCTGTCGCAACTTCTGCTCCTCATCCAAAATAATAAAATGGTAAACCAGCGCAAAAAGCACGCTCACGAGCAACAAAAGCTGCCGATTCTCAATCGCCAGTGCCGATCCCACCGCCATCAGATAAGTCCCTAAATAGAGAGGGTTTCTTACAAAACCGTAGGGTCCGCCCACCGCCAATAATTGGTCCTTCCGCAAAAACCCGCTCGCCCAAAACCGCAAGCCGCTGCCCGCAAGACAAACCAGCATGCCAGGCCAAGTGGGATAGCCGTGGGTTAAAGCTCCAAGCACCAAGACGAAAAGCCAGGCCATGAGAATTCTAGTTTTTCCCTGCAAAAAACCACGAAACCAAGTGGGAGAAGCTTTGACGGCTGCAACCCCAACGTTACTGCCGCCGGCAGCCTCTGTGGCATTTTGAGGGAGGTCAAGCGGCTTTGTAATACTACTGTTGATGACTGAACTCACTTCGGCCCTACCCATCTCGTCGTTATCCATGGTCTGGTCTTCTCACTTTCTAGTCACTTTCTAGTCACTTTCTGCTCATTTCCTGCGCTCTTTTCTTGCCCTGTCGCTCGTGCCCTCTCGCTGCACTGAACACTCCGCCCCTCAAGCAGATCGTCACGCGACACCCGACGAGCGTTACTTCGCGGTAGTTGCAATAGCAAACTGCTGCGCTCCTGCCAGCCGTGCGTGATCCATGACCTCAATGGCTGCCCCCAAAAATGCTTGTCGATCTCCTTGTAAAACGACCAAACGCGACGGAGTTTGCAAAAAAGCGGCCTTTAAAGCCTGCGTAAAACCCGCAAAATCCCCCGCTTGCACCTCAACCTCATTGACCTTCAATTGGCCGCGCGCCAGCAGGCTCACTACCACTCCGTCTGGCTGCTCTTGCGACAGCGCAGTACTCGCCTTGGGAAGCTCTACCCCGACCCCTTGCGTCATAATCGCCGAGCTGGTGACCATGAAAATGATGAGTAACACCAAAAAAACGTCGGTCAGAGGCGTGATATTAATCTCAGCGACGATGGCAGCCTCAGGCTCCTCACGTTGACCCCAACGACGGCTAGCCATGCCCGCTCTCGTCCTCAGTCACCGCACCCTCAAGCACTAGAAGCTCTGCAATTTCTTCCATTTGCAATCTAACCCGCAAAACTAACTGCGTCCACTGCACCTGGAAGGCATTAAACGCGATCACCGCAATAATCGCCACCACAATACCAGCCGCCGTGGTCACCAAAGCTTCAGAGATCCCAGCCGCCACCACCGCAAAACCCCCTGCGCCGCCGCTACTTCCTGCCATTTCCTGAAACGAGCGCAACACTCCCAAAACGGTACCAAAGAGTCCAATAAACGGGGCGGAACTGCTAATAGTCCCTAGAATCCAAAAAAACTTCTTTAATTCAAGGCTTTGCATCTGACGCCTGCGCTCAACCGCTTCCCACCACTGAGCGCGAATGCGACTATCTTTCGCTCCCAATCGCTCAAGCGCCACCAGCACCAGCTGCGCGGTGGGTAAATCAGACTCAGCTTGGCACAGCTCTTTTAACGCTGCTTTGTGGCCTTGTAAAAGCGTGTTCATCGCCTTCAAATGAAAGGAATTAAGGTGGTGACCCAAGCGACGATAAACCCACAGCCTCTCAAAAATCACTGCCCACACCAAAAGCGAGCACGCAAGCAGAGGATATAAGGTGACGCCCCCCGTTTTGACTAGGCTCCACAGGGTTTGGGTTTCGGAAGCAACTGGCATAAGACTTTTGACAATAGCGTGCGCTTCCCCCGGAAGTCAATCCTCGGCTCGGGAAAATTCCTTGGCGCCCCCTCAGCCCAAAGCGAGCAAGCGTTTTTTTCCAGTGGACGCTTTCTCTGCTGGTAAAGTAGAAGCAAAAGGTCTTAGAGTGACCTTAAAAGTGCCTTTAAAGGTTCACTGGCACTGCTGACTGCTTTCAAAAAAAGGAGGTGTTATGTCCACTTCATCTCAAACGCCAAAAACTGCTAGGCCCATAACTGATCGCATTGCCGGGATCTTATTTGATCTCGATGGCACCCTCATTGACACCGAGGCGCTTGCGATTCACTGCGTCGAGGAATGCTTAAGCCAATGGGGGGTGCAGATCGACCCCCGCGATAGCCAACAGCTGACCGGCAGCACTTGGGAGAGCACCTTGAGTGTTCTTTTTCAAAAATACGCCATCGGTGAGAAAATTGCAGCACACTTTCCTGAAGTTGAAAACAGTGAACAAAGAGCCGCGTTAGCGAAAAGAGTGATTCAAGCCCGTTATAGCGAACGACTGAAAGCCGAGTTCGTTGAAGTACCAGGCGCGAGTCAAGCGATCCGGGGACTTGCGGCCAACTACCCGTTGGCTTTAGTCTCAGGCTCCAACCGTGCCGACATTCTTTGGGCCCTAGAATCCTTAGGCGTACTTTCACTTTTTAAGGTCATTTTAGGCGCGGAAGACTATCCGCGCAGTAAGCCTGAGCCGGACGGTTATTTGAAGGCCATGGAGCTGCTTGACCTTAACCCTGCCACTTGCTTAGTTTTTGAAGACTCCACCGTGGGCATTGCGGCAGCCCGCGCCGCCGGAGCGCGCACCATTGCTATCTCCTCGACCAACCATTCACAGCAAATCCAGACGCAAGCCCATGGCGCAATTGCTGATTTTACCGTCGTCACGCCGGAATGGGTGAGCCAGCTAACCTGATTTGCGCCCCAGTCCCATTTTTTTCACGCAAGGGGCTTGATCTTGCTGCAAAATTGAGATGAAATGAAAGAAAGTTCTCTTCCAAAACGTTACCTGCTTGCGCTTGGAAGCAAAAACTACGAGCCACACGCAGAGGATTGAAACGCCTGAAAGGAATACTTTTTTTCACAAAAGAGACCCCAGGGCAAAGCGACTTGAGAGAAAGGAAAACCGTTTACTATGAAATCCCGCCCTACCGAATCATCTCTACGACTCACGAGGACTTCCCAAAACACCAGCATGGTTGCAGCACTCTCGCTTGCGGCTGTGACCCTTTTGAGCTCCGTTCAGTGCACCCAAAAACCTAAGGAGTCGCAGCAAGCTGCAAACGACTTCGCAACCCAATCCCTTATCCCCACCCCCGAGAAAGTCCCCGACAATATGCACATTAAAGACAAAGTCGTTGGCACCGGTCCCGAAGCCGTCCTTGGTAAAACCGTCAGCGTCCAGTACACCGGAACAACCGGCGGCAAAGAATTTGATTCTTCTAGGCACTCGGGGCTGCCCTTTACCTTTAAACTGGGCCAAGGCCAAGTCATTCCCGGCTGGGAAAAAGGCATCCCAGGCATGAAAGTGGGCGGCATCAGGTTACTGACCATCCCACCGGAGCTTGCTTACGGTGCAAGAGGGCATAGCAACGTTATCCCACCGAACGCCACTTTAGAGTTTGAAGTGGAATTGGTTAAAGTTGAATAGCGTTTTCAAAGCACTCATCCAACGCCTAGCCTCAACACAACAATTAGATCTGATTGTGGCCACCTTTTATCAAACGATGGCGCAAGACGTGGTGATTGGATTTTTTTTTGATCCAACAAAAATTGAGCTCATCGCCCACCAACAGGTTCAATTCTTAAAATTTGTGGCGGGATTGATCCAGAAGTTTGAGGGTAAGGCGCCGAAGCAAGCCCATCAGCCCTTACCACCGATCTTGCTAGGTCATTTTAACCGCCGGATGATGCTCTTAGAATCGACACTACAGCAATTTGATCTCTCGCAAGAGGAAAGCAAGGCGTGGCTCAATTTTGAACGGGGGTTTCAAGGGGCTTTAGTGCAAAGCTAGGAGAAGGCAGGAAAGGCTAAGGCAAGTTGCTTCCTTCCCGCAAGCGTTGTCTCCCCAGTGCCGCTCCTCAAGCTCCCCCCCCCTCCGCTCACGACGCCATTACAAAGCCGGCGCCGTACCTGAGCCCCCACTCTCTGAGCTCGCGCTGGCCACTTGCGACTGGTAAACAATCTTCAAGCAGGCCATGATTTTGCGAAATTGGCTGGCCTTGTATTTTTCGCGGTTCGCTTCCAGAAACTGATTGATTTGAAACTGCTCTGGGCCATCGCGAAAGATGGCGCTGGTCACGTCGTGGGCTACGATGAAAACGCAAGAAAGTGGCGCAATATGACTGTAGGTTAAGCCCCGGGGAAATCCCGAGCCATCGGGACTTTCATGGTGCTGACGAATGATGGTATCAACATCGGGCGGCACCTCAGACATCTTTTGCACCATATCGCCGACCGTCATGGGATGCTGTAAAAAGTCATGGATCTCTTTTTCGGTAAACTGAGCGCGCTTAGCTTCTAACTGCTCACGCGTGGTAATGGCAGTTAAAACATCGTTTTCCAGTGAAATGTCGTGCAAAAAAGAAGCTAAACTCAGCTTATAAAAGGTGGTATTCGATCCCCACTCCATCTGCCCTGCAATGGCACACGACAAATACGCACAAAACACCGTATGGGCCGAGAGGTAATTTTCGCTGTTTTTCTTCAGCTTATCGATCAACTCTTTTAAGCGCGGTGCCTTGGTCATCACCTTCAAACTTAAATCGACATGGGTACGAGTAATTTTTTGGACTTCCTCGGTAAAACCAATCTTATTGACCAACTCCTGCACGGTCTCTTGCACCGATTGCTCAAGCTGCAGCTGGCTCTCTAAATCGGTCTCCTTGTTCTGCGGTTGCTTGATCAACTCGGAGCGATACTTGGAGATAAACTCCGTACACAAGCTTTTACTAATATAAAGGTAAATCACCCCTTTTTGCGTGGTGTATTTCTCTAAATCCTTCAGATCAAAGACATCGCCCTTGCCAAAGAGCCTGATGTACTTATTTTCTGACAAACGAATAAAAACATCCCCTTCCAGGGGACTGACCGACAGCAGCAGCTTGGTCTTCACCTTAATATAATCCAAATCAGTGCACTGGGTGGGTAAACCCAAGGCGACAGAATTTTTTTGACCTTCTAGCTCGCGTAAGTCCTTCAGCAGCTGCTCGAGAAAGAACTTAGGCTCTAGCACCGCCTTGAGTGGCACCAAGGCCGCCTTGAAGACTTGCACTAAAGCGTGATTGCCTCCCGTCATCAACACCGGAACCCCTTCAATCGCCCGGCAGAAGGCTAGCGCCTCAGCTCCTGCAGAACTTGCCAGCGCATCCACAGCAATTAGATCAAAGATCACAGCAGCACTTCTTAAGGCCAACATGGCTCCAGAAAAATCTCCGCAGGCCTTCACGCTAAACCGCGTGCTCGATTCAATCACAAAGACCGTTTTCTCTAAGACTTCTGAGCGATCGCATAAGAGTAGTAGATTCATACGGATGGTTGTCCCCTTTTTTGCAAAAAACTGGACCTCTTTCGCCTCAGGCGCCCCCGCGTACTCTCTTACACCTTGTGGCATGATGAGTCCCCTGACCCGCCCGTCAGTGAGAAAGAGCGAAGCGGGCGCCTGCTGCGCAGTCAAGCAGACCTAGCCTCAAACGAAATTGCCCCTTTTTATTTTCTCAACAATAATTTTTTCAGGCATGGTCGGGTCTCGCGGATTGACCGTAAAAAAAGCCTGTTGCTCACAACGTCGCTTATTCTTCAGCAACCAGTTCAAAATCTCAGTACAGCCACGATTTCTTTTATCTTGAAAGAAAGGGTCATTTTTCAGGGCGTCTTGCGCCTTCTTTAACGCTCGCACCTCCTGTGCATCATTTTCCTTCACCGGATAGTCATTAAGATCATATTTGGCAATATCCTCCGGCAGCACCCCCAAAAAACGCACATCAGGCGCCGAGAAATCAGAATTGCGAATCAGGCTCGCAGCCGATCCCGCCTTCAGAGTGCGAAAAATATTTTGCATGGTGTAAGCGTCAAGGTCACCAAAAAAATACAAGGGGACATTCAGTTGATCTTGGATCAGCTTACACCAACCACGCACGGCGTTCGAAGGAACCCCCTGCGCGCCGAGTAAAATTGAAGCATGTCGCTTGGTAAACCCATTGGCCACCAAGGTATTGGCCGTACCTTCTGACTCGACAATCAAACAAAAATCAATCTTGCCGCTAGTCGATAATTTCAAGTTCTGTGGCCGATTCTTCGGTTGAAAAGGCGTGGTCCCTAGCTTCGACAAATCCACTACCGCTTGATCGCCATCCGGCAGCGTTTCCGTCACAATCAACTGCTGCGAGTAGGTCTGTCCACCGCGATCGTTGGCATAACAGTTCAGCTCTTCCCGGTAACACTCAAGCATCTCACAAATAAAATCAATCGTTTCATCTGAAGCATCTTGATCCTCAAAATCCAGCGGCCTTAACTCCGGATCATGCTTAATCTCACCCTTACTAATATAGTAGAGTTCGCGCTTCGTATTGACCGCTCCGGTATCAATGTTACGCAATATGATCTCCAACATGAAAATAGCCCGCGACATTTTCTTCACCGAGCTGACGTTCAGCTCGGTGGCCACTTTCTTATCGCCCGGCGTTAAATATCCTAACTTGTGGTTATAATTAGCATTATCTAAGGAGCATTTGGTGGCGTAAAGAATAGGGCGCTTGGCACGCTCAAGATCTGAGAGTAAACGATGACACAGGTTTTTACTCAAAAGCGGTATGGTTTTTTCTTTTCCAATCATAAATCAATTTTCAACTTTCTCTCACTTAAGCCTTCACCAGTGCTTGCTGCTGAGCCTCTAATTTTTCCTGAGCGCGGTTCAGTTCACTTTCCGTCTCGCTCGCATCTCGCCCCAGCAACTTGACTAAGCCTTCTTCCGCTTTTTTCTTGCGCTCAGGCGAAGCCTGGATAATGCGACACAAGCCGTTCACCAGAATCGGGCAAAACTGCTCAATATGCCGCATCTTTTCTTCGAGCTCATTGGCCTTGTCTTCCCGCCTAATGTGCTTGGATAGTTTTTGTCCCGCCTGAATCAAAGCCCGCCTGATCTCCTCCACCAGCTCTTCTGAGGCATCGATCGTTTCTTTAGAAGCATTTTTAAATTTAATAAACGGCGAAACCACGCTCACAGCGATAATATAGGGCCCTTGCGGCAAGGAATTCTTCGGCTGCACCAAACCATAGGAGCGCCATTGCACTGACTCGATCGCATGGACAATCGCACAAGACGAGCGATCAAATTGCAAGGGCACACGGTTGGCAAAGCGCAAGACCTGCACCGCCGACTCCGCCTCAACCGCCCGATTTTCCAACCGCGCAATCCCCACCTCAATCTGCACCGGCTTAAAATCACAAATCGCAGGCTTACGCGTCACCACCGAGAAAAAATCCACCGCCCCTAACCGCTGAATACTCTTGGCAAACCCGTCTTCACCGATGGACAAGACCGACTTAGTGGAGGGCGCCATCAGTTTGACGTTTTGCAGCCCCACGAACAGGGCTTTAAACTCAATCTCGTTCAAGGAATCGACAAACTTCTCTAAAATCGCAGCCGCAAGGCCAGTTGCCACCAACTCCGCAAGCACGCTGTCTTGAATGCGCGAGAAACCTTTTTTAAGCCAAACTTTGACCTTCACCTTACCAAACAGGTGAGAATGAGCAATAAATTCGCCCAACTTCATAGTATGCGGATGCGGCTCAGTGGCTTCCGGGATCTCAGGCATCACCGAACTCACCCGCTCAATCACGGTTTGCAGCTGGTCGGGGAGCTGATAGCTCAACTGTAAATGCGGATTCACCAGTGCGGTGGCCGTAAGGTAATTGATCAGCCCAGCTTCCCCGTTCAGTTGCGCTCGGCCATCGACTAGAAACTCAACACACGTGCCATGAGGACGATCCCAAACGATCATCTCTTTTTCTTTAACCACCCCTTGGTTGTTCTTAATATCGACTTCCACCCGACAAGAAAGCGCTTTTTTCATCTCCTGGGTTTTGGTCTTGACTTGCACCCCGCTTGCGCTCGTCAGCTGCGCCCAGGTGGTCGCCGCCGAAATCCCAATCCCCTGCTGCCCACGGGAACACCGGCCGCGACCAAACTTGGAAGACGCTAAATACTCACCAAAGACCTTGGGGACATCCTCGATACTAATGCCAGGACCATTATCAGAGACTAATACCCGGATTTGATCGCTATTTTTTAACGATCCCGGACCTTTCTTCTCCACCTCTACCCGCAAATCAGGCAAAATGTCGTTTTCTTCACAGGCATCCAGCGCATTATCCACCGCTTCCTTCAAAGTGGTTAAAATTGCTTTAGTTTGTGAGGAAAAACCGACTTGTTGCAGGTTCTTGGAGAAGTACTCAGCGGTGCTGCTGGTGGAAATCTTTTGCGACGCGGGTGTTAGTTTAGCCATAGCTGTCTTGAATACAACCAGAACTCAAGCCAATTTGTCAAGAAAGGCCTGAAGTAAAGTGCAATCTTTCTCAAAAAAGCCAGCAGAAGCGGGTGTTAAGGGGTCCACCCTGAAAACAGAAATTAAGCTTGATTTCAAGTGCTTAGGACAATAAATCTTATTTTTTTATTCATTTTTTCAGCCAGCCACCTTCATGGGAGGTTTTGAGCCGGTTTTGAAACCAAGGCCTGACGCCCCACCTGACGTCCAAGGATAGCCATTGATTTGTCCCCAGGAAGTGAGGTAGCCTCCTTAGGACCGCCAGCAAAACCCCATGACACAAAACCCTGCTTCCTCCATCCGCATCAAACTTAGCCCGTCCTACTGGAAACACGCAAGTTGCGTGCCCTTTTCTGAGGATGTCATCCCCTCGAGTTTGTTCTTAAAAAACCGTCATTTCTTGATTATCGATATCGAAACCCAGCAACTTGCCCAGGAAGTGGGAGGCTGGGAGAACCTGCATCGCTTAAAAATCTCAGTGGCTTGCGCCTATGATAGTCAAACCGAGCAATTTTTGACCTACCGGGAGTCTGAGCTAGGACAGCTGATCCAGCTGTGTGAAAAGCGGTTGGTGATTGGCTATAACATTCGGGGATTTGACTTACCGGTGCTTGCGGCTTACGGCTTAAAACTCAAGCCTCTGGATATCTTTGACATCATGTATGATCTGGAATCGCTCACCCGCCAGCGCTTTTTGAAACTGGAGGCGGTGGCGCGCGGCACGCTGGGGACCGGTAAATCAGCCGATGGACTGCTGGCAGTTGCTTGGTGGAAAGAAGGCAACGTTCAAAAGATTATCGATTATTGTTTGCAAGACGTCCAGGTGACGAGGGATGTCTTTGAATTTGGCAGAAAAAATGGCTTCGTGAAAATTCAGCGCTCCGAGGACGCGAGCAAGATTAGCCAAATCGCTGTGCAATGGAACTAGCCCCGGCCAAAAACGCTCAAGCACCCTTCCCCGGCTAAAGTAGTCTGAGAAGAGTGCTCTTTTAAGTTAAAAAACAAGCCACTAGTTCACTGGTGCCGCCGAGTCAAGGACTCGTCAGGCTCCTTACTTCGTCACAGCGGTCGGCACTTTTGCCATGGCCACGATCGGCTTAATCGGTTGGGTGTTGGCCTGATCGCTCATGACGTCATCCGCAATCTGGCTTGCAAGCGTTGGCCAGCCCGATTGACCGCGACAGCCCTGACGCTCGACTAACACACCGTTATTTTGGACCAGCTTGAGATGCACGGGAGCCCAGCATTCGCCGCCTGTTGCGACGAGTGGTTTTTCCGATTCCACTTGCAAGGCTTTCAGCGTTTTCTTAATCTCCTCAACTTTCAAGCGGGAGGGCACCACCCCCATGAAGCTGAGACTGGGGAGTACTGAGACCATCGGTTGATTCATCTTCATGAATCCGAGATGCACCAGAAAGCCCTGGGGGCCGTTCCAATGACTGCTGGGTCCATCAAATTCTAGATACCCTTCGATGATCGAAGCGGGATCTTCCCCCACGAGGCTCACTAGCTTCTTATCCGCCTGGTGACCCTTGGAGCAAGCAGTCCCGAGCGATAAGACGAGCAGGAGCGCCCCGAATCTGGTGAACCAGCGCTGATCGGAGTTCAAGCCTGAGGCTTGGAGTGGGTTTGGAGCTTGACGCAGTCGGCTCACTGGCAGAACTGAGAGGGTTTGGATGTCAAGGTTCGAGCTCATAGCGATTTCTCCTGTTTTTGCTCAAGTAGGTGACTCAGACAGCTTTTGGCTTGAGGATTTTGGATGAAGAACTTCAATTCACAACCTGGGGCACTCAGTTGGACGGCAAGGCTTGAAGCAATCGCCCAGTTTTTCTCTGAGAAGGATTCCGAGGCTTTCACCCCCATGCAATTGAGGAGCGGATCCCAGGGCTGCGGCGCGGCTGTTGCTGCAGATTTCATAGAGGTGGCGGCAGCGGGTGCCGGTGACAGACTTGCCACCAGAGCGTGACCGGGCGTGGCTGCAGTCGCAGGCGAAGCTGCAGGAGCTCTGCTCAGCGTTGCTTCCAGCATGGCCGTCGTAGGCGACCAGACTTGTGCAAGCGTGCGGGTCATTTCAAAGGCCGCTCTTTTTGGTTCTCGCAAGAGTAACCGCATGAAGCCTTGGCCGAGAAGGAGAGAGTGATGATTTTGTTCGTTTTTCACCACTAACAACTCCCCTCTCCAGCTCAAGTCGGGCAAGTTCAGATAAGGGGGGCGATACAGCTGGGTTTCTTCTAACGCTGCCACCATGCCCTTGTAGAGTTCCGGTGATTGCGCAAACTTGGAGTGCTTTAACCAATCGAGTAACAGCTTTTTGCTGTGCCGATACTCGGTTAGAAGCTTTTTCCAGTCGGCAGGATGAATCGGCTTGGCGTGAATGCCCGGACCGCGGTATTCGGTCGACACACACTCGCCGACGGCTGGTTTGCCCATCACGGTGAATTTGTAATCGTCTTCAGGCAGCCAAGTTTCATAGCCCATCTTGCCGTCAAGCTTTTTACTCTGGACGTCATTGTCGGAGTCGTTCTTGGATGAAAAGGAGGCTTCTTCCTCTTTGCCGCCTTCTTTGCCAAGCTCTTTGCCGTCTGGCATGACTGAGTCCTTATCCGCGCCGCCGCCTGCTGCCTTCTGCATTTTTTTGGTAGACGGCATCACTGCGCTAAGCGGCATGTGAACCGCATGTTGCTGAGCGTGCGTGGTCGCTAGGGGCTGTTCATGAGCGTTACGGGAGTGATGATGCTGTTTCAGCTCTTCGTTTGCACGCGTTTCTAAAGCACTTTTTTCTTCAGCGACAGCTTTTTTATTTTTCAATTCCCCTTTAGAACCCTCTGAAGGTGAGGCAAGATGACGCTTTGAAGTCCCTTCCACGCCGCTGCCTTCCTCTTTTGCGACTTGGCTAGCGTTACCGCCTGCCTGCTCGCCTGCTACAGGCTCTGAGCCCCCACGATTGGGGTCTGATAAGCGATACATCACCGTGGCTCCGCCCATGACCAGCGCGCCAATCCCCACTGCTATCCAAGT
>JAYTHP010000120.1:0-1159 GCA_043732485.1 Oligoflexia bacterium
GTGGACCACTTCCCGTGTGCACCGGCTCGCTCATTCTCGCTCAGTGCGGGCTCTTGCATCAGCAAAAAGCCACCACCCACTGGATCGCCTTGCCCGAGCTTGCAGCCTTAGACAACGTTTCGCAAACCTCTAAATAGAATAAATTAGGTAATTCATGTATGTCTTTCAGATATCAACCAAGAAAGGCGCACATGATTCACTCGACTTGCACTCTATCAGAAAAAAGACTGGAAACTGATCCAAAAAATTTTGCCTCCTGAAATTGAAACTGGCAAGGGAACGAAGTGGGGGGAAAGGCGGCCATTTGCGCGACGGTGTAAAGGCAGCAAAGACTTCGGGCTCAAAGCAGAAGGCGCATCGGTTGATGGGAGTCTTTGAAATCATTCTTAAAAATTAAAATGACATCCTGCCGGCGCAGCTGCTCTGAGCTGCCTTTGAAGCTCGGGACTAATACCGTTTACCTGTAAGTCTACCCGAGTGAGCTTACTGCAAGGATTTGCCCGTAGCGCTTGGATCAGGTGGGTTGCTCCCGCGTCTCCTAGGTCATTGAATATAAGATCCAAAGAGGTGAGGGCGGGGAGACGGTGGAGCTGGGCCGCCAGAGATGCTGCTCCCGCTGGTCCTATGTTATTGCGTTCAAGAGCCAAAGAGGTGAGGGACGGGAGACGGTGGAGCTGGGCCGCTAGGGAAGCTGCTCCGTCGGGTCCTAGGTCATTGTATCCAAGATCCAAAGAGGTGAGGGTCGGGAGACGGTGGAGCTGGGCCGCCAGCGATGCTGTTCCCGCGGGTCCTAGGTCATTGATTGCGAGATTCAAAGAGGTGAGGGACGGGAGACGGTGGAGCTGGGCCGCCAGGGATGCTGCTCCCGCGTCTCCTAGGTCATTCAACCTCAGATTCAAAGAGGTGAGGGCGGGGTGGGGGTGGAGCTCGAGCTGGGCCGCTAGGGATGCTGCTCCGTTGGGTCCTAGGTCAAAACCATTTAAATTCAACTCAATGGCTTGTGCGTGAGTCAGTTGACGGAGCAGTGCCCAATCCCCGTCTTGCCATCCTCCATGGCGATTGAACTGAAAGGAGAAGCGATTAAACTCCTTGGCAGCGGCAGTTCCCAGAAACACTCTCATCTCTGCAACAGCTTGAAAGCGCAGTTTGAGGGCGTTGG
>JAYTHP010000121.1:0-13088 GCA_043732485.1 Oligoflexia bacterium
GCTCTCGGATGGGCTCATTAATTTTTAATTTAGATTTCTTTTCAAGAATCTTAACCGACTGCTTAGATCTTATTTTTCTTTTTGACATCTTGGGAAAAAAGTTCTAACAATTTGGAGTGGCCGTCAGGGTAAAAAATAGACTATGAATTAAAAAATTTCAGCATTAGAACACGATTTGCTCCGTATCTTTCCAGTTTTAAAAATTTACGCCTCAAGGTTCATAAACTCGATGACCACTACTTATTAACGCTTTTTAACGCACCAGCGAAGGTGAGAGTGCTTGATTTTTCTGACAGCTCCTGGCGCAACCCCCAAAGCGAACTCTCGCTCAGCCAGATCAAGCAATTGCGAGATCACCTGCCGCAACTCACAGTCTTCAAGCTGAGCATGCCTGAGGCTTCTGACAACTGTCTCAAGAAGCTGCTTATTTTCTCTGAGCCAAATTAATGTTTGCTCCTTAAGGAGCTGAGCTTGACAAGGAGGCGGGACGCCAAGGGGTTGATTCACTTTGACTAGCCAGAATTATTGAGCAACCTTGAGCAGGGAGGACTTTCTTCCCTCACCAGCCTGACCTTAGACTCGCCCACCACCCCTAACGTGACCACCCTCGATAGGTGCCTTGCGCGGGCGCAAGATCATGCTGACGCCCAATGTTTATGTTAATTGCTCAGACACTCAACCCTGTCTCCTGGCCAATTACTTCACTACGCGGAATTTTCCTCACCTGCGAGACCTTAGCGTCCAACTGAAAGGAGCAACTTCTCGGAACATTCTTGAGCTGATGGGTCAAGCGATGCAACTTCCCGATCTAGAAAACTTCATTTTACAAGAAATTTCCTCACACGTAGGCCCTCTCATCACCCCCCAAGAAGCTCGCGAGATCGAGCGGCCTTGTTCAGCAGCGGTTCAAGCGTTTCAGGTATCATTATACACTCGATAGACACTCGATGTTTTTCCTCCACTCGCTGGTGAGAGGCTTTTGTGTGTCATCATTTTTTCGGGTCGCAAAAACCGATTCTCTGGCGACCCCTCATGGACTGAAGAGCCTTGGCACCAGCAAGCCTTCTCACCCGCGTACAAGCTTCTCTAGTCCTTGTCAAAATACCGCAAAAGAAGCCACCTTGCTGCGCCTGCTTCTCGTTCAAGAGACACCAAAACCTCCCGAAGCTTGAGCAGCTGCAAGTCGCACCCCTGGTCGTGATCAGGGGATCTTGTCAAGCACGTGCTTGACACCACCTACGCCTCCGATCACTCTGGCTCCTGCATCGACCAGAGGCTAGCGCTTCAGCTCACCCACTTGATGCGAGAGCGCGCGGGCCAGGGTGGTTCTTTCGCGATTTTGCAAGATGCGCCGTAATTCCTTTTTTAAGCCAAACTCCAGCTGCGGATGTTGCTCGATGTAGGTTTTTAGCTCTTGATTCAGTGCATCGGAGCATTCTAGTGGAAACAGCTCAATCACGAAATGTTTGGCGTAATCGCCATCATGAAACTGATCGATCAGCTTGGGAATCATCTCAAAAAATGACGCTCGCATAAAGGCGGTCAACTCAGGCTGATCCTCCTTGTGAAACGAACCCATCAGGGAGCGGGCTCGCGCGGTGTTTAAGCGCTCTAGGCCCGGATCTTGATTTAAAAAGCGCTTCCACCAGCGCTTTTTGCCCTTCTCGTCAGGCAGCAAGACCTCAGCCACCCAGGCCGAGAGCAAGCCCTTATCGTTTTGATCTTGCGCCCGCTCCCGCTCAATGTCCTCAATACCCACTTCGCCTGCACGTGCCAGCACCTGCAGCATGTGCCACCTGCGCTCTTGATCCATGAGAAAGCCTGCGCCTTCAATTTCAGTTTGCTGTAAGTAATGCTTCAACCGGCTTAGCCCGGGTTTTGAGCGGGTGTGCGCCACGAACTCGCGGAACAAAATGATCTGAAAGTCACTCTTCGACTCGGCTTTTAAAAAGTTTTGATACAAAAACTCTTCTTTTCTCAGCCGGTACGCCAATTTAATTTCTGGGCTCATCCACCAAGCCGTGCCGCGCAATAAGGCCAGAGCGCTACGAAACGCACTGAGATTTTTTTCTTCAGCCAAGTGTTTGAAAATCAACTCACAAAACTCCTGGGCACTGAGCTGAGCATGCTCCACCATCTTCCACAGGGTTTCCCACAACACTTGTCTTAAGAAGGGGTCTTGAATTTTCCCTAAATGGCTGTGCAAGGTGGCCAAACTTTCCCGGTCTAGAATCACCCTGACAAAATCGTGATCATCAACGTTGGGGAAAAGAAACGCTGGCTTTACAAGCCCTTGAGCCGCGGGAACCGTCGTTTTTGCTCCTTGGTAAACCACCGGCAAGACTTGTCGCAATTTCAGCTCCCCGGCTGGGGTAAGATCATAGAACCCCAGCAGAGTTTTATGAGAGCGCAGGGTCTGGGTGTCGTCCAGCTCCGAGGCAAACTGCTCCAACACCAACTCGGCAATCGTGCCGTCAGGATTACTTTTGGTCAGGACTTGCACCGCGTTGGTGCCTTGCGTCTTGAGCCAACTCTCGTCCCAGGCCTTTAAGTCAATCCCGGCTGCAGCCCCCAGGCTTGCCAGAAAATCATGGCGAGTGGCGTTCAAGAAACGAAACTTCTGGAAGTAACTTTGCAACCCTTTCACCAAGGCCTGCTCGCCAATCACAAAAATTAGCTGCTTCAGCACAGCAGCCCCCTTGCCATAAGTCAAACCATCAAAAATGGCGTCCGCCTCAAGCGTGTCTTTTGCTTGCCCGACAATCGGGTGGGTCGTAATCTCATCATCTTCATGATAGCCCCAGTTTTTTTCCTGGGCATTAAAGAACTGCCAGACGTCGCGCTCGGAGATGCGCGGATCAATGGCAGTGGGAAAATAGCTGTTTGCTAAGTTACTGTAAACCGTAGCAAAACTCTCATTGAGCCAAAGGTCATCCCACCAGCGCAAGGTCACGAGATTGCCAAACCACATGTGGGCAAGCTCATGGGTAATCGTGGTAGCGCGGTGATAGATTTGCAGCAGCGTCGGGTCAGAGCGGAAGATATAGCTCTCATTAAAGGTCACCGCTCCGACGTTCTCCATCGCCCCCATATTATAATCGGGACACAAGATCTGGTCGTATTTCTCAAACGGGTAGGGCTGGCCAAAGGACTTTTCAAAAAAGCGAAAGCCCTCTTGGGTGATTTTGAACCAGTTTTGTACGTCTTTTTCCAAATAACTAACCATCGACTTGCGAGCATACAAACTGAGCGGCACTTTCTCACCGGTCAGCTCACGCTCGTAAACCGAGTCCCAACGATGGTAAGGCCCCACCACTAACGCAAACAGGTAAGTGCTAAAGACCTTCTTGGCCGGAAAATGCCAGCGACGATACAAATCGCCTTGTGAGTCGGTTAAAACACTGGGCTCAGCCGTTGCCGAAGGGGCGTGGTCGTCATCGGCCTTGGTATTGCCGATGACCTGCCAACTGGGATCCGCATCCACCGTAACTTCATAGCGGGCCTTCAGATCCGGCTGATCAAACAGCGGGAAGGAACGATTGGCGTTGAAAGGCTCAGAGTTGGTATAGAAATAGACTTGGCCATCTTGCTGATCGACCGTCCTTTGAAAGCCAACCCCTTGATTACTAAAGTTTTGTGTGAAGGTAATTTCCAGATGGTTGCGTCCGACTTTTAAGAACGCCGAAGGAATCAAGATTCTGACACCCTGATAAGAGGCAACCTGGAGCAGATCGTGATCGCCCGCAGGCTCGCCGTCCTGGTTTTTAAGACCCCCCCCGTGCACTTTCCTTGCCACCTGGTTCACCTTGAGCGCCTGCACCTCGCCTTGAAAGAAATCAACGAAAAAGCGCGCAGGCTCGGCCTGATGGGGCTCACTCTCCGCCTCACCAGACACGAGAGGCTCGGCACGTTTTTCAAAGTCAATTTCCATGACCCCGGAAAAAGTCTCACCTTGGCGGGGGATTTTCAGATGCAAGTGATACTTGACGCTCCCCAACCAGCGGGCACGCTCTTGGGCTTCAGCTTGAGTTAAAACCGGATGATCCACTTTTTCATTGTTCATGGGATGATGTGTTCCTCTTTTTTGCTAAAATCTTGAAACCTCGTAGCTTGAGTCTTCCACTTTTCAGGCTTTTGCACAATTGTTTCTCACCCACACGAGCACAAAAAGTCTTTTGGAGTGCAGCCGCTCCCCCCCTTTCCTTTGCCTGCGACCCGTAGGCTCACCAGAGGATCATTGACGCGGCAGTGACGCGACGGTGACGCTCGCTCTTTTTTTTCTCATTAGCCAGCCCGGACAATCAGTGATAACCTCGCACACATTATGGTTAAATCACCCCGTCTCACTCCCGACCCCCCCTCCTCCCGTGCCGCAACTGCCACCACGAACAAAAGCGACCCTGTGAAGGCTTTTAGCAGCCTCGCGCTCTCTCCCGCGTTGCAAGCCGTGATCCAAGAGCTCGGGTTCCAGGAGATGACCCCGATCCAAGCCCAAAGCCTACCACTGTTACTGGCAGGCTTGGATGTAATTGCCCAGGCACAAACCGGCAGCGGTAAAACACTGGCCTTTAGTGCCGCACTCTTGCAAACGGTTAAGGTCAAAACCAAAGCGATGCAAGCACTAGTGCTTTGCCCCACCCGAGAACTAGCCGGCCAAGTGCTCAGTGAGATTCGAAAATTAGGCCGCAAAATTCCAGACTTACAAGTCCTAGGACTCTCCGGCGGCGTTCCCATGGGCCCGCAAGTTCAAGCCTTAAAACGAGGCGTTCACATCACCGTCGGCACACCCGGCCGGGTGTTAGATCACCTCATGCGCAAATCGCTCGTGCTAGATCAGCTTCAGACCTGGGTGCTTGACGAAGCCGATCGGATCCTAGAAATGGGCTTTCAAAAGGAGCTCGAGGCGATCCATCGCTATTTGCCTGAGAAACGGCAAACGCTCTTTTTTTCCGCCACCTTTCCGGCCACCATCCAAGAGCTCAGCCAGACCTATCAACATCAGCCACACTTTGTTCGCTCCCAACACCCCTCCCCCGCAAAGCTTGCGGGACGGGACTCAGGTCATGCGAGAGACAGCGACGCCGACGGCAGCAAAGACACCCACGACGCCAGCCCAGAAACTGCCGGGCCAGAAGGTGCGGTGAACGATCAGATCCGGCAAAGCTATTACCTCACCCCGCCCGCCCAGAAGCTTGCCGCTTTAGTCTGGCTGATTGAGAAATACCCACACACCTCGATTCTTATTTTTTGCAACTTCAAGGCCTCGGTCACTCAACTGGTCGCAGATCTTAGCGCACTGCAAATCAGCGTTGCCGGTTTGCAAGGTGATTTAGACCAAGCCCAACGCGATCGCATCCTGGTGCTCTTTCGGCACCAAAGCGTCCGGGTGCTAGTCGCCACCGACGTTGCGGCGCGCGGCTTAGATGTTGCCCATCTCGGATTGGTCATCAACTTTGAGTTCCCCAAGCAGTGGGAAAGTTACGTTCACCGGATCGGGCGCACCGGACGCGCTGGAAAAAAGGGAATGGCCGTGTCGCTCGTTCACCCCCAAGAATCCGGGCGCGTGAACTCGCTAGAAAAACGCCTCAGCTGTCAGATTGCGGCAAAAACTTTACCTGAGGACTCCGCCTTGCAAGCCGCAAGCCACACCCCACAGCCCGCGCTGATGAATACCTTGTGTTTTGCAGCCGGACGCAAAGACAAACTGCGTCCGGGAGACCTTCTAGGGGCGCTCACCGGTGAAGCCGGGAGACTAGAGGGCGCCTGGGTGGGTAATATTGAAATCCACGACCACGTTTCCTTTGTGGCAATTTCTAGTCAAATGCGGGGCACGATTTATGACCTACTCACCCGGCTTAAGATGGGACAAATTAAGGGAAAAAAGATTCGCGTCTCGCTTTTGAGTCCACCGCTCACGGTGCTAAGCAAACGCCGCATTCGAGACTAAAAGCCGAGGCATTTTTCCCGCTGCCGTTGCTTATTCCGGGGAGATCTCCTCCACTGCTTCTAAACGCCTTCACTTTCTGAAAAGTTGGCAGAGAAATTAGCTTGTTTTCAAAAAAAAAATAAGTTAACCCGAAATACCATGAAGACCTTGTTAAAAAAAATCCTAATGGGCTCCCTTATATTCACTCTCGCCGACTTCTGGTACCCAAGGCCTCTTCGCGCCGATCGCAAAAACCTCGCCTTTGATCTCACTGGCAGCACCCATGGCTCGAGTTGGATTGCCCACACCTGGTGGAGCGCCTTACGACTGCGAAAACTGATTGAGAGAAATCAATTTCTTGCTGACGTGCAAGTCTCGCTACTCCTCGATGCGCGCGCCAGAAAAGTTTTGCAAGACCTTTACCGCAAAGACGTGATGGAGAGCGAGAACTCCCCCGCGTTGCCCAAGAGTCGTTGGCGACTGATTCGCGCGCCAGAAAATGAGGATCAAATCCGCCTGCCCGAGGGATCTCATTACTTATTTGAATTTTCCGATGGCAGCAGACTCCACCCCTCGTTACTGAAAAAAGAACTCAAGGACCGTCTGCGATCCAAGCGTCACTTTTGGAGTAGTAGTTTTTTTAATGACAGTCATCAAGAAGAATTTCTCTGGGGTGAAGACAAACAAGCCTTTCTGGCGGGCCCTGGCTTGGGTCCCCAGCAAGCAGGAGTCAGCACTCCCCCGGAGCTCGACGAGTTGCTTCTCCTGCCGCGTGAAAAACGAGCAGGCTACCTTGCCCACTCCTTGGACGCGCTTGCCAAAGAAATCGAGCCCCAACGTTTAGCCCGTCTGAAGTCACTTTTCGCGCTCACCCACAAGTCACAAGCCACGCAAAACGTCTTGCATGTCAGTTTTCTCTCTGGCCTGCCTCCGAGCTTTCTGCCGGAAAGTATCCATGAACTCAACGGATCACCCTTACAGCAGGCCCTTAAAAAGCAGGTCGCAGCGTTCGTAAAATTGCTCACAAAAAAAAGCGCCAAATCAGGGCCTATTCTTTTAGTCATCCCGCACGGCGAAGAGCTAATACGACAATACCTCCCAGACCAGGAAGCAGTTTTTCTCTCGCTTGATGCCCAAGCGCCTGCGAGTCAAATCACCGAGCAACTCCAGACCTCTTGCCGCAAGCTTTACGTCCTACCGCTCACCCAGTGTCATTACTTCCCCATCTTGGGCTTTTTGTCGCTGGTCGATCTCCCGATCCTCCTGAGCGATCACCCGCTGCTACCAAGCGCCATTCGCTTGCAGCTCAACGCGCTGCCCTTACTCAGTGACAGGCCTCAGCCCCTGCTAGAAGCGCTCTTTCAAAATACTAACAGCATGGAGCGAAAACTCCTGCAACAGGCCTACCCCCCGCAAGAAACCTACAACGCCCCGCTCAACTTGAATCAAGAGGGGGCCTTTGAGCAGTTATTAGCGCTCTTCGATCAGCAGCTGATCCTCACGGAGGAGACCTTCTCCCAACTCTCCTCACCCACTACGCCTGAAGGTTCGCTTGCCCCCTTAATGCTTAATCCCCCCTTGACGCGAGGACAAAAAATCATGCAAAAGATCGCCCTGCAAACGCAGGAGTTCGCAGATTTTCTCTATCAGGTCATCGGGACAGTGGAACAGTATCACTCCTTCCTCCCGCAATCGCCGAAACAGGAGCCCGTCTTACTGCAAGCTTTTTTCCAAGGCTTAAGCGGCCAGCTCAATCTCAACAGCCTCACCTACTCGCTCCTGAAGGACGCACTGAGTGAACAAGTGCTTTCCCTGGAGTTTGCTGAAGCGCAGCAAAAGCGGCTGCAAAGTCCGCTTTGGCGTCAAGCGTCTTTAAAGCCTGGGAATCTTGAGCCTCTTGAAACGCCTGAGCCCGCACTCGGAAGCGATGCGCCTTATGATGGGGAGGCTTCAGCGCAACTCTTACGCGGATTAGCTGATGATCAACCCGGAAATGGTGCTGACACTCAGGTGAAGAAGAAAGGATCCTTTCGCTCTTGGCTCCGGAAGCTGAGCGCCGACGTTTTAGAAACCGAAGATGCCGTGGACCTGCAAGCATTAACTTTTTAAGTAAAAAATCGGCAAAAAATTTAAGGGAATTGACGTGAAAGCGCGACCCAGTGGACGGGCTAGCCCCACTCGCCTTGCGACACCAGGAGCCTTTTTTTCTAGCGCTCTTTGGCGGGCACAAAAGAGCGTGCGGGGAAGAGTTGCTTTTTCTCTTGTAAAAACAGGACGATCCGCTCTTGCACTCTCCCACTCGGCTGGTCCTGACTCAACATGCACAAAAGTGTATCATCGCCTGCAAGGGTTGCAAGCAGCCCTTCCAGATGGGCCTGATCGAGCCTGGCTGCAAGCGATTGGGCGTGACCGGGAAGCATTTTTAAAACAAGAAAGTGAGGCGACAAAGGGATGAGTTGAATCTCTCCCACCCACAAAGTACTGCTTAGGATGTTTTGCTCCGGCTGATCCTTGCAGTAAGCTCCGTTAACCTTGCCAATTTTTAAGCGCCTGAGCGTCCTTGAAAGATTCGACTGGTCGGTCACCAGTCCTTTGACGGCAAGCTGCTTGAGGAGTTGCGCCTGGCTTTTTATTTTTTTTGTTTCAAGAATTTCTAAGATGAGAGGTTCAATATTTTTTTTCATATCAAGCGGGCAAAAAAACATGCGTTCTCTGCAGGATTTTTTGGGTGATTTTTTAAAAAAATTGCGCGAGGCACTCAGACTAGCTTGCGCCCGCTGCGTTCAGGGCCCCCGGCCTACGCCAATTTTAAGCTTCTCAGCATCCAGGCGGTTTTCTCATGATAACCCAGTCTGCGAGCCAAAAGGTCCGCAGTTGCATGATCACAGGCGGCTTCTACCGCAGGGTAAAGTGCCCGAATCGCAAGAATTACCACGGACTGGCCTTTTAACAAGTAACCTACCATCTCCTCAGCGGACAAGACCCCTTCCACTTCTTTCAGCGTCGCCTGGCTTGAGAAAGACTGAAAGGTGGCAGGCACAAAATAACCCACCGCCCTGATCCGCTCAGCAATCTCATCTACACTCGCTGCAAGCTCCTGATACTGACTCTCAAACATTAAATGCAAGGATCTAAAATGCACCCCCGTCACATTCCAGTGAAAATTTTGGGTTTGCAAATACAAGGTGTAAGTGTCAGCCAGAAGAGTCTCCAAACCATCGGCAATTTTTCTTCGCTGATTGCCGTTCATCCCGAAAAAACCATCCAGGCTTTTTCCCGCAAGGGCGGAGGAGGTTTTGCGGAGCGAGGCAGGCGAGTTATTTTTCTTCATTTTTTTTCTCTTTTCTTGACTTGAGTGAGGGGGACACGAGTGTTGCAGAACTTTCATTTTAACAAACTTGCTTTTTTTAGTGCTGGTTTCTCAAACCACCAGGGGATGCAATCTAGAAAGGGTGGCACGCCCTGCTAAGTCGGCAGGCAGTTTGTTTTTGATACTTGCTCCCTTACACCCTTATCGACAAATCAGCCTCTCGTCAACTCAAGGCCCCGGTTTTTCGATCCACAGCTGCCTGGACGCCGGGCTGGCAGGAAAAGTTTTCTGCATCAAGCACGCTTCCTTGATTGTCTTTTTTGCCCTTTTTCGCCTAAAACTGTCTGAGCGCAACGCCTCACCGCTTCCCTCCCCCTTTGCGCTCCACCCCAAGAAAGGTCCGGTGCATCCCCGTGATGTCTTTGACACCCAAAACTCCCCACCCCTTACAAACCGATTTGTGCCTCAGCTACCGTGAGGTCGCACCCAACCGTGCTGACGTCACGACGGCTGCGCCGGTGCTGATTGTTTTACACGGTAAATACTCGCACGAACTAGACTTTTACGATTGCCATCCTCAGCTGCCACCTTACTTCCGAACGCTCTTTGTGCGGGCGCCGCTGACCCTACAGGCGGCAAGCGAGCACAGCCCTGGGGCCTTTTATTGGTTTTCAAGCCCACCGTTTTCAAGTGACTCACGCGCCCAGCCGCGAACCCAGTATTTTTACGGCTTTGATGAGGCGCAAGCAGCCTGCGCGCGGCTGTTGACGTTTCTCCAGCAAGTGCAAGCCAAATACCCGGTGGTAGGGTCCCATCACCCTAAGCTCGTGCTCCTGGGCTTTAGTCAAGGCGCTATGCTGACGCTAGCACTGACTCGCGCTACCTCAGGCTTCCTTGCCGCAAGCGTTGCACTCAGTGGCTGTCTGCTCCCAGAACTGAAGCTGGCCTCCCCACAGGCCCCCCCCCTGCCACCGCCTCTTAACGAAGTAAATACACCCTCGTCTGCGAGCAGCACGACTCCTCCTTTATTACTGCACCACGGCGCCAAAGACCAGGTCTTACCCTTGGCTTTTTTCCAAGAAACCCAAGCCGCCTTAAAAAAACTGCGAATCGCTTTTCAAAGTCAGACCTATCCAGAACTGGCGCATGACGTCTCCGAGCAAAGTTTTGCAGACGTCTGTGAGTGGCTACGCCTACAAGTGCCGCCGCAAGCCGACACCACTGAGTCTTAGGCCTCGCCGCTCAACGCTCACCCAACCCCCCCCCTCGCTTAGAACCTTTAGCCCAGGCATCTCCTCTAAGAGACCTCCTCAGGCATGACAAAACGCCGCATGTCTTTGAGAAGCAAGGAGACCAGTTGCCCTCTTTTCTGCAACTGACCCCTGACCGCAAACACCCGTCCTGGCTCCAGACCGTAGGGCAACTCTCGCTGTAACCTTTCAAAAAAATCTACAGGAATAATACCATCGACACTCCCCCACTCATCCTCAAAGGTCAAAAAAGTCACTCCTTTGGCAGTCGGTGGTCGTTGCTTGATCTTTAAAATGCCCAAGAAATCGACCTCGGTCCCTGAGCGCAAGGTTTTTAGCGACTGACTGGAGTGATAGAGAGCGTCAGGAGGTAGCATCGGTCGCAGGGCACTCATGACATTTCCTTTCACCGAATAGCCAAAGGCTCGCTCCTCGGCTCGCACCTCTGCCAGTCGACTCATCGGCGCAAAGGTCTGGAGGCGAGCCAAACCAGTACCAGCCGGAGGAGAGTTAGACGCGCTTTGCTGGGTTTGCGGTCGTCCGGGGTGCGCTCCCTGCTGCTGCTGCGGGTGCTGGTGTTGTCGTTGCCTGAGACCTTCAAAGCTCAGTTGCTCCCAGCTGGGATGAATTACCCCTTGCAAGGTTTGCCGATAGGCCAGCGCCTGCCAAAGGGTATGGCGCTGATCGTGACCAAAACAGGCAAACACGTCGCCAAGAATCAAGCGCTCTAGGACGTCTTGGGAAAAGCGCGTACGTCGCATGAAATCATAGAAATCAGTAAAGCGCGCCCGCTGTCGCTCAAACTCCAACACCCGAAAGCAGTGCTGTAGGACTTTTTGCGAACTGCTCTCCGCCTGCTGCTGCTCTCCAGCCCTTGCAGCTTCGCCACCACCAACGCCACCGCCGCGCTCGTTGGGTGAAAAACGGCCAGCTGAGCTGCTCTGGGGCAATGCAAGCGTAGTCTGATTTTGCTCCCCGCAGACGTCTTGCCGTCTGATCTTGCGGACGTTCCGGAAACCCATCCTGACGACGCCTGGCGCTTCCAAAGTGGCATCCCAGCTAGAAGCATGAGGATCAATCGCTCGCACCTCAACGCCTTGGCGCTGCGCCCCGTGAATGAGGGTATCGATAGAATAGAACCCCATGGGCTGGGAATTAATCAAGGCGATCAGGAATTCTGCGGGGTGATGGCACTTGAGGTAGGCTGAGGCATAAGCAATTTTTGCAAACGAGGCAGCATGTGACTCGGGGAAGCCGTAATGGGCATAGCCCTTAAAGTAACCAAAGAGCTCGGAGGCCCACTCCGCCGACAAACCACTGTTGATTAAACCTTGATAAAGTTTTTCCCCCATCAACAGCATTTTTTCAGGAGAGCGGGTGTCGGCAATCAGCCGCCGCAACTGGTCAGCCTCCCCCGGAGAAAACCCTGCTTGTACCATGGCCACCTTCATCATCTGCTCCTGAAAAATCGGGATTCCATAGGTACGCCCGAGAATCGGCTCCAACTGGGGATGGGGACTAACATAGGGTTGTCCGCGCCTGGCGGCTTCGCGGCGCTGCAAGTAAGGCTTGATCATGTCGCCTGCTGAGGGACCTGGCCTGACAATGGCGACTTGCACGACGAGATCGTAAAAGGTGCGAGGCAGCGTGCGCGGGAGGATAGCGCGCTGGGCACGGGATTCGATTTGAAAGCAGCCTTCGGTTTCGGCGCGGCAAATCATGTCGTAGGTGGCGACATCCTCCGAAGGTAACTCAGCCCACTTTATCCCGAGCAGGTCCAAGCAACGATGCAAGGCGGTTAAAAACCCCAGGGAGAGAAGATCAAGCTTCAGCAAGCCTACTATCTCTAAGTCATTTTTATCCCACTGCACAATGGTCCGACGCGCCATCCGGGCCGGCTCCACCGGCACCGTTTCGGTGATCGGGGCGTGCGAGAGGGTAAAACCACCGGAGTGAATCGAAAGATGCCGCGGCACGCCGTGTAATTGCCCGGCAAGCCGCTCAATCAGCGGGCGATGATGGTTGGCCTTGGCCGGAAAATCGCGAGACAATCGGTCCGCAGACAACACCCCGACTGGCACCCCAAAGGCCTGACTTAACTCTAAAAAAGCACTGCGACTGCGGTAGGTACGCACCGCTGCCACCATTGCTGCGCGGTCACGCCCGTAACGCTCGTAAACGTATTGAATCACCTCCTCGCGTCGCTCGTGCTCAAAATCTACATCAATATCAGGCGGCTCGTCGCGCTCACGACTCATAAAGCGCTCAAACAGTAGATTCATCTCCAGCGGATCAATCACCGTGATCCCTAAACAGTAACAAGTGATCGAATTAGCAGCCGATCCTCGACCCTGGCAAAGAATCCCGCGCTGTTTTGCAAAGTTAACGATATCAAAAATGGTGAGAAAATAACTGGCATAGTTCTTCTCGGCAATCAGCTCCAGCTCCTTGCGAATCAGGGCTGCCACGTCCGGATGAATCACGCCACGGTAAATTTGGTGGGCGCCTAACATGACTTGCTCAGCCAAGTAACTTTGCTGGGTGTGGCCTGCCGGAATCAACTCGCTCGGGTACTGATAGCTCAGTTGCGACAGCGAAAAGA
>JAYTHP010000122.1:0-1152 GCA_043732485.1 Oligoflexia bacterium
TCCAGACGGGTGGCCAGTCACCCGCGCTCAGCGGTGCAATGGGGTAAAAGCACACTGTCGGAGCACATGCCACCGCAGCATCAGGCGGGGGGCATTTGGGAGCCTGAGCGGCTCTTGACCTGGGCCGAGAAGGTAGGCCCTGCCACCCACTGGATGACCCAGTCGATCCTGGCCTCGAAGGCCCACCCTCATCAAGGGGCCAAGGCGGCGATGGGGTTGATGTCGTTGGAGCGCGAATTTGGTGCCCAGCGGCTGGAGAAGGCCTCAGTGAATGGCCGGGAGCATGAACTGATCGATTACCGGGCGCTCAAGGCGATGTTGCACAACCACATGGAAGAGGCGGCTGGCAATGCCAGCCCCGAGGAGGTGACTTTCCCGGCGGCAACCCCTCAGAACAGCAGCCTGAATTTACGTGGCAAAGGCCATTATCACTAAAAAACCCCCCGTCAGCTGTAATCGCTGTAGCGTTGCTACGTAGCCTACAGCTGCAACCCAGGAGAAACTCACCATGCACCCCTCTCAAGGCATTTCCCAAGTTCAAGTCTTTGAAGCCGCTGACCGTTTATTGGCCTCGGGGCAGGAACTGACCTATAAAGCGATCCGCGACGATCTTAAAACGGGCAGCTTTACCACCCTCGGGCCCCACCTCGCAGCGTGGAAGCAGCAGAAAGCGGAGCATCACTTTGCTCAAGCGCGTCAGCTGCATCAGAGCGCGCAGGCCGAGTGGCAAAAGGATCAAGGCGAATTCTTGGCTTTGGTACAAAAGCTGGAAGAAGAGCAAGCACAGCACTTACAACAGGAAGCGCACCAGGCAGCTGAGCTCAAACAGATCACCGCGCAGCTGGGCCAGCAGCAAGAGCAGGTCATTCAATTCAAGGAGCAATTGAAAGCGAGTGAAATCAGACGGTTAGAGGCGGTGACCCGGGCCGATCGTCTGGAGCAAGGCTGGCGGCAAGCGTTAGCGCCAGCCAGTGCTGCTGAGACAGGAGGTGGGATGAAACCCTCTTGACCTGCTTCCGCAACTTAGACTGAGAGGCACTCAGTGACAGAAAGGCATTCCTATGACTAACGATCAGACTTTAGAAAAACTCAAGCAAATGCGCCTACATGGCATGGTGCAAAGCTTGGAGAGCTTGAATCACAACCAAAACC
>JAYTHP010000123.1:0-1139 GCA_043732485.1 Oligoflexia bacterium
CCAAGCCGCCCAGGCGTGTTTGCAAACGTGGGTCAAGCCCACCCCCCTCGCAAAACCCGGTCAACCCAAAAAAAAATCTGCCGGCAAACAATCTAAAAAATCAGCACCTAAAACTCTCACCGACAGTGATGTACTAGAGTGGCAATTTCAGTTTGAGCCATCACCGAGCTGGCAACTGCTCCCGCCCCCGAAAGAAAAGAAAATCCCAGCCTGTGTGACCACTTTTTTTGGCACCCTGCCCGTTCCCCAGGCGATTTTGTATCAAAGCATCGCATCAAACCCCCTGCCGGGAGCTCCCTCCCCCGCGCCTGTCACCTGCTTTCAATCCACCCTCGATGCGCACTCTCATTCACTCCTCGCGTTTCTCACGCAAAACAGCCGCAACAATCTCAAGCTCAACCGCAAGATGCTCACCGTGCCAGAAGAGCGTACGCAGTTTCTCTTCATGCTTGAGACTTGGCTGATTTTTCCACTTATTGGCGATTTGACTGAGGCCTGGAGCGCGACCATCGTACCGCAAACCCTGTGCCAGCCCTGCATTGGTGCGACGCGCTTCATTAAGCCTGAAGAACCCGCTCCTCTCTTGTGGCCGCTTGAGAGACCCAAGCTCGCCTTACCCGTTGAGGCCCCGGAGCCTTAACGAGCGAAAACGATCCAGTAGAGCTGGGAAGAAACACACACACTCTCTTCCTCGCCTCACCTAGAAACTTGCAATGCTGCGGGGGAGCAAATTTTCGCTATGAGAGGCGCGTAGGGCCCACGGGTTTTCAAAGCCCAAGCTCTCCCACCTCACCCACCCGTCAACCAGGGCGCCACTCGCTTTTAGGCTAGTCCGTGCCACTGAGCTGCAGCTGGTTTAACTCACACGCACTGCTGCCAGAAGATTGAAAGAAAGTCTTAAAATAGACCGAAGCGGTCGCGCCAAACGATCCAAGATTACTACTCACCACCGTTGCCGCATTAGCGGCAGCCGTGGTGCCACCAGCCGTCGCCCAAGCCGATCCTCTCCAGTACTTCCAGGGGCCAGAATTACTGGTTCCTAAGCTGTAAACCACCCCACTGCTGCAACCGCCTGAGCCCAAGCTCTCAAGAAACGAGCTCAAGCTGTAAAACGAGACGCCCTGGTTGCTGCTCAGCGT
>JAYTHP010000124.1:0-4095 GCA_043732485.1 Oligoflexia bacterium
CGGCGCTTCGTGGATGCTTACCTCGGTCGCCTGGCTGAGCGCCTGCATTACCGGCTGCTGGATGTGAGCTCCTTTAAAGAGGTCTTTCGCGAACGCTATGGCTTGCACTTTCCCAAGGGGAATTCCCACCGGGCCCTAGACGATGTCCATCAGTCGATCCAAGAGCTGAGCTTTTACCTGACACACGTCCATGTCTGAACAGTGGGATGCTGGGTGGGGACGCAAGGGTGGATGACCAGGTAGGGTGACAGGGTAGAATGAAATGAAAAGTACAAAAAAGCGCCTCGCGACCACCACCACCAGCAACTTCCGTCCTCTTCGTTCCTCTCAAGGTGCTTCTCAAAGCGCCTCGCAGAAGCCCACGCCTGGCAAACCCGCCAGGCCTTCCTTCCAAGAGATCTACTTGAGCCTGGCGCGCTCGCTGGCTGCGCGTTCCACCTGCAGTAGGTTACAAGTCGGCACGGTGATTACCAGCCCGGATTTTAGAAAAGTGCTGGCCATTGGCTATAACGGCAATGCCACCGGCTTGCCCAACTGCTGTGATCGTAACGAGCCTGGCAATTGCGGCTGCCTACATTCGGAGGAAAATGCGGTGATTCACTGCGACGTGCCGCGGAACCTCGAAAAGATCGTGTTTGTCACCCATCTGCCTTGTGTGGCTTGTGCCAAGCGATTAATTAATTTGGGTAACGTGAAAACGGTCTATTACGCCGAAAGCTATCGCAGTCAGGACTCTTTGAAAATATTGGACTTTTCGGGCATTGAAGTAAAAAAAATGGAAAACTAACGGCGGCAAGCCGAGGTGATCTGAGTCGTCCCTGCGCCTGGTTGCTTAAAAGTGGGACGCTGAGGAAGGAACTGGGGGCGGGGGACCCTAGGTCGGCCATGACATCGCCTTGGACGGTGGAGTGGTTAAGCGAGACTTGTCAGGCGGGTCGTGATTGTGGTGTTCTGGGACTCAACCCTCGGCTTTTAATGCGTAAAATTCCTTGTAGGACTGCATGAGTTGGCCATCGACAGCAGCACAGACAGCAATGATCAGCGGAAAAAAAAGAGTAAGCAGGTGACCAGCAAAAGAGGAGACAACCATTGCCTTGAGGCAGTGAAGTGTAAAAAGTATAAAACCATTTCGGGTTATCCTTCAAGTGATGCAGTCGAGCTGATGCGGCGCCAAGCGGCAAGATCAATGGTTAGGGCTGAGCTTTAGCCAGATGCAACCCTTGCGATCGTCTCAAGTACAAACTTGTGTGAGATTTTTATCGATTACGCGCTTAAGCCAGGATTCGTGATCACTCTCAATCAGGACTAGAAAAGCTTAATGGGATAAGCATGACCAAAAAAAAAGACTCTCGCGCGAGGAAACAGAAATTCTAGAGAGTCTTGAGCGCGGTGAGTGGGCACTGGTTGACAATGAGGCGCAAGAGATCAAAAAAGCAATAAAAACGGCCAAGGCTCAGATTGCGGCCTCCCGCACTGTTGATCCCAAACAGTCTGGCAAGGCGGGCGGGACGTTTGGAAAACATAAGAAATGATGCATGCAGAGCGGTTTTCTCTTTTTGTTCCCTTGAAGAAAATAGAAAAACTCCCTTCAAGCTGATTGTTTTCTCCTGCCCGCGACTGAAGGTAAACGACTCCTTTCTCTTGCTTTTTTTGCATCGCCTGTTCGCGCTTTTTCTAGGCCTCTTTCATTGTGGTTGCCCTGCTGTATCGTCAATTGTTTTTGATTCAGTGTTAAAACCTGCGGCAGTGAATTCCTCCAGCGCCAGAGTGATGACTTTCTGAAAGTTAAGTTTGAGTGATTTCATGTAGGTTGCAACCTCTTGCATGAAAAGGAGCTCTGCGCGGTCTTTTATCTCATTTTCTTGCGTCGTCTAAGAGTTAAAGTCAAAAAATTCTACTTAAAAAAAATAGGATAGGACTCAGGCATCGGCTCTTTTGGAGCCTTTGACACTGTTTGTTCGAGTCTTTGGTCACCGCCCACACCCCCAGCACTCATCGGCTGAGCCTTCGCTGCCGTCAGGCTGATGGTTTCACCAGGTGTTGGGTTGGAACTCTGGCGGTTGGACTCACCCAGGGGTGATTTTCTTTGAGGCTGATTCGTGAAACTTCTCTTCATTTGATTCTGGTCATTCTGGTCAGTCGGTGGTCGACCCTCAAGTAAGCGAGATCCTTGCCATTCGCGTTCCTGGTCTTTCAGACTCTGGATGCGATCGTGGCTGAGGATCGGGTGCAGCGGTATTCGCGTTTTGCTCAGGTCTGAGTAGGAGAGGGAGGGGACGAGCAAGAGGGCGGCGCCGAGGAGCAAGTGACCGATCGAAGCGAGCCGGGAAGTTGGGCCGGAGGTTGGAATGGCGATTGGGTTAAATGGGCGGTTGAAGTTTAGCATAGCGGTAGCCTTCCTTTCGATGATTCACCTCAGGTGCGTTCTGCAGCAACGATTGCTGCAGGGTTAAGTTGAGGGTGGTTTTTTTTGTGTGCATTCGGTGTCTTGCGCGGCTGACGGTGTCGGTGATCAGCCTGGCTTGAAAACCTGCCAAAATCTCTTAAGTCCAAAATTTCTCCTTCGGTTGCTCGTGCGCTCAAGCCGTGTTCGGCCTCAGTGCACCCTTGCGATCCCATGGGCTGCCAAGCTCTTCTCCACTCTTGAGCCATCCCCCGCTCTGGGGTAGGTCGGCGGTTACCTGGTGCGCGCGCCCCAGTGTCGCGCAAAGTTAGAGTGAGTGCTGCTTTCCGTGCATGACGAACAGTTCGGCTGGCGGAGCCTTCTCTTTAAAACTCTTCCCTTTCTTATAAATGATTCTCTTTTTGCGCTCGTCCAGTCTGCTGCTGAACTCTTTTTATTTAATCTTTGCGTACTGCCCGTTGCTACGAGTTTTGTTTGAGTAACCTCCCTGAGGTCTACTCTTTGCTTATAAGCGTCCTTGAGAGCCCTTTGCATCAGGAAATAGAAAATGGTGCGTCGCATAGAGCAAGCCCTGTGCGGTGATTTCCCGGTCAGCCCGCAGCGCTTGAGGTCTCTCTCCCGTCTCTTCACTTTCCGCCTTGTACCTTCACTGCCTCTTTTTATGCATCTTCTAATGCGTCTTCTAATGATAAGAAACTTTCGCCTAAAAGTATACTAATCTAGTCAGTTATTAGATTCACCAAAGACCCACCGCTAGCTCGCACCTGCCTAAAGCGCGCCTCGAATTGATGCGGGGCGCGGTTTTTCAGCAGATCTCCGCTGCGCAGAGCTGAAAGGGGTGTTGCTTGCGTAAGGCTTTTGGCTCGAGGGGGGGGCACTCTTCGCCGGGTTGGGTGCGACCTAGGTCGTCTGGGACACACGGCCTTGCCGGTGGGAGAGGGCAAAGTGGGGGTGATGGTCGCGTATCGTCTTGAGTCATCGCGTATTGAGTCATCAATCAAGGGCAGTGAGACGCGGCAAAATCCTTTTAAGGAAACTCCCGGTTGCGCCGAAGGAAAGGACAGGCCCACAGTTTGCTTTGCTGTTCTTTCGCGGGGCTTTTACTAGTCTAGGGGGACTTTGGTGGCGGCTGGGTGGGTTGCAAGCAAAGTGGTTGGTTTTTTCTTTAAAAAACGCAGGGAGTGGAAGCTCACGAATGGATGATTTTGAAAAGGAAATTAAAGCGGGATTTTTGGAAGAAGCCTCGCAACTGATGGCGGATACTGAGAAATGCTTCTTGCAACTCGAGTCTGAGCCGCAAAATCCCGAGCTGCTTGAGCAAATTTTTCGCTTGGCGCATAATTTAAAAGGGAGCGCTAAGGCGGTTGGTTTTGATCAACTGGGTGCTTTTACTCATGAATTAGAGTCCTATCTTCTAAAGCTGAAGAAAAAAGAAATTGCCGTCGAGTCGGGGGCTATTTCCTTGTTGTTGGCCTGTAATGATCACGTCTTGAAGATGATCCAGGCGCTCAGTCGCGATTATCTTGCGCAAACCGATGGCAGCGATTTACTGGCCCAGATCCATGAGCAGATGGCGGGGGCGGGTCACGCAGCACCCGCCCCCGCCCCCGCGCCTGATGAGGGTGGTGGCGGTGAAGGGGTTCAGGACCAGGCTCAGGCTGGGAGTGACCTCGGCGTGGCACTTCGCTCAG
>JAYTHP010000125.1:0-1129 GCA_043732485.1 Oligoflexia bacterium
AGTCGAGGGAATCATGTGCGCCTTTCTTGGTTGATGCCTGAAAGACATACATGAATTCTCTAATTTATTCTATTTAGAGGTTTGCGAAACGGTGTCTTAGCACCTTCCTGCCCAAGCAGGTCATCATAGCTCATTAAATAACGGAGCTGAGACAGCTCATGCAGCCGCTCCGAAATGAGCTTAACCCCCTCCGGACCGAGTTTGCTATTCTTAAACCTTAGCTCCCGCAGGCGGCGCCCTCGGGGAGTTGCGCAGCCACAGTCTTTGCTCCCGCAGGCCCAAGCCGCCTGCGGCTGAAACTCAGTCTTCTAAGGCAACGCAGACGCTGTCCGCTTACCGCTGACAGCTGCCAATTCGGCTGGGCCCAGCGAAAAAAATGAACGACCGTTAAGCTTCAGGCTCAAAGCTCTTAACACAGCCCCAGGCATGACACCTAACTGCGCCACTTCAGTGAGACTGAGCGCTGCTAGGGGAATCCCAGCAGCTTGAGTCGGCTCAAGCGGTTGATGCGGTAGGCGCTAAAAGGCCACCCGTCGTCGCAAGGGCGGAGGTGGCTAGAAAAAGCACCCCGAGCGCCCCTACAACGCCACTGAGTCCGGCAAGATTGAGAGTTTTGAGTTTTTGCAGCTTCATCTCTTGATGATAAAGCGTTTTGCATAAAAAAAGGTAAAAAAGATCAACCGATTTGGCAACGGTACCTACCCTGACGCTTTGGCTCCGAGCCACAGCGTGACCCCCGGAGCCTCAGCCTCCAGGGACTTTCCCCCTGTGGCAGGATAGTTGTCGCACTGCGGTCCTCAAAAACAGGGGGTCAATTGGAGCAAAATGCGAGCACGTCATCACTTTTCAGAAGACTTTAAAAGCTCGATCCTTCTTAAGGTTCTAAATCGAAACAATCAAACAATATCAGTTATTTGTGAACAAGAAAACGTCGCCATTTTAACTGTGTACGGCTGGCTGCAAAAGCGTGGTAAGATGAAGCCAATGGATACAAAACAACAAAAATGGTCAGCAGAGGAAAAACTAGGCGTAGTCAACGAAACCTGTCACTTAAAAGGTGAGGAGTTAGGGGCTTATCTCCGTACGATAGGCCTCCACAGCCCCATGCTAGCAGAATGGCGTCAGGAAG
>JAYTHP010000126.1:0-12844 GCA_043732485.1 Oligoflexia bacterium
CTCTTGCTGGCTGCGCAGCCGACGCGCGGGGTGGATGTCGGGGCCATTGAGTTGATTCATCGCCAACTCTTGCTGAAGCGGGCAGCAGGCATGGGAGTGTTGCTCATTTCCTCAGAGTTAGATGAGATCCTGACGCTCTCGGATCGAATTGTGATTCTTTTCCAAGGACGCATCGTGGCTGAGTTTCAGCGCGGGAAGGTGACGGAAGCGGAGTTGGGGATGTATTTAGGAGGAGGCAAGCGGCTGTGTCCATCAAATCCGTCTTAACTTCATTGGGTTCGGTCCTCTTAGGGTTAGCCGTGGGTCTGGGGTTTGCGTTTTTAGCAGGCGAAGATCCTTGGACTGTATTAGACATTTTGTATCAAAGTGCTTTCGGGTCGCGCTATGATTTTGGGATGACCTTGTTTTATGCCACGCCGCTTTTGTTCACTGGGCTTTCGGTGAGTTTTGCCTTGCAGGCGGGGCTGGTGAACCTGGGTTGTGAGGGGCAATTAGCGATGGGTGCTTTGGCGGCCGCGGCCGTGGGATCGAGTTTTCCTGAGCTGACGGCGCCCTGGGCGATTCCGGTTGCGGTGCTAGCGGCCTTTGCAGCCGGGGCGTTTTGGGGGTTTATCCCGGGGTGGTTGCGAGCAGTGCGGGGCAGTCACGAGGTGATTGTCTGCATCATGATGAATTTTATCGCCGCTGGGCTTGCCAGCTGGCTGACGATTTATTTTTTTCGCAATCCTGAGAATCAAAACCCGGAAACGAGGGCGATTGCCCCGCAGTATTTATTGCCTAATTTCTCCTTCTTTGAGGGTGCGCCGGTGGGTGAGGCGCTGGTGTTAGCGCTGTTGCTGACTGTGATCGTAGCCGCTTTTTTTCGCTTCACGGTGGAGGGGTTTAAGCTCAAGGCGGTGGGACAAAATGAGCGTGCGGCGCGGGCAGCGGGCATTCCCATTCGTAGGCTGCGGATCCTAGCGATGACGGTGGCAGGCGGCTTGGCGGGTTTGGTGGGGGTGGCAGAGGTGTTAGGGAATGTGGGAGTTTTTCGATTAGGTTTTTCTCCCGGTTTTGGCTTCATGGGAGTGGCGGTGGCACTGTTAGGTCGTAATCATCCGTTGGGGTTGGTGGCAGCGGCGCTCTTGTTTGGTGCTTTGGTGAAGGGGGCGGGTGATTTAGATTTAGAGACGGAGAATCTGACCAAGGATTTAGCGTTAATCCTGCAAGCAATGGTGATTTTGGCGGTCTCAGCTGAGCCGCTGTGGACGAAACTGCTGGATTCTTTGGCCGTTTGGGGACGAAACTGGAGCAGGGCTCGCAAGGATGTGCTCTAAAAAAGATTAGCGTCTCAAAGACGCGCTCTAGGGGGTGCACTAGGCAGTGTGCTAGACGGATGGTTGGACGAACGACCGACCGGCCGAAGCGATGGAGGGGGAAATGGCCTCTTTTTTGGGGAGAGTTGGTTTCGCGTTTTTTTTGGGTACGAGATGCTTTCTCGCTCTTGCTTTCTTGCTCTTTGGGTTGTCTCAGGTGCCGTTTGGCTGCTTTTGAGGTCCAGGTGAGCTAGAGTTGAGGCAAAGTCACTCGGTAGGATTACAGGTAAGACGACAGGTAAGACGACAGGTAAGACGACTATGATGCAATTTTCCATTCAGTTAATCGAGTCGACGCTGCGGGTGTCGACGCCACTGTTGCTGGCCGCAATGGGCGGATTGCTCACTGAGCGCGCCGGAGTGATTAACGTGGCCTTAGAAGGGATGATGCTGGTCGGGGCTTTTGCAGCAGCGGCGGTGACGGGCGCCGTGCATTCGGCGTTTGTGGGGTTAATCGGCGGGGGGCTTGCCGGGATGCTGTTGAGTGTCGTGCACGCAGTGTTCGCCATTGAGGTGAAGGCCAATCAGATTGTGGTGGGGACGGCCTTAAATTTACTCGCAGCGGGGATCACCGCTTTTTTGACTAAGGTTTTTTATCAATCCAGCACGTCCACCCCGAGCCTACCGATTGAGTTAAGATTTCAGGTGTTTCCGACCCTGCTCGCTTGGCTCACCTGGGGGGTGGTGGCTGCAGGCTTGAAGTGGACCCGTTTGGGGTTGTGGTTGCAGTTTGCGGGCGAGCACCCGGCGGCTTTAAGATCAGCAGGAGTGTCGGTGCGAAAGACTCGCTGGATTGCGGTCTTGCTGAGCGGGTTGCTCGCGGGCTGGGCGGGAGCGGCGCTTTCCATTTATTTATCCTCAAGCTTCACGCGTAATATGACGGCTGGCCAGGGCTTTATGGCGCTTGCCGCCCTGATTTTTGGTAAGTGGCAGCCGGTGGGAACGGCTGGGGCTTGTTTGTTGTTTGGGCTTTGTGATGCCTTGCAAATGAGAGTGCAAGGGGTAATGCTCTGGGGGGATTTTGCGGTCCCGGTGCAATTAATCCAGATTCTCCCTTACGTGCTGACGATTGTCATCTTAGCGGGTTGGGTGGGCAAGGCCAAAGCGCCGCGCGCTTTGGGAATTGCCCACTTGTGACGCCCAAGGCGGCTTGAAGAAGCCTGAAGAAGCGGTGGCTGGTTTGGCAGGGTGCTTGAGCTCATCACGGACGGGGTATCGCAAATCAGTTGACGGCAGCCCCAAATAAGGACTTTGTGAAATTCCGTCGAAGGCCTCAGGCGTGAGTGAAAGATCCAGGCAAAAAGCCAGTCCGGCAAAACAGGGCCGGGACGCTGGGGCGAGAACATCGGCGAGAAAAGCGGGGATGAAATGAACGAGAAAATTGAGCTGGGTGGTGGTGGGGCTGGAGATCAAGCAAAAATAGGACTGCGCTTGCGGATTGCGCTTTTAAGCTTGCTGATCCTCGTTTCAGGGTGCAGCCGGTTTGGGCTGCCGCAGTCCTTGAGCGGGACTGACGGCGCACAAAAATTACTGTCACCTGTTTGGAGAGCGTGGCAGTCAGGTGTTGCTCAGCTTGTGGCCTTTCTGGGCGTGCGAGGAGAGGCGCCGTCTCAGCAGCAGGCGTCTCAAGGCACTGCTGTCGTCGCTCAATCAGCAAGTAGCAGTAGCCAAGCGGTTCGCATGAACGCCGAGTACTTGCAAGAAATTTACTCCGTGGTCTGGATGCATCCGCCGCAAGACGCGCAAGAGTTTAGCGGTTGGGTGAACACCTTAAATCAGGGCGCTTCGTTAGAAGGGGTTTACCACGGGATGATCCAATCGAAAGCCTACCACCAGCTGGAACTTGAGGCTGCGGGAGCGCCCGTGCTGGCGTTAAAGGTCTTTGGTCAAGAGCTTGCAGCGCTTGAAAGGCAGTTGCCAGAGCCTAGCTTGTTTAGTCACTGGCCTGAAGTCTCAGCAGGGGTCAGCGACGAGCAGTGGCGTAAGGGGGATTTTCAGGATCAAGGCACGAGCGACCATGGGGGTCAAGGGCTGCGAGGTGAAGGGGTGAGTGACGACGGGGAGCTGACGGCACGGTGGGCGGATTTTTACTCCAGGAACTTTGTCGGGATCTCGATTTACGGCCTTAAGCGGATCTTGGGAGAAGAAGCGCTTAAGGTGATGGCACACCATAACCCTTACCGCGAAAAACTAGCCACCTGGTACAGCGTCTGGGCCGTGGGATTGGCCACAAGGCAGGTGGATTTTGGTCTGCCGGCCCGTCGCTCGACGGAGCTAAGTTTTCACTATCATTTTGCCCTTGTTTCATCCTTGGATCGCTTGCAGTGGGAAGTGCTGAATCGGTTGCACCGCTTGCTCAATGACGCGGCCAAACCGCGCTAAGCTTGACGGTGAGGGTTTGGCGAGGGTGGGGTTTTCAGTTGACGAGAGGTTGACGATGAAATTGACGAAATATACCTGCCGGGTGGAGCCCGCGCAAGATGGCAAACGACTGGATCAGGTTCTGGTGGAGTTGTTGCCACCGCTCATGAAAAAGAACCTCTCAAAAGGGGAGATCCGGAAATGGATCATGGCGGGGGCGGTTTATTTGAATCGCAGCCGGGTGAAGATTGCTGCCAAAACCATGGTGCAAGGCGCTCAGCTTGAAGTCTTTGTGGCAAGGGTGCAGGGAAAAAAGACGTGGGAGGAGTTTCAGTTGCAGGCGCATCAGATTCTTTTTGAAGATGACGACTTGCTGGTGATTGATAAGCCTACGGGTCTCCCCACGCAGCCGACACTCGATGAGGCTCGCTGGAACTTATATCAAGCGGTTAAGGAGTTTTTAAGGCAACGAGCAGGCGTTGCGCTCTCACAGATTTACCTCGGGTTACATCATCGTCTCGACGTCGACACTTCAGGGGTGATTTTGTTCACCAAGACCACGCGGGTTAACCGCGCGGTGGGTGAGCTCTTTGCCCAGCACAACATCGAGAAGACTTACCACTGTTTAGTGGTGGCCCCGCTTGGCGGGATCGCGCAGAAGCAGCCTTGGCAGGTGCGTAATTTTTTGGGAAAAGTGCAGTTGCCAGGCGGGCAGGCGGGCACTAAGCGTGGTGTCAGTTCCACTCAGGCGAACCGCTTTGGGGCGGTGCGCTCAGGCGGTCTGCTGGCTGTCACCGACTTTAGACTCCTAGGGCAAAGCACGCCGCCCTTGCTGTTGCCGCCGCACCAGAGCAGCGGTACCGGGAGGCAGTTTGCCTGGATTGAAGCGAAGCCTCAAACCGGTCGCACGCATCAGATTCGAGTGCACTTGTCAGAAAGCGGTCTGCCGATTGTCGGTGATCTGAAGTACGGAGCGCCGCCACTGATTTTCGGTCGGCAGGCCTCGCCCCGCGTGATGCTGCATGCCAGGCGCTTGTCTTGGGTGCATCCCGTGTCGGCAGCACCAATGACCGTGGAAAGTCCTTGGCCTGAAGACTTTCAGCAGTTTGCGCAGCAAGTCGGCGTGACACTTACAACTTGAAAGTTTCGATTGCGGCATTTTGCATCACTCGAGTGATGCAAAATGCCGCATTTTGGGTGCAGTCTCCTGGTGTGGGTTTTTGCAATTCGTTGAGAATATTTGATTTTTTTTATTTTAGCTCTTGGCATTAAAGTTGCTGTAATGTCATAGTGATAGCAAGGGGCATTCATCCCAATGAATATGGGATGTTTATCTTAGAAGATTAATTTTGAGATTTCATTTTTGAGGAGAATCGCATGAAGAAAGCTTTATTCGCTTTATTAGCTGTTTTTGTTAGTGTTGCAATGGTTTCACCGTCTTTCGCAGCAGAGGACGAAGCGCCTGCCAAGGCTCCCCATCATCATGGTGGTAAGCACAAGGCTCCTAAGCACAAAAAGGGTGGCAAGAAGAAGCCAGCTCCTGCTTCGGAAGAAGCATCAGCAGCAGCACCAGAAGCTGACAAGCCAATGGCTGACAAAGCTATGCCAATGTCGGAAGCCGGCAAAGCTATGCCAGAAGCTGGCAAAGCCATGCCAGAAGCCGGCAAGGCTATGGAAGCTGCTCACTAAGTTAGGAGCAGTCTCAGAGTGTTTTACTCGTTTTCAAGGCTTTGCAAGAATCGGGTCACTTGTCTGAGGGGCTTGCCCTGGGGTTTACAAAAAATACCCAGAGCTTTGCGGACCAGAGGATGTGAGAGAGGGTTGTAAGAGTCGCTGAGAATAAGAATCAGAAGTCGGGGCCTGAAGAAGGTCTCGACTTTTTTTTTGCCATAATCGTTGTGGGGGCGTTCGGGCTTTTTCCCTACTTTTAGCCTCGCAGCCAAACGTGGCCCTTGTCGCGCGTGGGTTAAAAAAAGCGGGGGCTATTTGCTTGCAGTCGCTGGGAAAATCTCTTAGCATCAAAGGCCTATGCGGGGATTATTTCGTCCTTGGGATTTATCAGCGAAAATCAGCTTTATCCTGGTGGCAGTGATTGTGCCCACCTTCGTGGTGATGACGGTGGCCCAAAATCAGCTCACCCAGCCGATCCTGGAGGAGGATTTACGCCAGATGGCCTTGCATTTGGGCAATGGGGTGGTGGCTGAGATTGAAGGCGGCCAGCTGCTCAAAGCACCGCTTGCCAAGCAAGCGCAAATTGAGACTCTTTTGCAAGAAAAAGCCTATGCTCAGCCTGAAGTCTTACGCATGGATGTGCTGATTCGCGATCCCGGTGCGAGTGCGAGTGCGGGTGGTGTTCGCCTGCTGGCTTCCAGTAATGATGACGATGTAGGGGGGAGTGGTGGCGTTGCGGTGGGCAGTGATCCTTTAGTGATGACTGAAAGCGTGGTGAGTGATTATAAGAAAGATGAGTCAGGCGAGGGGCTTTGGGCGATTTTGCTGCCGATTAACGAGCATAAGGCTGCGGTCGTAGCAGCAACGGCAAAGCTTAAGCTTGCTCCTGCTTCTCGTGGTGGGGCGGCCATCGGGACGCTGCGCTTACTGGTGTCCACCCGGGTGGTGCGCCAGATTACGAAATCCTTATGGAAAACCACGGCGCTTGCTTCGATTTCCAGTGTTTTGGGTTTGATTTTCGCTTTGAACTATTTTTTACGTAAAACCTTGGGCAATGAGCGCTTGTTGCGACAGGCAGAATCGCAAAACTTACAGTTGTTTCAGCAACTGCGAAGCGCCGAGCGGCAGCTCATGACCACGGAGAAGTTAGCGGCGATGGGGCAGCTGACGGCAAGTTTTGCCCATGAAATTGGCACACCACTGACGGCAGTGGAGGGTCACTTGCAGTTGTTAGAAGAGGAATGGGCGGGGAAGGGTGCGGGCGTGGGATCGCGCTTTCAGATCATTCAAGCGCAGCTGAAGAAAATTGAAGACATTGTGAAAAGCTTTTTACAAAGCACGGCTAAGCCTACTTCTAAAAAACAGCTAGTCGATTTGAATCGCTTAGTGGAGCAAACGATTGCTATTTTGCAGCCCAGGCTGGATGCTTTAGGCATTCAGTTGCAACGCGATTTAGAGCGTGATTTAGCGCCGCTGCGGGTGGCGCCCGTGGAAATCGAGCAAGTGCTGCTCAATTTGTTCAACAATGCCATGGATAGTATTGAGGAGCGTTTAGCGACAAAAAGCAAGGGAAAACATTGGCTTGCGATCTCCACTCGCATGGTGCAAACCTCCTTGCAGCAGCAAGTCGAGGTGCAAGTCGCTGATAACGGTCTCGGGATTCGCAAGTCGGATTTAGGAAAGGTGTTTAAGCCGTTTTTTACCACCAAGAAGCCTGGGGAGGGAACGGGTCTGGGGTTAGCCATTTGCCAGCAAGTGATCCAAAACTATGGGGGCGATCTGGCTCTGGAGTCAAAAGAGGGGAGCTGGACGCGGGTGACGTTTTCTTTACCGTATCAACAAATCTCGCCCACAGGTTCGGCATGAAGACGGAGGTTGGTTTTTTGCCGCTCACTTCTGCAACGACCACCCCACCACCAACGCTGGCCCCGCCCCCGCTGCTCATTGTTGATGACGATGAGGTCACGCGCCATTTACTGCAAGAGGTTTTGCAAAAAAGTGATTTTCAAGTCCAGCTGGCTCACTCGGGTGAAGCGGCGCTCGGGCTTTTGAGTCAGACGGAATTTGCCGTGGTGTTGTCTGACATTCGCATGCTGGAGCTTGATGGCATGGCGGTGCTCAAGGCGGTGCAAAAATCACAAAAAGGTACGGTGGTGATCCTGATGACGGCTTTTGGCAGCATGGCAGGCGCGGTGGCTGCGATCCAAGCGGGGGCGTTTGATTACGTGAGTAAGCCGTTTCGCATGGATGAGCTGCGGGAAGTGGTGTTTCGGGCGTTAAAGCATTGGGAACTGACGCAAAAAGCGCGTCAAGAGGAAGTGGAGTTAGGGGCGCACGTCGGGGTGACGCTCAAGAGTCGCACGTTGATTGGCAAATCGCCACCGATGGTGGAGGTCTATAAGTTACTGGCGCGCGCGGCGCTGTCCCCTAGCACGGTGTTGGTCTTAGGGGAAAGCGGCACGGGTAAGGAGCTGGTGGCCAGAGCGATTCATGAGCACTCACCGCGTAGGCAACGCAATTTTATTGCGGTGAATTGTGGCGCACTTGCAGAAAATCTCCTAGAATCTGAGCTGTTTGGTCACATGAAAGGCTCATTTACTGGGGCCTTAAATGATCGCAGCGGGCTTTTTGAGGAAGCGCATGGCGGGACGCTATTTTTAGATGAAATTGGCGATATTAGCCCGGCGCTGCAAATTAAGTTACTGCGGGTCTTGCAAGAAGGGGAATTCAAGCCGGTGGGGGCAGGGCAAAGCAAGAAGGTCAATGTCAGACTGGTGGTGGCCACCCATCAAGACTTAGAGGTCTTAGTGCGGCAAGGTCGCTTTCGGGAAGACCTTTTTTACCGTTTGAAAGTCATTACCATTGCTTTGCCGCCGCTCAGGCAACGCATGGAGGATTTGCATGAGTTGGTGGAGTATTTCTTAGCTTTTTATGCGCAAAAGAACCAAAAACAAATTTCCCACGTTTCCGAAGAAGCCATGGCCTTACTGCGCGAGTACGCCTGGCCTGGCAATATCCGGGAGCTGGAGCATTCACTCGAGCGCGCAGTCGCGCTCTCCAACACCACCGTGCTGTTTGCTAAGGATTTCCCGGCTGAGATTCATCGGGCCACCCACCCCACTTCGCTCTCCACGACCGGCAGCGCTGAGGGTAAAGCGGGGCTTGAGAGCGCTTGGGAAGGGGAGCCGCCGTCGCTGGAGGACTTAGAAAAAGCTCATATTTTAAGGGTATTAGCTGCGGTGGATTACAATAAGTCGCGGGCGTCGGAGATTTTAGGGATCGACCGCGCCACCTTGTACCGGAAAGCCGATCGCTACGGCATTACCTTGCGCAATCAGCTGCATTCAGGCTAAAGTATTGGTTTTAAGTGCCGCCCCCGAGACCGCTGCGGGGGGTGGGAGGGGGTGCAACTGTTGTGTGAGCGGTTTTGTGTGAGGGGAGTCAGGAGCTTGCCAGTGCTCAAGCGGGGGTGGGGGAGGGAGCGTAGGGACGAGGTGACGAAGGCTTGATTTTAGTGAAGGTTAGTGTTAGCAGCGCTCACGTGGCAGAAAAAAGTGTGCCCCTCTTTCCCCCTGTCGAAGTGTACTCAGACAGGTACACGCGCAGACTCACACACGCCCACACACACACACCCTACCCCCTGACTCGCAAGTGACTTGCAAATGAACCTAAGATGACCCTCAAAGCCAAGACTGCTTGCTGACGACAACGACGAGCTCCAGATGAACTCAACCCCGTCTACTTAAGGACCGAAAGACTGCATGACCCTCACGCAACGCACCCCACCAAATTCTCACACGACGCCCCTGCTGCCGTCTGCAAAGCGCCCGCTCCAGCAACTCGCCTTACAGCTTGGCAAATCAGCGCTTACCGGCGGGCTTGCAACGGCCGCCAGTATGCTCAGTCTTTTCCTGCTCGTGCAATGGGCCGCTTGGTCTCCCCGGGAGGCTAACGTGCCGTCGTTGCTCTTAGGCGGCTGGGTGCAATTTCTGGGCAATCGTCATTTTGTTTTTCTAAGCGGTCATCAGGCGTTGCATCGACAGTTTTGGGCATTTTGTGCGGCTGAGGCGGTTTCCTTCGTCTTGAACGCCTGGTTGTTTGATTGGTCGGTGACGCGGACGCACTTGCACTATGAATGGGTGCGTTGTTTGACCACCTTTTTGGTCTTCTCTTGTGTTAGTTATCCGCTGTGGGCAGTGATTTTTAAAGATCAAAAAGACCCTTCTGCTCTTGCTTCTCCGCCTGCTCCTGCAGCGCCCCGCACCTCCCCTTCACCACCGACCAATCCGTTGAGCGGGCAGCAGCAGCAGCAGCCCAGCACTACTACCGCCAACCACCTCCATGATCTCGTCGGGTCCTTGCGCAAGTGAAAGCGCTGAGGCGTGCCTTAGTCGCGCATGCCGGCTGGGTGCTGGTCGGCTCGTTTTTGCTGGCGTTGTGGGGTGCTTTTTTTACGGTGCGTTTGTATCAAAATCTCAAGACCGATATTGAAGAGCTCTTGCCGACCACGGCGCGCAGCTTCTTGGATCTCCAAGAGGTGACAGGAAGAGTCGAGTCGATTCAAAACCTGGTGATTCTGGTTTTCTCCCAGCACACCGGTGGCAGCTTACGCTTCATGAATGCCCTGGCAGGTGAGCTTGCCAAGGTCGATCCGGCGGTGATCAGCTCGGTTGAGTACCGGGTCGACCGGGAGCTAGATTTTTTTAAGAAGCGGCGCTCGTTGTTCATTGAGCTTGAGGATCTGAAAAAGATTCGCAAGTTCGTGCATCAGCGCATCGACTTTGAAAAAGAACTCTACAATCCCCTCAATATTGTCTCAGAAGCTGAGATTCCTGAGCCGCACTTGGATTTTGCGGCTCTCCAGGCGAAGTACAAGCAAAAAACCCAAGGCTTTGAGGCTTATCCCAAGGGCTATTACGCCACCCCGGACGAGCAGATGCGCTTGATGGTGGTCTCGATGCCTGGCAAGGGTCTGGGGATCGCAAAAGCGATGAAGGCTGCCATTATCGCTGCGGTGGAGCGCGTCAATCCAATCGCTTTTGCCCCCGATTTAGTGGTCAAGTACACGAGTAACGTCGAGGACATGCTTGAAGAAAGCGACGCGTTGGTGGCTGATTTGGAGCTCTCAACCGTAGTGGTGACGGTGTTAGTGGCCGTGGTGATGTTGATTTTTTTTCGCAGCTTCTGGGCCACCGTCTTGCTGAATATCAGCTTGTTTTGTGGCACCTTTTGGACGTTTGGCTTGGCACATTATTTTATTGGCTACTTGAATGCCAATTCCGCGTTTTTAGCCAGCATCATTATTGGCAATGGCATTAACGTTGGGATCATCGTTTTAGCCCGCTATCTAGAGGAGCGTCGTAAGGGTAAAGGCCACGAGCAGGCCTTAGAAGTGACGTTTTGCAACACCTGGGGTGCCACCGTGACGGCGGCCTCTGCGGCCGCCCTGTCGTACGGTTCACTGGTGCTGACTGGTTTTCGGGGGTTTAGTCAATTTGGAATGATTGGCTTTATGGGCATGGTGCTTTGCTGGGTCAGTGCTTATACCGTTTTGCCAGCACTGCTGACGGTCTTTCAGCGGGCGTTTGGTGACCGCTGGCTGAATCTCACGGTGCGTCAAGGCTGGCTGAGCCACCGGCTTGCAGCCGGCATTTCACGCTATCCCGCTTCGGTGTTAAGCGGCGTCCTGCTACTTTCACTCGCGTCACTCATGATGCTGCCGCGCGTGAAAGAAGGCTTGTTGCTCCTGGATCTCAATCAATTGCGCGACAAGCGTTGCATGACGCAAGGCTCAGGCTCACTCTATCATTACTTGCATGAAGTCTTTAAAATGCCGGTGTCGCCTGTGGTGATTTTACCGCAAACTGAAGCCGATACCCAGCGGATCGCCCAAGCCCTGAAAGCGGAGAGCAAGCGCCCAGGCTCGATGATTGCAAGCGTCCAGACGCTTGATGATTTTGTACCGAGTCGACAGTTAGAAAAAGTTGTGATTTTAAAAGAAATTCAAAGTGCCCTTCCCCCAAGGATGCGTGCGGCTTTAAGTGCGGGGCACAAGCACCAAGTTGATGAGCTGCTACAACCCGAGTCGTTGCGCCCTTTTACGAGAGCAGATTTACCGGCACTTTTGCTTAAGAAGTTCTCGGAAAAAGATCATTCGCTGGGAAAAATTATTTTAGTCGATAAGATCTATGATCAAAAGCACGATTCTTTTGCCGTGATTGAGCAGTTCGTGGTGACCTTGCGAACCCTGGTCGATAAGATCGTCACCCATGCTCCGATTGCCGGACAATTGCCGATCAATTACGATATTTTTAAGGCCGTCGAGCGCGATGGTCCCAAGGCCACAAGCTTTGCCTTGGTGGCAGTCAGTGTGCTGGTGGTGATTTTGTTTCGTCACGTGCGGACGATTGGCTGCGTGCTGTTAGCCCTTTTTTTAGGGGTGTTGTGGCTTGCGGGCTTGATGCTGGCCTTACGTTTAAAGATTAATTTCCTGAACTTTATTGCGCTGCCGATTACCTTTGGGATCGGAGTGGATTACGGCGTGAACATTTTTCAGCGGTACCGGGAAGCCGGGCCAGGAAAAATTGTCGAGGTGATTCAAGAATCAGGTGGGGCGGTCTTGCTCGTCAGCCTTACGACGATGATCGGCTATAGCTCCTTGTTACTTGCCGGTAATCAGGCGTTTGTGAGTTTTGGCGTGCTCTCAGTACTGGGCGAAGTGACTTGTGTCACGGCTGCAGTGGTGGCCTTACCGGCTTTCTTAAGGTTTCGTGACCTGCAGGCTGAAAAAAAAGCCGAGAAGCTGCTTGCCAGGGAAGCAGCACAAAAAGCCCCGCCCACTTTGTCTCCTTACAGGCCGATTTAGCGCACGCACGCACGCAGGCAGGCACTCGTTTTTTCCCTTTCCTTCTTCTCTGGCCTTCCTCCATTTGCTTTTCCCGGCGCGCTGGGCTTTCGGGCGGTCACGGCTAGACCCTGGCAAAGGCTACCCCACCACCCTTTTTTTTTAACGGGTTACGAGCGCAGCCAAACGCCTTGGCCTCGTGCCGGTGACCCACCTGCGGTATGCAGATCCGTGGAGAGCGCAGGTGGGAGCCTTCTGCTGGTGCTTCTCCCTCTCCTTGCGGGGCCTGCTCTCTCGTCAGGTAGGTCTTAGCGTCGCGGCCCTAAGTACGCTACTGCCATCCCAGGTCATTTTTTTGCCGTTTCGACTAGCAGGGCGTGGTTTAAGTGTGGGCTTTGCAGGGCCTTAATATTTTTTTTTTACACGGTCGTTCCAGGTGTGCAGTGTTTGAGAGCCAGATTCAGAGGGTGGTGGTGGTGGTGGTGGGGTGCAGCCTGCGTATTGAGTCATATATAAATGGCAGTGAGACGCGGCGCGTCAAAAGGGATTTGAAGAGAAAAAAGGATTGGATAAGAAATTTCATGCTGCCTCCTTCTGATCGGTAGAGTGATCT
>JAYTHP010000127.1:0-4079 GCA_043732485.1 Oligoflexia bacterium
GGCGCCTTGCAGTAAGCGTTTCAAGACTTCGGGGCGATCCTGCAGCCAGCGAACCTGCAGGAATTTCAGGATTCCTGGACCGCGGGTTTGAAGAGCAGCCTGTATGAAGTGCCTTAAAATCGTCTCAACCAGGAGGTGGGTGGGGCGGGTGGAGTTTTGCTGCAGGTCGCGGTCGCCCTCAGGCTGTTGCGGAGGAGCCAAATCGCGCTCAAGACGGCTTAAGGCAAACAAAACGCGCTCTTTCTCGCTGGGTGGAAATTCTGCTGCAAAAACAGCAATTTTGGGTGTTCGTGCGGCTCGAGCTTCCGGCGGGTTGCCGACGGAAGTGAAGAAGTGAAACTCACCGACCAAGGCTTGGAGCACTCTGGCTCGGGTGGCTGGCTCCAGGGGATCGCGCTCAAGCTCACGCAAACTCTCAAGCATCGCAGATACCAACGCCGCGTGGGTGGCTCGGTTTAAAAGGCTATCGGCTTCTGCTGCCGCAAAATCTCCCAAGCCGCACTCCTGCAGCGCGAGCGCCTCAGCCTCGCCGCCGCCTTGCTCGCTTAAAGGAGCGGCTTGCGCCCCACCGCCGCAGCATAACGCGAGTAAGAGTAACCCCCTCACCCAGCGCTGATTTCGTTGCAAGCCGTGGTGGAAGAGCTGGCCTGCGCGGGAAGCGGGTGGCTTCAAGTGAAAACTGAAGGGTCGAAGGAGCTGCGATGGGCGAAGCGTGGTGGTCATGAGTTTTCCAGTCTTTCTCTTTCTTTGAACTAAGGTGAACGAAGCTCTCGGAGTGGTCTTGCATCCGGGATCATTCTTTCCCTGTGGCGTTCTTTGCGGCGTTCTTTGCGGCCTTTTTTACAGCTCTTTTTCTTAATCAGTCGCCAAACTTAAATTAAATAACAATAAATCGAATTGCAATGAACTAGCAGACGAGGAGGCTAGAGTCAACTATTTTTTACATTAAATTGCAATCTTTGTTTGCAAAATAAGTGGTCAATAAGCGTAGGCTGAGAGTGCCTGAGGTTCTCGGAACTGAGGAGCTTTGATTGCGACTGCCTTTGCCTGACACCTGCCTAAGAAAGGCTTCGGGTGAGCAGCGAAGCGAGTACCTTGGTGACTTCGAAACCCTGTGCGCACCATCCCCAACTCTTCATCCAGCGCTATCGTCCAGAGCTATCGTCCAGAGCTATCAAAAGACAAGCTTGCAGACGCCTCCCCACTCCTGCATCAAAGCCAAGCATCTCGGCCTCTTCTGCTGGCTTGAGCTCTCCTGGTCAGATCGCTTAAGACCACAGACCCCTTGGCCTACCCGACCCAGCCCCGCTCGATGCGGAGCTTGAGGCGCTAAGCGCCCGGGACCGGGGGTGACGAGAAGCGACCTTTCAGGTTCTCGATGGCCCCATTTTCCGCGTCTAACTGCGCCTGCCACCTGATCCTGCTCGCTTCTTTGACCTTCATCTTAGCCAAAAAGTCTTTGACCTTCATCTTAGCCAAAAAGGCAGCCGCATTCTTGAGCATCGTCATGCCGCGCTGCCGATCGTCGGCGGAGAGAGATTGCTTCTGACTTAAAAGCTTGGCCTGTTCGAGAAAGCAATGACCTATCAAAAAAAAGAGCTTCCCGCGACTCCCAACAGAAGTGAGAAGCACGTCAACGAGCTCATCTAACACGAGAAGGGCTGCAGCAGGTTCTAGGCGAGTTCTTGCTAGGAAGAAGGGGGGAGCGTCGTCTGCGGAGAGATCCCCTTCTTGCTCTGCTTCTTGGATCTCGTCTTGGTCTTCTGCTTGGTTTCTGGTGCCTGCCGCTGCGCTCGGGAGTTGGGTGCGCTTCACGATCAAGTCAAAAGCTTTGCTGGCTTTTTTGACGAGTTCGTTCAGGTCTTCCTCAACCCCTTTTGCGAGATCCTCCTGGAGTTTTTGGAGACGGGCTCTCCTCTCGGTGAGCTCGCGCTCGGTGCATTTCAAATGGTCGTTGATCGTGGCAGGCGAATCCTCGCTGCGACTGATGGGAGGATGAAGCAGGGGGTTCGCAAAATCACCCAACATGAGGTGATAATTCGCCAGCGCTTCTTCTAAGACCCGCACGGCCTTTTGCAGGAAATCCTGTTTTAAGGGCGTGGCAGTCGCGCTCCCTCGCAGCTGTGCCGTGAAGGGGGTCAGCTCGCCCAGAACCTCATAAGCATCAGCCTGATTATAAAGCGTATTGCCTATTTTCTCCCAAATATTGGCGGCCTTCATGTCATTGAACAGTTTTTCTAAGCGGCTTTCCTCGTTTGCACTCAACGTCTCAGTGTCCAGAGTTTGACTCCATTGCTCAGCGCGCTGCACCAGGCGTGCAAGCCGGCGCCAGTGGACCAGCGATCGATCATAGGCTCGAATGACCTTGTCTGGCATGAGGGTCTCTTCGGCTGCTTGCTCCGTGGCAGCTGTCTGGGCAGCCTTGAGCTCTCTAGTGAATTCACTCTGCAGCGTGGTGAGAGCCCTGAGGTGAGTGAGGTTGGCTAGATGGGATTGACCCTCGTCGCTGGGAGCAGGGGCTGCTTCCGTTAAGAGTCGCGAGAAACGCGCTCTCAAAGCCTCTTGCCTTGCAGCCAACTGGCTTGTGCGTGCTTGCCCAGTGGCCTGCGTGTCGCTTGGGGCGTCGCCGCCGCCGCCCCTTGAAAAGCCACCCGGAGGGGCAGCGCGCTCTGGCGCAGTTTGTCCCTGCGTCAAGCGTGGATGGGGCTGCCCGGCAGCGGGAGCGGGCTGCTGTTGACGGGGAGCTTGAGCGGTGGGTGGCACCGGCTGAGCTTCGTTCAGGCTCGCGTCTTTCTCCAGCAATTTCGCTGCTTCTGATGCGAGGAATTGCATAAAAGCTTCATTCTGACCCCCATTTTGACCCCCGTTTTGAGAAGAAGGGGCGTTCGCAGGGGCATGGGCAGGGCGCTGCGTTGGCAAAGTTCTCGCTCTTCGGTCACGCTCTTCGGCGCGGCATTTGACGAACTTCTTGTAAGTTTCATATTTGCTGACTAACGCATCATGGTAGCGCTGACCGTAATCGACGAGGATTTCCTCGCCAGCTGCAATGTCCCGAGTCGCGTAAATCCCCACTGAGTAGCCCTGCGGAAAAAGCACGTCGCTGTTTTGCGATTCCTGAACTTCCTGAGTCTTGAATTCACCGTTATCGTCATCACAGTCATGGTTGGCTATTGCAGCAAAGCTGCGCCGGCTGCTCCCGAAGCCTGTAAAGTAGGCATCGATCAGATACATTAAGCGCCTTTTGTTTTTGGGGTCCAGCACGTCGATGATGTAACTGTCGTCGCTCCTTTCGCGCTCTTCTCGCGACATCGCGTTTATTCGTGCATCACGGCCAGCGAAGGTGTTAAAGACGATGCCGCGGTAGTGGCCAATGAGGGCTCCCTTTTGAATCGGGACTTTGGTGTAAAGGCCCTGTTGCCCAGCGATTTCCATCTGGCGCAAAAAACCACTCTCTTTGACCTCAAGCCTCGCGTCTTCCTCTTGTTCTTCCTCGACAAGCAGCGCTTTGAGTCTCTCGAGGGTGACCGGGTCCGGAGAGGTGGTAGCCGGGGAGTTAGGTAAAGTCGGGGATTTTCGCTTTCGCGTGGGGTAGCGCCTTGCCGCCGCCTCTTCGCCGCTTGCCGCAGGCGGCAAGGAGGGAGAGTGCTGCGCTTGCTGAGCGTTCGCGAAGGCCAGTCCTGCAAGCGACCCTGACCGTGCTGCAGGCGCAGTGGGAAGTAACGTTAAAGCAGGGGGCTGCTGCAGCGGTCGCGGATGACCTCCAGGAGCATTCGTCGCGGCTTCAGGCGGTGGGTTGCTTGCTGCCTGCCTGGCTTGTCGATCAAGCGGCCATTCCTGACCTCCCTGGGTGGCGGTGGGTGCTTGGCTTACGGAGCCTGGAGCCCAAGGGTGCCTGCCAAGAGTCAGCGCTAAGGGGTGAGCAGAGGTGGCAACGGGAGGGTAGCCTTTGCCGTAGTATTGGTAAACGGAACGCTTGCCCTCAAAAATGCTTTGAGCCGCGTGCTCCTCGGGTGACAGAAGCCGGCCTGACGCGCGCGGGGTAGAGTGACTTTGTCCCTCAATGACCTTCCAGCCCGCAT
>JAYTHP010000128.1:0-4064 GCA_043732485.1 Oligoflexia bacterium
AAACTGCTAGAAGGCATCACGTCGGCTGCAGCCACTTTTAACTTACTCTCGCCCGCGCCCGTATCCTCGACTAACAACTCCACCCGCTCCCACCAAGTCAGGATCTGCATCTCAGCATGCGGGGTGGGTTGCCCGTAAACCACCATCGACGTGCGCCGATGAGCATACTTGCTCTTCAAAGCATCAAAAAATCGATTAAAATCGCCTAAATACACCCGACCTGCCAGCAAACTGGGCAGCTCGCCTTCCACCCACACCAGCTTGCCTCCGCCTGCAAGCAAGTAGTCTTGCATGAACAGCGGTAAGGCCGTCTCACAGCCCTCCATTAAAATAAACGTGGCAGGCTGCAAGGCATCACAGTTGTGAAAGAAATCTTCCAGCTTCCCCCGATCTCCCAAAGAAGCGATCATCAAGCGAAAGGAGTCTTCCAGATTCTCGATGCGAGGCATTTGCGCAAAAGAATGATCCACGGGAGGCAGCGTCGCACGGTTTTTTTGCTGGCGATTACGCACAGCGCACGCAAGCTTGGTGCGAATCTCTTCGCCGCGCATCTCCATGTTGATCAGTTGGGGCTTTTCCACATAATCGGAAGCCCCGGCGTCCAGACACGCAAGCGCCAAATCGGCGTGATCGCGCGATACGGAGGAAATCACCACGACCGGCGGGTGGCTAGGGCTCATGTTGGCGCGTAGGTACTCTAAACCGTTTTGCTCGGGCATGTGGATATCAAGCGTTATGACATCAGGCCTGCACTCAAGCAACATCGCCGCTGCCTCTTTGCCGTGATGCGCCACCCCGACCACTTGAAACCCTTGCTCAGGCTTCAGCATCCGCTTGAGCAAGCTTAAGATGCTCGGCGAGTCATCGACACACAGCACACGCAAGACCGCAGGAGTTGCAAGCGCTGGGCGGCCAAGCGATATCGGCTGCGGTGTCGAAGTGGGCGCAGACACCGCGGCTGCCTGCCCATAGATGGAAGGACCCAGCGGCTTGAGGGGTAAATTGAGGCCGCCTAGCGATTCTGACACCCCAATAAAGAGCACGCCTTGTGGCGTGAGGTGGTGAATGAGGTTTTCCGTGATTTGCTTGATCTGCTCACGGGTGAAATAAATGAAGACGTTGCGACAAAAGATGAAATCAAACTGACGCACAAAGTCTTTTTTCAGTTGCAAAAGATTGATCACTTCAAAACGACAGCGCTCCTGCAGCACGGGCTTGGCTTTGACGAAATCTTGAATCTCGCCTGTGCCCTTAGCCCAATTGCCGTGCAGCAAGTGCATGGGCACTTCCTTGATTTCGTTGCGATGGTAGACGCCGTTTCTTGCAATCTCAAGCGAGGCTGGATCAATGTCGCTGCCTAGGATCTCAAAGGTGATCCGCGGACCATCCTGCGGCCTGTGCTGACTCAAATAATGCTGCAAAAACATCGCAAGCGAATAAACTTCCTGCCCCCGACTGCAAGCAGCCGACCAGACACGAAGCGTCGTCTCCCCCCTGGCGCGCACCGCTTGCAGCGCCGTGGCCAGCCCCCCGTCGACGCGCTCAAGGTATTCGAAATGAACGAACTCCCGGAAGAAAAAGCTATGATGGGTGGTAAGCAAGGACACCAAGTGCTGCAGTTCGGTTTCCCGGTTGCGCTCAAAATAACCGCCATAATCGCGCAAGGAGGTGAGACTGAGCTCATGCACGCGCTTTTGTAACCGGGACTCGACCATCGCGCGCTGGCTTTCCCCCAGTTGCACGCCGGTTAGCGCTTGTACGGCTGCGGAGATGCGAGCCACCACGAGATCAGTCGGCTTGAGAGTGAGATCCTCACTTTTTTTCATCACGGACACCTCCCCCCTTACCTAAGCTCAAGCTTGCGCCCAAACAACAACACCTTGACTCACACCCTCACCACCGACCCACCCCGCCTGCATGACTGAGGTTAGGCAGCGGCAGCTTGCTTACTTTTTTGCGCTTTGGCAAGCATCTGGTAATCCTCGGTGCCTAGCGTCTTTTGAATGTCGAGCAACAATACCAGCTTCTTGTCTTTGCGGTAGATCTGGGTGATATAGTCGGTGGCCTTACTGCTTTGAATATCAGGCTTCGCTGAGAGCTCCTCAGCCCTGGGCAAGAGCACGGAGTTAATCGAATCGACCACTACGCCTAGACACAAAGGCGCTAAATCACAAATGATCACGGCGGTTTCTGAGACGGGTTGCGGCTTAATCCCTAATTTTTGCCTTAAATCGACAATCGAGATCACCTGGCCCCTGAGATTCATGATCCCTAAAAAATGGGGTGGAGTGAAGGGAATCGGCGTGACTTCCGGCACCGCGATGACTTCTCGCACCGTGAGCAAAGGAATAGCATACTCTTCGGCGCCTAGAGTGAAACTCAAGTATCTAACGGCTTGATCGTTTTCAGCAAGTCCGCCTGCTACTGCTTCAACTGCGGGGGGTTTAAGCTCTGTACTCATGCGTGGATCACCTTTCTCAGTTGCTCGGAAGAAGAAGAAGTAGACGAAGGTGCAGTAGGGCGCTTGGCGTTGCTCAGGCTAGGCAGGCTTGGCTTAAAGCGCGCTGCCAACTCCAGCAGTTCCAAAATCAGCGACGGTTTGCCGTCCCCTAAAATCGCACTGCCACTAAAGCCCTTCAGTTGCTGGTGCTCTTGCCCTAATTTTTTAATCACCACCTGATGTTGCCCCAAAATATCATCCACCAGCACGGAAAACGGAGCGGCTCTGGCGTGACGACAAACAATGGCAATGCATTCGGAGGCAGGCTTGCTGGGCTTTTTTCCCAAAAGCGTGCTTAAGAAATAAAGCGGTAAACTCTCGCCTCGCAAACACAGCATGTGGCCAATGCCCGTCACGAAATTGAGCTCCTCAGCCTTGGGCCGTAACGACTCATGCACGTGCGAGAGGGGGACCACGAAGCGCTCTTTTTCCACCAGGATCACCATGGCATCGATGATGGCAAGCGTCAGCGGTAATTTCACCGTAAAACAGGTGTAACGCCCCAACTCAGTGGTGATCAGGATCTGCCCTTGCAGTTTTTCAATGTTGGTTTTCACCACATCCATCCCGACCCCCCTGCCTGAGACGTCAGTCACCACCTCTTTGGTGGAAAACCCTGCTGCAAAAATCAGCTGATAGGCTTCCTCACTCGTCAGCTGGGCGTTGGGCTTTAAGATGCCCTTTTCAATAGCCTTGCTTTTCAGTTTCTCCGGGTTCAAACCTGCACCATCATCGCGCAGCTCAATGATCAAGCTACCGCTTTGATGAAAAGCCTTTAGCCACAAGGTGCCCACCGCGGGCTTACCCAAAGCCTGACGAATCTCCGACGATTCAATCCCGTGATCCACCCCGTTTCTGATCAAATGCACTAAGGGATCACCCAGATTCTCCAGCACCGTCTTATCTAACTCGGTCTCCTCCCCCTCAATCACTAAATTCACCTTCTTGTGCAAGGTGGCTGAGGTGTCACGCACGATGCGTTGCATCTTTTGAAAGGTTTGCTTAAGCGGCACCATCCGTAAACTCATCGAGATGTCTTGCACCTCTTTGGTGACTTTCCCTAACTGATGCACGGTTTTACGCAGTAAGTTGGAACTCTGCAGCTGCATCTGCTCCCGCAACACGGTTTGCAGAATCACCATTTCTCCGACAAAATTCATCAGCTTTTCAAGCCGCGCTAAACTCACGCGAATACTCTCATCAACCGGAGCAGCAGCAGGCGACGGCGCTGCAGCTTTTTGGCCTGACGCCTCCGCTCGAACTTGGGGGGCAACGCCTGACGAACTGGTTGGCGTAGGTGCACTGACAGGTGCACTCACCCCGCTCTCCTTGGGGGTAGTTGTTGCGGCCGATGCGTTCGGTTGCCAAACGGTGGCATTTTCTTGCGCCGCGATAAACAGTTGCGCCGTGGCCTCTAAGGCGAGCTCCTCGATGGTGGATGCCTCGTTATCATCGTCCTCTTGATCAAAATCAGAGAGGAACTCTTGCATCACCACCTCGGCTTGTAAGTCTTTTAGCTCCTGGGGTAAAGCCACCTCGGCAAGCGGGCTGCTGATCGTCGGCG
>JAYTHP010000129.1:0-1118 GCA_043732485.1 Oligoflexia bacterium
TGGGCCCAAAGCCCCGCGAACGAGTCGGCATGAAGGAGGCGTGCGAGGTCTTAGCGTGCTCGCCTTCCACGGTGCGAAGACTGGTGCAAGACGGCGTGCTTCCTTGCGCAACGTTGATCTAGCACTGAAGACCGCAAACTCCCCCTCAGAACTTGAGCAATTTTATCAGACCCTAGGCGCGCTGCTACCCCCTGACCTAAAGCGCCAAGGAGGCCAGTTACCGATCCTGCCCGTGGAAGCAGCCTTCGTGGCCAAGATAACCCCAGCCATGGTGACCGATCAGCCGGTGATTGTGGTTTCTGACTGCGGGGAAACGGCCTTCTTGCTATTAAAGCGGCCCACTGCGTCCGCATCAAGATCCATTCCGGATCCCGCCTCAACTGCAGATGCAAGAAAATCTGAGGTGAGCGGGTAAAGAAAGCCACCAGCTCCGGGTCTTGCAACTTCTCAGCAACAAACTCGAGATCCACACGCGTCGGATCTGCCAAATCCACCATAAAAATCTACAGCACTCTGGGTAAAGAAATCTCCCTACAATCGGTGAACACGACAGGCTCCCCCTCCTCACCAGGCAGGCTCACCTCCCGAAAACCCACCGGCTTGGGGAGCAATAAGCCGCCCGCCGTCCCGCCTCCATCAAAACAGGTCCCTGCCACCGCCTGCCACTTAAGCGCAAGAATCACCACCCCGAGGTGAGCCAAGGCGCGAGCGCATTTTACCATTTTTTTTCAGTTAATTTTTTTTCTTTCATGTTTTCCCCAAGAGAGGTTCTTAAGAGAGGCTGCTAATGCTCTCCTCATCAGACTTTGCTCCGCAGCCTTTACTCCGCGTGATTGACTCGAAGCCATAAAACATCGCTGTAGGAGCACAGCGAATTCCGGGGAAATGATCAACAATTCTTGAAAAACAGTTCCCCGCCGCCGTTGCAAAACTTGGGCAATGGCGACAACAGCCCTCAGCAACGATAACCGCTACCCATCGTAAGCCCCGGATCATGGAGCGGATCATAGAATGCATTGCAGGGTTAAAAATCTCGACCCTTAGGCTCGCCCCAATGCTTCCTCTGCCACTGGCGCTGTCGGATTCTGCAACCCCAACCCAGACCCGCCCCTCCATCT
>JAYTHP010000130.1:0-4034 GCA_043732485.1 Oligoflexia bacterium
TGTTTCTCAAGCCCGGCTTTGACCTGCTTTTGCTCCAACAAGGAGCGTAAATCGGTAATCGATGTTCTACTCTCTCGCGTCATGAGTTTATCACTCCCCCACCACCACTAACACCATCGCCATCACTCTCCAGGCGCACCTATGAACCAACGCCTGATTGCTGCACGCCTGCTTACTACAAACGACGCTTGCTTCGCTCGACTCCTACTACACCTTCGATTTCCTGCTCTCAGCAAACTCTCAGTGTGCCCAAGGCTCTCGAGACTTTTTTGCTACTCAGCAGCTGCAATAAATGGCTTGTGATCATAGTCCTTCGTAAAACCTCCGCGTCCAACCCGTTCCACGCCGCTGACCTATTACGCCACCTTGCAGGTCATCCTCCTCCCACTCGATGCCATCCCGCCTGCTCCCTATCACCCTGAGGTTGCGAGCTTCTTCCTCAAGCTCATCGACGCCACGGGACCGCTGTTGCCCTCCGTAGCCGCCGTCTACCTCGATCTGTTGCGCCCCATCAATCGAGCGGAGACCTGCAAAAGTGCGATAATAACTTGCTAAAGCCTGGTTGCGCTTCCAGGACCAATCATTCAAGTAGATCGGAAAATCCTCCCCCACGTGACTATAATTGCTGAATTGTCCTGGTAAAAACTGAAAGAACTTACCGCAATAATGGTCCAAGACCTTTTGAAAAGATCTTCCTAAACTAGAAGACGTCTGCGAGGAAAAGATAGAAAAATCCAAAGGAAACAAGGCAACCAAATCAAAGTTATGTCTAAGTCGCGTGGCACTCAGTAAACGCTTTTCTACAAAATCTTTACCCTGTCCACTTAAAGCCGGAGGCGCACCAAACGTAATCAGTCTGATTTTATCACTGGAAAAAAACCCATTCCTCCAGAACGGATCCCCGGCAGCCAAAGTCGCAGCAGCCCCACCGACGCTATGACCGGTAAAGATGACCTCAAAGTCCTGAGCAGCAATGCTTGACGACCCATAACCGCCCACTAACTGCCCAAAGCGCTGACCGCGGGCGGCAGTTTTTCGCGCCTTAATTTTCCTTAAAATCTTCTGTAATTCTACCCGCAAAGAAGCGCGCGAATGCAAATAACGCTCATAAAACCCCGAGTGCACAAAACCAGGAATCTCTAACTCAGGATGATGCGCCTGCTGCAACCCTCCTAAAGGCTTCAGTAAAGGTACTGCCGTATAGGTCAAATCAGGGTAAGCGACAAAAATGAGATGCTTCTTAATCTGATCAATTTTTGCCTCAGTCACACAAATCATTCCGTCCATCAGCGCCGCCTGAGAGTTCTCTAAATCTCTCGCTTTTTTCTGCAAGAAAGGCACGGCTTCACGACATTCCAAAGGCTCAATAATTTCCGTCGCTTCACTGTTATCTTGCGTCGCTTGCACACCCTCTGTAAAAAAATTATTCGCGCTTGCTACTCCTGTGCGGTTCGACTGCTCTTCGGCTTGCTTTAACACCTGAATGGAGCGCGCGATCATCGAACTTAAATCAAACTGCCCACTGCCACCGCGTCCTCTCACAAAAATCGGAGGAACCACGACGGCTCCCTCGTCCGCTACAGCCGCAGTCGGCCCCCAAGCCACTGGACTTAAGGGAAAAAACGCTGCTGCTACCGTCCACAACAAGACCTTCGCAGGCCTAAAGGCACGATTGCCGCCTTGAAATCGCTTGTTGCCTGATGGTTGCTCTAATGATCTACTCTTCTCTTCTTTCTGATCACGCATGGTCTTTCTTCTTCTCCCCGAAACCGTTCTAATTTTTACCCCATAAAAGGTCATTTTTTTTACGCTCACACTTAAAAATTTCCACTCCGACCGCTGGCAAGCAATACCCCGAGCAATACGACCACGCAAATTTTCTAATCTCTCGTCATGCACACGTCGCAGGACAGGGAATCTCTTTTGCGTCCAGCTTAAAATTCTGAGAATTCTGGGAACTCTGCGGCCTCTGCTTCAACCTTCAACTTCCCCATCCACTAAAAGACTATCAAGCCTGACTGAGGTACCGTCAAAAAGCTCACAATAGAGTGCCTTCTTAAAAACGAAAGCCAGCGGTTTTTGCTTTCCCTGATTCATCCGCTTGAAATCCTCAACTTCTAAAGAGCGACCATCTAGAAAAACTAGTCCTGCGGCAAAATCGCTTACTTCGAGGGCAACCGATTGAATCAAGGAATCATGAAAATAATCCACTCCTCGCGCACCTAAGGTCCGACAACTCTGAACAGCATGGCTATTAGCATAGACTGCGGCAATTTCCAATTTTTTACGATCTATCCTCAACCAACGTGGTACTGAAGAATGCACATACTGGACAAAGTAGCCGGTCATCAAAGGAGGGAGAATTTGACTCAGCTTGCTTGAGAGCTTTCCCGCGAACTGCTTGCTCCAACTCACCCCCTCTTGCCCTGGAGCACTCTCAAACGTCCACCCTTCTGGCAGCACCCAAGCCCAGATCCACCAGCTTGAGGCTTTTTGCAGCCATTTCTTTCCCACGCTCACCCAAACCGACGTTGCTGAACGCTCAGCCACCTTAGGCTGCTGCTGCTGCGGCGTGGTTTGCGTCAGGCCGAGTTGGCTTGCAACCCCCTCCTGCGACGGACGATCACCGCCTGAAAACTGAAAATCCGGCTGAGCGCTAAATGCGAAACCACCACTCGGGTCGCTAAAAGGCACGCTAAAATTTACCCCGTGCTCCTTGCGCTCTTGCCGCCGCAGCAGCAAATCTCCAAGGCACTTTGACCAAAAGGAGGCGCTTTTTTTCCTCCAGGCGCGCACATTCATTCCTTGCCAGGAGTAGTAAACCAACGCTGGACCCGTCACCGTGACCAACAAGGTCAAGTAATCACTCGTATTTCTCCGAGAAACTGCCCCTGGGTAATCCTCTAATTTTAGGCTCTGCGCTTGCTGAGGCGTCAAGGCCAAATGCACTCTCCTCGCCCTCACCGCCGCTGGCTTAAGCGCATCAGGCAGTGCAGCATCCGCGCCTTTTAACGGCAACCAGCTCTGCTGAAATGGCGGCTCACTGACCACGCGCTGCCGGCGCCACCACCCTCTACCCCAGCTTCGTTGTTTTTTCCCTGCAAGCACTTGATCATCAAGCCCCTGGTGGAAATGCGTTGGTGAAACGGCTGCAAACGCCCGAGAAGCATCACCCAGGGTAAATAACAAGAGCCGTCCGATCACAACGACGATCACCGCCCGCTTGAGTAGAGCTCGAGCGACAAGAGGCTGCAACGACTTCGAGTCACTGGTCATGAACATCCTCAGCAAGCTCCCTTCTTTTTGTGATCCTCAGCATTGCCCCCCCTTGCCATCCTCAAAAACTCTCGTTGCTCAGCGCCCTGACTCACAGCCAAAAAGTAGGCTCCCTTGAGGCAAAATGCACTTTAAGGCGCGCACAGGCTCCTCTTGCATCATCCTGGCTCAGTCCTCACTCCTTGCTTGCCTCAGATCTTCCGCGTGGGAGAGTTTCTGCTGACGATCCTCCCAGACCTGCTTCCGGTTCGTGACTTTTTTCATCAACACATCCAAAGCAAGAGCCTGGCGCCACCGTCCCCGATCGCACCAAATGGGCTGCCAGTAGAGGTAAAACAAACCAGGTTCTCCCATTCCTGGCCCAAGCGATCCCGGCGCAGGAAACTCGGACAGCGGCTTGCCATCCAGAAAAACCTTGCCCTCTTGAAAATCTGCTTCACTGAGCGCTAACAACTGCAGCGGGGTTGCGTGCTTTTGTGCCACGGCCCCGCGAGCCCCCCACTCCCGGCACGCCGAATCGGCATGACTTTGCATCAGCTTCTTGGCCAATGCTACTTTCGACCGCTGCAAGTCCCACCCTAAAACACTTAACTGCCGTAAAACAACCGACTTAACCCCTAAAAAAGCAAAAATCTTCCACAATCGAGGCGAACTCAAGGCATGTGCCAAAGTCGCTTGCAACGGATGAGTCTCTACCCACCATTGACTCACTCCCCACTGGGTCACTTCCATAAAACTCAAGTCCCTGAAACCTCGCA
>JAYTHP010000131.1:0-4023 GCA_043732485.1 Oligoflexia bacterium
TCACTGAATCAGTTGCTGAGGCTTGAGGAGGGTTCGGAGGGTTTGCAGGCAACCTTAGTGGAGCAGTCGCACCAGGCCTCGCCGCCTGCTGAGCCTGGCCGTCAAGAAGGAGCGTCGGCTGCTGCTTCGGCCGCTGCTTCGTCCTCGTTCATTCATTTTGCGGTGCTCAGTGCTGAGAAGCATGAATTTGGCTTGATCTTTGATCAGATTCAAGACACGGCAGATATCGTGGTGAAGCCTTTGAATCAATTACTTAAATCCATTCCAGCCTATTCCGGAGCGACGATCCTCGGGGATGGCTCGATTGCCTTAATTCTCGACGTGCTAGGCATCTCGCAAAGTGGTCGCATTGGCCTGGGACAGGCAAGTGTTGAGGGCAAGAGTAAGCTTGAGCAGCCCGATCAGCTGACCGGGGAAGCGGAGAGTTACTTGCTGGTCAAACTCAATTCCCCGACCAAGCACGCTTTTGTTTTGAACTATGTGCAACGTCTAGAGAGGTTTCGGCGCAACCAAGTCGAGCAGTCTGGCGAGAAACAAGTGATTCGTTACCGCAACGGCTTACTGTATCTTGTGCAAGCCAATCAGGTACTAGGCTATGGCAGCGCACCTCGAAAGCCTGCCGATGATCATCATCATCATCATCATCAGGAGCTCGATTCGGGCGTGGCACCTGTCGCGGGTGCACGGGTGGCAACGGTAGACGGCTTGGCAGAGGGGCTTTCGGTGATCGTGTTTGAAAAAGACGGGAACTATTTTGGTATTGAAGTCAATGAGATTCTTGATACTTTAACCACGCCGCTCATGCCAGAATTGAGTTTAACCAAGGAAGTGGGTATTTTTGGCAACATTAACACGCCAGCGGAACTCGTCGTGGTGCTGGACCCGTTTGAGTTGATTGCTGCAATTTTTCCTAAAAACGAGCGAAGTGAGGTAATCAGCCATACGTCGGCAGCACCTCTCTGGGTGAAGCCAGAGCCAGGATTTTTGACAACCGCGCAGTCGCAGCGCCAGGGTTTGCATCAGTCCCTCCATATTTTATTTGTTGAAGACATGGTCTTTTTTAAGAAAGCTATTGCTGCAGTTTTAGGCAAGATGAATCACCGGGTGACGGTGGTCAGTGATGGGCGCGAAGCCCTAGAGCGGCTCAAGGCACCTGGTGAGCTTTTTGATTTGATGCTCTCAGATATTGAAATGCCCCATATGAACGGCTTTGAGCTTGCCAAAGCAGTTCGCGCTGGTCTGGCAGGCCCTCAGTACATCGGCCTGCCGATGATGGCGCTCAGCTCTAAGGCGAACGATCGCTTTCAGGAGCTGGGAAGGCAAGCGGGCTTTAATCTCTACCTAGAAAAGTTTAAACCTGATTTGGTGCTAGCCGGGATTGCAGCCCTGATGGACGGTAAAGTCAGCAAAAGGAGTGCCGCATGAGTGCTGCAGAAAGTAACAGAGTCGACCTTAGCCAAGCAACCCTCGAGGCGGGGTCAGCAAAAATTCAGCTGACCACCTTTTCTGTTGCGCACGAAGTGTACGGGGTGGAAGTGATGCGGGTTCAAGAGGTGACGGCCAACCCGAAGGTGATTCCGGTGCCGCTTGCCCCCCCCTTTATCCTAGGCATGATCAATTTGCGGGGTCAGATTGCTACGGCCTTAAGTCTCAGAGCGCTCTTTGGTCATCCCGAGGTTGACCGAGCGGCGGCTGGGGAAAGCTCTAGTGGCGACAGCCCTGAGCGTATGTCGGTGGTCTGTAAGCTCGAGGGTAATTTAGTATCCCTGATTGTCGATTCCATTGGCGAAGTGGTGGAGGTGGAGGCTTCGCAATTTGAAGAGCTGCCAGGAACGGTAAGCGTCAGCAGTCGCAAGCTTTTAAAAAACATCTGTAAGCTTGACCATCTGCTGCTGAGCATCCTAGATCTGGATAAGCTGACGCAGGAGCTGGCGCAATCGATTTTAGTTTTAGAAGAGAAAAAAGTAAGTCAAATTAGCCCAACCCTCTGATTAAAGGAGAGATTTCCATGACGACCGCATTATCAGCCAACGCTACCGCCTTAAGGTTAACCCCGACTGCCACAGAATCCCCTAACGTTCGAGAACTAGAAGCGCAGCTCAGTGCCTTTAGTCGCTCGCAGGGCATTATTGAGTTTGGGCTAGATGGCACGATTCTCGCAGCTAATGACAATTTTTTGAATGCTATGGGTTATCGCTTAGAAGAAGTGGTCGGAAAGCATCATCGTATCTTTTGTGATCCGCAGTATGTGGCTAGTGCCAGCTATCGTGGATTTTGGGAAAAGCTCAATCGCGGGGAGTTTGATACCGGGGAATACCGCAGGCTGGGTAAGCATGACAAAGAAGTGTGGATCTCAGCCAGCTATAATCCCATTTTGGATGAGCGCGGTCGAGCCGTCAAAGTGATTAAAATTGCCAGTGACGTGACAGAGCAAAAAAATAAGTCAGCCTTGCAAACTGCCAAGCTGGATGCCATTTCCAAGACCCAAGCGGTGATTGAATTTGGCCTCGATGGCACGGTCTTGGACGCCAACGCTAATTTTTTGAATCTCTTGGGTTATGATCTGGCAGAGATCAAGGGGAAGCACCACCGCATGTTCTGTTTGAAGGAAATGATCAACTCGGCTGAGTACCGTAATTTTTGGGAAAAGCTCAACCGTGGGGAAGCGGACGTGGGTGAGTGCCAGCGAGTGACCAAGGGCGGAAAAGTGGTCTGGATTAACGCCAGCTATAATCCATTGTTCAGTGCCAGTGGTAAGGTGGTGGGCGTGATCAAATACGCAAGTGACATCACCGCAGGTAAAGTTGCGGCCTTAGAGGATGCGGCAAAAAACGCCGCGATTCTAAAAGCTCAAGCGGTGATTGAGTTTAACCTTGATGGTACGATTCTGACGGCTAACGATAACTTCTTAAAAACCATGGGTTATGACCTCGCTGAAGTCACAGGGCATCATCATCGCATGTTTTGTGATCCTGCCATGGTCGCCTCGCCCGAGTATCGCTTGTTTTGGGACAAGCTTAATCGCGGGGAATCGGAGTTTGGTGAGTTCAAGTATTTGGGAAAAAATACTAAAGAGATCTGGCTGAGTGCCAGCTATAGTCCAATCTCAGACTCAGCTGGGAAACCCTATAAAGTGATTAAGGTTGCAACCAACATTACCGCTTCCAAGAAAATGTCTGGGATGATCTCTTCGCTTGAGGAAGCAGCAGGAACGCTCTCTAGCGCCTCAGCCGAATTGACCGCTACTGCCACCGAAATGCAAAACAACTCAGGAAGGACGAGTCAGCAGGCGCAGCAGGCTGCCGATGTGTCGACTTCGGTTGCAGGCGGTGTGCAGACGATGGCTACCAACATTGAGGAAATGGTGGCTTCGATTAAGGAAATTGCTCGCTCCACCAGTGAGTCTTCGCAAATGGCAAAAAGCACGCTGGTGCGCGCGCAACAGACCAATGCCAGGATTACCCAGTTGGGTAGCAGCAGTCAAGAGATTGGCAACGTTATTAAAGTCATTAGTTCAATTGCCCAGCAAACCAACTTGCTAGCCTTAAACGCGACCATTGAAGCAGCCAGAGCCGGTGAAGCAGGCCGGGGATTTGCGGTGGTTGCAAATGAGGTGAAGGAGTTGGCGAAGCAGACCGCAAAAGCCACTGACGACATTACGCTGAAGATTAGCGCGATTCAAAAGGACACGCAAAAAGCGGTGGAAGACATTGGGGACATTTCTGAGGCGGTCGAGAAGCTGAACGGCATCTCAGGGGTAATCGCAGCCGCCGTCGAGGAGCAAGCCTCGACCACCGCGGAAGTCTCGCGCGTGGTGATTGAATCGAAGAAGGGGGTTGAGAGTATTGCTTCCACCGTCAGGTTGGTGTCTGCCGCCGCTGCCGAGTCTTCGGCTTCTTCGAGTCAGACCCTCTCAGCTTCTAAGGAGCTCAGTCAATTGGCCGGACGCTTGATCCAGCTGGTGAAATCGGCCTCTTAAGCCAATGCGATCCTGGACACCTGAGGCCATCAGCCGCTGCAGGT
>JAYTHP010000132.1:0-12658 GCA_043732485.1 Oligoflexia bacterium
TGGACAGTTGAGTCGATGTCGATCACACTCGGGTCGGCTAGGCCGCAACTGACGGCCTTCTTTACGATCACCTCGTTGATCTTCGCTTTGGTCGCAGGGGATAGCCGGCTGCGAAACTCCTCAGCCTTGATTGGGTGCGGGGTTTTCACTGCTCGAGATGGCTGCTGGAGATGATGGTGGCGCTCACCATGGCCGCTAGCATGAGAGACGCCTCTTGGGTGCAGGCTGATCAGAGGGCACAACTCGCCATGGACGGAGTGGTGACTTCCTTGAAGGCGGTTTCTAAGAACCCGGCGGCTTGCTCCCATGTTTTCTCGGTAGCTGGTGCCACGTTTAACCCGGAGGGTTTTGCACAAAGCGCCGTCTCGCCTTTGACGAGTAATATCACATTTTCGAACGGCTTGACGTTGTATGCGCCGCCGGTTTCCGTGGGGGGCAACCTTTTTTTTGGCAATCTGCAGGTTAGCCAGCTGCAGTGGTGGAGTAATTAGGTAGGAGTGAGTGTTAGGCCGTTAGGTCAAACCACGGTGTCGCTAGGTGGAGTATCTCGGGTGCTGACCCATTATTTAGCAGTTTTAGAGGTCGTAGGGCCCCTGGTTGTGGCAGTTTCAAGCGGGGCGACGCTCTCCAGCTTTGGTGGCCTTGCAATTTTCTGTAGATCCTTTGACGCAAAGGATTACAAGTTGCACGTCTACCCTGAGTTACTTCACCGAATGGTTGTGTCAGAGATTTAACGGTGTCTGGGGCAGCTCGGTAGCTAACACCTGCAACGTCTATGCAGCCAGCTTGTCGGCTTATTGTCGCATACTCGGAGGGACGATTAACGCGCCTGGAAGTACGCTTGCGTGTATTTTTCTTGTGAATTCAGCTAGTTCCTATACTTCAGCGAGTTTGTGCCAGTCCCTCTCGGGCGGCACGCGGGCCTTTCAAGCGGAGGCTTCCTATGCTTGCGCCTTACCCGTGAGTGCCTCTACGGCCTTTCGGGCGGGGGCGATTTGCCCTAGCTCTGGAGGCTTATCGGGCTCACGGTGTTTCCAATCGAGCGTGATTGCAAGTCATTTTCCGACTTGCAATGCAAGCACGGACGGTTTGCTGCAAGACGTCCCGGGTTCAGGACTTTATGCCTGCCAGGGGAGCGCGCGGCAATGGCTCAATATTTTTACCGGGCAGCCACTTTCAGGAGGTAGGCGCTGAGGTATTAAAAGGATAGGGAGGGCTTTACCGTCGCTGTCGTCGAAGCCCCCTATTGAGCCTTCCGGTCAAAAATAGACCCCTGGTGACCTTGGTTGCTGACTGTGGTTTTTTTCTGCTGCTGCGCATAGTTTTTAAGGACCTGTTGAGTGTCTTTTTTGTCGTGATTGGCAAGCTGCTCGGCCTCAGCAAACAGCGCGAGGATCGGGGTCACTTCGGGTGGGGCAAGGGGTCTAGCAGGGTTCGTTGGCAAGCCGCCACCGAGGGGTTGCGGCTTGGAGTCTTTTTGATCGCCTTGCAGCGCCTGCTGCTCGCTAGACAGGAGGGGGGCGGTGTTGTCGCTGGCCGTGGAGTTGTCGGCGGGGTGGATAAGCTCTGGGTCGGGGGCCGGGCAAGAGCGCGAGGCTTTTTTAAGCACCTGGGTCAGGGGGTGGAGTGGGTCCGTTTTTTGAAGGGTGAGCGCCTTCAGGTGCTTGCTTAAGACTTTTTTAACCTGCTTGAGCATTTCCTCAATCTCCCTTTTTTTCTTTTGTCTTTGGTCTTAGGGCGCGCTTTGAAGCTTGTTGCGCTCATTGTTTCTTTAAGTATTGATAATCTTTCACTATTTTACGCACATGTGATCAGCTGCGCTTATTTGCGTAGGCGCTCTCTACTCTCAGCCCACAAACACAGGCCTTCGTTCCTTCTCTTACGTTCCGAATTCTTTTGCCCCCCGCTGGCTCAGGGCGGTTCCTTGGCCGCCCGATGGGGGGCACCCTCAAGACGCAGAGGGTCGCCGGGTGGCGTTGAGGGCTAGTCTTAAGCAGAGCGCGTGTGGGGAGTGGATTTGAGGCCAAAAAACACGCTGCTGCGCGTAGAAAAATACGCTCGTTAGGGGCTTATCGGTAAATATTACAATAAAATTAGTAAAATTTACTGTATAGAATGGCCGACAATCTCTTGCTTGCGGATCAACTATTTTCAGTGGGGGGTTGACCCAACCCGACTTGCAATGCTAACACTTAAGAGAGTGTTCTTTCAGACACGGTTTTGCTTAAAGAAGCGTCGAGGGTGTGGCTGGACCGTGTGCCTTCACCGAGTGCTTGAATTGCTTACCTTGGCTTTCCTTGATGGGTCAGCAAACTCGTGCACCGCCAACGTGAGATCTGGAGATCGAAAAAAACGATGAGTCACCGCTCGAGCCCGTGGACAGAGTTTGAACAGCAGGCCAGGTTTTTGCAGAGTCACTGCAGAGTCCAGGTCTTAGCTGCGTTTGTGGACCGAAAACCTAAAATCCTATTACAGACAAAAGAGCCAGGTTTCCTCGCTGACGCCAGTCGTCAGTCGGGTTGATCTTTTATGCTGAAACCTATAAAGAGTGAATAACTTATGGACTTATTTGAAAAATGTCGTGAATTCCAGGATGTAAAGCAGGCGAAAGCGGCGGGGCTGTATCCATTTTTTCGCCCGATTGAATCCACGACGGGTTCGAGTGTGGTGACGCATGGTAAACGCCGGGTAATGATTGGTTCTAATAATTACTTAGGTTTCACCCATCATCCTAGGGTGCAAGCGGCAGCTAAAGCGGCGATTGATCGCTTTGGTACGGGCTGCACGGGCTCACGCTTTTTAAATGGTAACTTAGTCTTGCATGAGGAGTTGGAAAAGCAACTCGCGCAATTCTTAGGCAAAGAAGCCTGTTTAGTTTATGGCACGGGGTTCTTAGCTAATTTAGGCTCGATTTCCACGCTAGTGGGAAGAAACGACGTGATTTATTGTGACCGCGAGAACCATGCTTCGATTATCGAAGGCACGCGCGCTGCTTTAGGCGACACGGTGAAGTATCGCCACAACAATATGGCAGATTTAGAGCGCGTCTTAAAACTGACGCGTGGCAAGTATGAGGGTGCGCTGATCATTGCAGACGGGGTGTTCTCGATGTCAGGTGACATTTTGAAGTATCCCGAAGCCTTAGCGTTGGCCAAAAAGTACGAGTGTCGCATTTACGTGGACGATGCCCATGCTTTAGGCGTACTGGGGCCGGCAGGTCAGGGCACAGAAGCTCATTTTGGTATGCGAGGGACGGCGGATTTGGTGATGGGCACCTTCTCCAAGTCGTTTGCCTCGATTGGCGGGTACTTAGCGGGTGAGGCTTCGGTGATTGATTATGTCAAGCACAAGGCTCGGCCCTTTATTTTTAGTGCTGCTTTGCCGCCTGCTGCGGCAGCCACCGTCTTAGAGTGTTTACGTTTGGTGCAAGAAGAGCCTTGGCACTTGGAGAATCTCTGGCGCAACGCGGCACGGATGAAGAGCACGTTTGAGGACCTGGGTTACAATACCCTCAACAGTCACACCCCGATCATCCCACTTTTGATCGGGGAAGATCGGATGGCCTTTAGCTTTTCGCAAAAGCTCTATGAGTATGGTATTTTTGCAACACCTGTGGTGCGACCTGCCGTCCCGGATGGCTGTGCTTTGATCCGTACTAGTTGCATGGCGTCTCATACTGCAAGCGACATGGATTATGTGGCTGAAGTTTTTGAGAAGCTGGGTAAGAGCTTTGGGATTATTGGTAGCATGGCTTACCAAGAAGAGCTGAGCCGCTTAGCACACGTGCATTTTGGCGCTTGAGTGAAGCGGCTGCGCTGAAAGGGTGGTTGAGCTTGTCGGACCAGATTCGTGTGCACGAGGTCAGCTCTCCAGCTGATTTTAAGCTTTTTGTAGATTTGCCTTGGACGATTTATCGGGAGGATCCTTTTTGGGTTCCCCCTTTGAAGATGGCCGTGCGTGACTTGCTGGATGTGGCGAAGAATCCTTTCTTTCAGCATGCCAAGCGGGTGTTGTGGCTAGCTTACCGCGGGGACGAGTGCGTGGGTCGCATTGCAGGGATCCTGGACCCGGTGCACAATCAGTTTCATCAAGAAAACGTGGTCTTTTTTGGTTTTTTTGAGGTGAAACGGGAGGCTACGGCTGCGGCGCATGCGCTTTTAGAGGCGGTGCAAGCTTGGGGCAGCGCGCAAGGCATGCAGGTGGTGCGCGGTCCAATGAACCCGAGTGTGAATCACGAGTGCGGTTTGTTGGTGGAGGGTTTCCAAGACCCACCGACCGTGATGTCGACTTACAATCCTGACTATTATGCTTTGATGCTGGAGACCTGGGGGCTTGCGAAGGCGAAGGACCTTTGGGCTTACCGTATTGAGTATCAGGAGCAATTCTCGACGCGCTTTCAAAAGCATCAAGACCGGCTTAAAAAACGCTCGAAGGTGACGTTTCGTTCCATTCGCTTGGACCGCTTTACGGAAGAAGTCGATCTCCTGCTTGAGATTTACAATGATGCCTGGGAGAAGAACTGGGGATTTGTGCCAATGAGTCCCGCAGAGTTTCGTTATTTAGCCGCGGATTTAAAGCTTATTATCCAGCCTGAGTTGTGCTTAGTGGCGGAGTTGAATGGGCAGGCCATTGGTTTTTCTTTGGCCTTACCGGATGTTAATCAGGCGATCCAGCGGGTCAAAAGCGGTCAATTGTTGCCTTTTGGTTTTTTAAGCCTGCTGTGGAATATCAAGGGTCCGGGCAGGCATCGGGTGATTAAGCGCTGTCGGATCATCACCTTAGGGATCAAGAAAGATGCCGTGCAGCTGGGGGTGGGCCCGCTGTTGTATTCGGAGTATTTTACGCGCTGTAAGCGCTTGGGCTATACTTCGGGTGAGGCTTCCTGGGTCTTAGAGGATAATCATGCCATGAACCGTGCCATGGAGATGATGGGCGGCACGCGTTCGAAAGTCTACCGCGTTTACGAGCGTGGGGTTTGACGCTTGTGCGGGCCAAAAGCCTTGCAGTTGACGTTGATTGGTGGTGGGGAAAATGCGCGGCTACGCACGAAAGCGTGAGTTGACTCATGCGCATTTTGGGAGTAGACCCTGGATCAAGACAAACGGGTTTTGGCTGCGTGGATTGGCAGCAAAGAAAGCTGACTTACGTCAGTTGTGGCACCTTGAAATTATCCAGTGTGCACGGCAAGTCGGTGGTGCCGCTGGAGGATCGCTTGGTGTTGCTCTTTGATGAGCTCTCGCAGGTGATTGCCGATCATCGACCGCAGGTGATGGTGATTGAGAAAGTTTTTTTTGCCAACAACGTGACTTCGGCTTTAAAACTAGGGCACGCACGAGGGGTGGCGATGCTGGTAGGGAAACGGCAGGGTTTGCAGCTGGTGGAGTACTCGCCGACCCAGGTGAAAAGTACGGTCAGTGGTTACGGGCAAGCGGATAAGCAGCAGGTGGCAAAGATGGTGCAACTCATTTTAGGGAAACGAGAGTTTTCTACGTTTGATGCTTCCGATGGTTTGGCGCTGGCGATTTGTCATGCCTACCTTGCCCCTAAGCCCGCAGTCTTAGTGGCGGCGGCGGCGGCGGCGGCAGCGGCGAGCGCGGGGCGCTGATGCTAGGCTACTTGCGCGGCGTGATCCTTGAGCAGGCGCCAGGCCAGTTGCTAGTCGGTGTCGGCTCGGCAGCCAGTGGCATGCTGGGCTATGAGGTGGCCGTGACCAGCGGTTTGGCGCTTACGACTCACTCAAGTCAAGCTCCAAGCCTCGGTCAGGAGATTGAACTTTTTCTCTACACCCATGTCCGGGAAGAAGCCTTTGATCTGTATGGCTTTCACAACCGGGTAGAAAAGGCCATTTTTTTAAGTCTGCTCAGCGTGAGTGGGATTGGCCCCAAAAGTGCGTTAGCGATTCTTTCGGCGGTGGCGCCCTTGCAGCTGGTCGATGCGATCATTCGTGGCGACCAGCGCTATTTAAATGCTTTGCCCGGGGTGGGGAAGAAGACGGCTGAGCGTTTGGTGGTGGAGCTGCGCGATAGTTTGCAGAAGCGTAAAAACCAGGGCGATTTTTTGGTAGAGCGGGCCCCGAGTCTGCAGGTGGGGCAACGAAAGCTAGGGAGCGGGAGTGGTGGGAGCGCCGAGGCATTTCCGCTACTGCTTCGGGCTATTACGGGCTCAGGTGATGGCCTGGTGGGGGCTGAGGGCGATCACGAAACTGGGCCTGAGAGTTCACCTGAAGAGCGGCAGGCAGTTTGGTGTAACGACGCGCACGATGCGCTCGTGGGTCTGGGTTACCGCCCTTTTGACGTGCAGCAGATGCTGCACGCTTGCTTGAGTGAGCCTGGGTTTAAGCCGCAAGGAGCCCAAGACCTCGTGCGCCAGGTGTTACGAGCCTTGGCGCAGCGATCTCAAGACCAGCGCGCCCAAGACCGCTAACCCACAGTGAGGTCAAGGATCCTGATGAATTTAGATGAAGACCCTCCTGAGCTAAAAAGCCCTGAACTGAGTCCGGAAAAGAATGAGCTTGAGCGCTTGCCCTTGAGTCTGGATGAAAGTCTCAGACCGGCTGAAATGGACGAGTACATCGGCCAAAAGAAGGTGAAAGAAAACCTCACGCTCTTTATGACAGCCGCTCGCGCCCGGGGCGACTCGTTGGATCATGTGTTACTGGCCGGACCGCCTGGCTTAGGCAAGACCACGCTTGCGCACCTGATTGCGCGCGAAATGTCAGCGCAGTTGCACACCGTGACGGGACCGAATGTCGATAAAAAAGGGGATTTGGCAGCGATTTTAACCAATCTCCAGCCAGGAGACGTGCTGTTTATTGACGAAGTCCATCGGCTGCAAAAAAACATCGAAGAAGTGCTTTACGGCGCCATGGAAGATTTTAAGCTGGATTTGATCATGGGGCAAGGGCCTGCCGCCAGGACCTTGCGCATTGATTTACCGAAATTCACGCTGGTGGGAGCCACCACGCGCACGGGGTTGTTATCTAACCCGTTGCGGGATCGCTTCGGGGTGCAGTTGCGGCTAGATTTTTACCCGGTTGCGGAATTAGAAAAAATCGTCTCTCGCTCCGCGCGTTTGCTAAAAATTGAGCTGGAAAGTGCGGCAGCAACCGAAGTGGCTGCGCGTTCACGCGGGACCCCGCGTATTGCTAATCGCTTGCTCAAGCGGGTGCGGGACTTTGCGCAAGTCACAGGCGGCAGGAGTCTGGTGCAGGGGATTCGCGTCACGCGGGGGATGGCCCAAGACGCGTTAGCGTTGTTTGAAGTCGATGATCGCGGCTTAGATTGGATGGACCGGAAGTTCCTGGCCTGGATTATCGACAAGTTTGACGGCGGACCGGTGGGGATTGAAACGCTTTCTTCGGCGTTAGGCGAAGAGCGCGACACGTTAGAAGACGTCTATGAGCCCTACTTGATTCAAGAGGGCTTGCTGCAGCGGACCAGCCGCGGACGGGTGGCCACTCGCACCGCCTACTTGCATCTGGGGCGCCCGTTTCCTCTAGAGTTGAAGCAAAAGCAAGAAGTGTAGCAAAAAAGACACAATCCTTTACTGTGCTTTCGCGCGCTTTAGGGTAAGATTACCACACCTAGGCGGTGCGGTTTGGCAGGGCAGGGGTGCGCCTGGGATTCCGTACTAAAAATTATTTTGCTCATGAAAAGTGAATGCTTACTGAGTGTTGTGCTTGAGCCGAAGCACTTGATAGGACTGGTTTTGTCGAGCTGTCTGGAGCTTAGGCACACTTATTGCAATCTTTTTGAAAGTGAGAGCATAAGCTGAGCTTGAAAAACTGATCTTGAAGCATTAAGCTTGCAGCAGAGAGTGTGGGCTCAACAACGGGTGAGCGAAAACAACGCGCAGGAGTAAGGAGCGGTAGAGAGCATGGAGCAACCTTCACGAAAGCGGCTAGGACCGTCGGCAGGACAAGTGCCAGAGGACTTGAGAGGGCACCTGCCAGAGCCTTTAAAAGACCAGGAAAAAATGGAAAAAGTTTCGAAAAAAGCTGCGGCGCTTCAGACCCAGCAACAGACGCTCAAGAGTAGTTTTCTCCTCGAAGGCGTGGGGCTGCATTCCGGTAAAAAAGCCTCCGTGCGGGTTAAGCCGGCACGGGCCAACACTGGGATTATTTTCTTACGCACCGATGTGCAGCCTGCGGTGAAAATCCAGGCTCATTTCTCACAAATCGTCAGCACCCGGCTTGCCATGACGCTTGGCAATGCGCAAGGGGGCAGTTCGGCGCAAGTGGCCACCGTCGAGCATTTGCTTGCGGCCTTGCAAGGGCTGCAAATTGATAACGCAGAAATTGAAGTCAGTGGGCCTGAGGTGCCGATTCTCGATGGCAGTTCGCGCTTGTTTGTCGAGGCGATCGAGAAGGTGGGCATTGAAACGCAAGTGGAAATGAAGCGTTGGCTGCTGTTAAAAAAGAAGATTGAAATCCAAGTCGCTGAAAAGTGGGCTTACGCCGAACCTGCCTCCGAGCTGCGGTTGCATGGTTCCATTGAATGGGATCACCCGGCGGTAGGCTATCAAGAGTTTTTTTACCAAGAGGGGCAAACCGATTTTACCGAAGTGGCTTCGGCTCGCACCTTTGGCTTTTTAAAAGAAGTCGAAGGGCTAAAAAAAATGGGCTTAGCCTTAGGCGGGTCACTGGACAATTCCGTGGTCTTGGACCACGCCTTGGTGGTGAATCCTGGAGGCTTACGCTATCCAGATGAGCTGATTCGACACAAAATCCTCGATGCGCTGGGCGATTTGAAGTTAGCGGGCGTGTCGTTAAAAGCCGCGATTCGGTTGCATCGCTCGGGTCATGAGTTGCACCGTCAACTCTTGCATAAGATTTTTAGTGACGCTGAGAATTACGAACTGGTGACGGTGGGGGCGCCGCGGGTAAAATCGACGCTGCAAATGGCCTTATTGGGTAGTTATGCGGCAAGCTTTTAAGTCTTAAGCGTGCTTAGGTTTGTCAGTCAGTCAGTCAGTCAGTCAGTCAGCCCTGCGATGAATCGATGACGGGGAGAGGGCACAAAACTCCTTGCGAGTCGGCTTCAGGCGTAAGCCTCGGCCTCTTGTGGCAAGGCACTGTGACCGTTGCAAATCTCGCAGGCTTTTTAAAGGGTGAAGCACTTTGCTAAGTCCTCTTTTTCCCCCTCAATTTTTTCCCTAAAACTTTTTTCTTAAACTTTCCCTTAAAAATTTTATGACAAGCCCCTTCTTACGCCGCTGCCTCCCTCGTTTATGGTCCTCTTGTTGCTTGATCACGGGGGGCGCTAGGCTCCTTCGCGTCGCCTGGGTCTGTGTACTCGTGCTGCTCACTCAAGGCGTCTTGCAAGCGCAAGAGCGGGTCTTACCTGTGCCCCCCGGGCATTTGCCAAGGGGCTTACTCAAGCGTTTTCCTTTAGCAAAAAAGACCCTCCAGGGAGTCCAAAAGCTCAAAAAAATGCTCGCGCCGTTTCAGAGCTTGAGCCTACCGAGCCCCGTGCGGCCTCTTACGGGCCAGCAGGAGCAGCAGGAGCAGCAGGAGCAGGAGCAGCAGCAGGACGGTGTGGAGGCTGGAGGGGGACGACCTATGAGTGATGCTCAGGAGTTTCGTGAGGCTTATCCCGAGGCTTATCCCGAGGCTTATCTAATGACGCCTGCTACTAAAAAGCGCTGGTGCCAAGCCACCTTATCGCCCTTGTTGCTGCCGCAAACAGAGCGGTATGGACCTGTTGTGATCGCCTTGTGGAAACAAAAACGACAGGGCAAGCAAACCGCGGGAGACGTTGAAGCACAGATCTACCGTGCTTGCTGTCAAGTCATCACAGAGAAGCACTCGCTGCGTGATTTAGGGCGGCTTGAGGGCGATGAGCAAACGGTCTTACAGGTGAGAAGCGCCAACCGTCAGACGTTACTGCATTATGCCATTTCCCAAACTCAGCCGTTTGCTGATGATCCAGAGATGCGCGAGCTGGTGCGTTACTTGCTTGCCAATGGCCTGAATCCTGAAGACAAGAACGCGCGGGGAGAATCGGCGCTAGTGCTTGCGGCATCGCTCGGGACTTCGCAGATCGTGGCGCTGTTGCTTCAAGCGGGTATGAACCTAGAGTCGCATGACAAGCAAGGCAACACGGCGCTCATGCTTGCCGTCTTGCGGGGTCACTGGCTGGTCGTTCAACAACTGCTGCAGGCGGGGGCCAATGTGAGTGCTGTCAATGTCGAAGGACACACGGTGGTGGAGCTCGCAGCCAGCCGTCCCAACGACAGGCTGCAGGAGTGCTTGAAGGAATAAAAAATCCACGTCGCGCATTGAGATGAGGTGCGAGGGTAGTGGGCGAGCGATGACCGTGCTGAGGGTGGCGGGGGTTTGAGTCGCGAGCCCAGGAGACTGGTTCAAGCCGGCATCCGTGCCTTGCTTGAACCAGTCAAAAGCTTTTGCGCTGAAGCGTGCCAAAGACAAAGATAACGCAGAGAGAGAAAAGCTTCGGGGGGGGGGAGTTGTGAGATGATACATCCCAAAGACTCCAAGCATTTCCCCCTCCCCGCGTCCTACTGCCTACAGCTTGCATGCTGGGGCTACTCAGAGCGGCTCATATTTCGAACGATCTTTGCGGCGGCTTTGTCTTGAACGTTCTTCTGGCGATTGATTTTATAGGCCTGCCAGCGGCTGCCATTTTTGTTGGCTTCATCAGCGGCGTCAGCTAGTCTGGCTGATTCCGTGCCGTGCGCTTCTATTTTATTAATCGCCGCCGTCGTCAAACCCTGCTTGCCGCTTTGCTTTTCCGCGTAATCTTTTTCGACGTTTTTGACGATTTTGCGAAGCTCAGTGGCGTGGGTCCGCGCTCCGCTTCCCATGTTATAGGCTTGCCAGTAATTACCATTTTTTCTAGCCTCATCGGCGGATTCAGCAAGCTTTTGCCCTTCTGCGGCGTGATAATCAGCCTTGGTGAGGGCTTCGGGAGTGAGACCCTTCTTCCCTGAGGCGCGATCCTCGCTGTCTTTTTTCACGTTTCTTGAGATTTTGGACAGCTCATTTAAGTGTCCAATCTGCCTGCGATTGAGCTCGTCGGCCTCGCGGTAATTACCCTGTTTCCTGGCCTCATCTGCTGCATCGGACAGCTTGGCTGACTCGCCGCTGTGATACTCTAATTTGTCAATGGCTTCAGGCGTTAAGCCCAGTTTCCCTGAACCGGGACTATAGGAACCCTGAGATGAGCTCTGAGGTGAGCCCTGAGGTGAGCCCTGAGGTGAGCCTTGGGATGAACTCTGCGACGAGCCCGGTGGAGTCTCCTCTTGCAACCGGGAGAAACCGGTGCCGGCAAAAGAGCGCTGTTCCAGGCCTGGGAGTGAGAGCAGCAGAGAGTAAGAGGCGACTGCTAAAAAAGACCAGCGGCCCGAAGAAGAGTTGATGCAACGTGCTTGACCTGCAGCGATTCGCTGCGCCGTTGCGGGGGGGCAGGGCGAAGTGCCAGCGAACGGGTCCCGCGAGGCCTGCAAAGAAACTTCATTAGACTGAGCATGATAACGTTGACTAGGCTTGTTCTTAAATTGATTCATAGCAACTCCTTGTGGAAGACGATTCTTTTGTCATCAGAGAGCAAGAGAGGTCATGAGAGCCCGCTCAAAGAGCGCTGAGCTGGCTTCACGCACACACACGCACAAACACCTTTGTCCTTAAGGCAACGGCCAATACCCAACGCCCTAGGAGTGCTTACTGGTATCCTTGCTGGTATCCATAGAGCATAGCTCGAAGCTGGCCTGCTCGCCATTGTGTCAGCGAACACTGGGGTTGTTTGGGATGACCGTTGTCGTCCGGTGCCCAAAAAAATACAAACCGCAAAGAGTGGCGTTTCCTGCTGTTAGGGCTCTGGCGTTGGCCCTTGCCTGCCCACCCGTGCGAGGAGTCAACCCTAGTCCCACGCGCAAAGACACATCCTCTCGCTTTCCTGCAGGTCAATAGCCTCATCCCGAAGCTCGAGCGGTGACTTTCAGGATAGTTGCCGCATCAACTGAATTTATCTGAACTAGTTTACGGGGTGGAAATTTTCAAGAAGTTTAATTTGACGGATTTAATTAAGTTCCAGTTTCTGTGGTTCTTTGAGCAGCGTAGAGGATGTTTCATTTTTAATTGCTGGTAGAATTCTTTTATTTTTTCTAATATTTTCAGGTCCTTACCCTTATGGTGGGCGCTCGGCGTCACAAATTTAATACCACTATGCAGGTGCTGAGTATTGTACCAATGCTCGAACTTAACCATCCAAGCGACGCTCTCCTCCAGTGCTGCAAAAGGTTTCGAAGGAAATAGGTTACAATATTTTACGGTTCTAAAAAGAGCTTCTGAAAAAGGGTTGTCGTTGCTGACCGCGGGCCGAGAGAACGAAGAGGCAACGCCCAGTCTTTGCATGGTCAAAAGTAATGGTTGATCCCTTCATGGCGCCACCATGATCAGCGTGAAGAACCAATTGATTTTTATCAATATTTTCCCTGATACAAATTTCGTTCAGTAAATCGGCAGAAAGCTCCATCGCCTCTCGGTCGTGAATCTTCCAGCCCACAATTTTTCGCGAGTAAATATCAATAAAAAGATAAAGATAGAAATACAGACCTCTCACTGTCGTAGGTAAATAGCTGATATCCCAACTGAAAACCTGGTTCGTAGCAGTGGCCTCCAACGCCGCTGGCCGGTTCC
>JAYTHP010000133.1:0-1099 GCA_043732485.1 Oligoflexia bacterium
CGTCTTTCGCGGCAGCCCGTGACGCTTCTCGCTTGAGGAGTGAAGTGGAGGTGGCGGTCAGAATCGAACTGACACAATACGGTTTTGCAAACCGTCCCATTAGCCATTTTGGTACGCCACCTGATCAAAACATTGCTTTTTAAGCACTCCCTCGATGACTAGCAAGACTGGCCTAGGGTTGTCAAATCTTTACTCGTGCAAAGCGCTGCCCTCTGGTGCTAAAGAGGGGCTGTCAGCCCTTTTTTCTTTTAAAAAAAACTGACCACTCGTCATTGCGGGCCAAGACACGGGCCTTGGCGTGTGAAGGGGTCTTGACACGAGGCTGCTCGCGCTGGGTCCTGCTTCGTGACGCATCCTATCCCCAAGGAGGCAGGGGGAACGGCGGGGAAGACGCTACTCGACAACAAGCAGACCCCTCCGCGAGCGCTGGAGTTTTTGCGGGATGCAGGCGCAACTTGCTAGCCGGCAGACCCACGAGCTTTCCTGGGAAGGCGGGCTTGACGAAAAAAACGGTCTTAAAAAATGAAGGATAAAACACCAATGGCCAAGAGAACACAAAACGGGGAGTCAGCCCTTCAAGAAAGGCTTCGGCCAAGCGCAGCGATCGGTCGCAAGTGGATTTTTCGGCTGGGGGTTGCAACCGCAGGGGTTATTTTGGGGCTCTTTTTTGGAGGGGGCAGGCTTGATGCTAGCCTCCTAGCGGCGGGTGACTTGCCGTCGGACTGTCTTGCTGCGACAAGCTGCTCCGGCAACTTAAGCCTGCTGCAATCTTTGAGTGCCGAGCAGCGCGGCGAAACCCATACCGATACTGAGGCGGTGCGGGTCACCTACCCGCCGATTTTTGGTCTGCTACCTGCTTCCTTCGTGCAGGTGGGCTGGAGCACCCCTCAAATGCTCGGCCTGATGGCGGCGCTTGTTTTGAGCTTAAGTCTGCTGTGCTGGGGGCTGTGGGCGAAGCGTCTACCAGGGATGCGGTCCGCTGCTGCGAGTCAAGACAACAAAAAGGATGTCGCTTCAAACTCAGCCTTAGGTCACTTATCGGAGTTCGGATTACCCGGCATGGCAAAAGGGCAGCAAGCCCAGTGGATGGCAGAGCGCG
>JAYTHP010000134.1:0-3981 GCA_043732485.1 Oligoflexia bacterium
CGCTCGGAAGCGCAGGCCCCAATCCCCAAACTAGTAACTTTAATGATCTGAACCTCTCCACCACGTTTTTTGCCAACTCCTGGCTGCAAGCCGCTCTCCTGCTCGATAACCTGCTTGAAAACGGTCGCGATTTTGGTTTTTACCGCGAGCTGAGCTTGGGCACGCGTTTTTACTGGTTCAGCATTGTGGCGTTCTTAGTCGACGTCCACCTCACTCCCAACCTCCCCAGCGCTCAAGCGGCTCAAGAATCACCGTGGGGGATTGAAGCGGGGGTGGAATTTACCTTTATGAAGGATTTCTTTCTCCGTGGTGGGCTTTTTAATAATTCAAGCACCCCCTATCAAGCGCGTCTTGGCAATGGTTATGGCGTTGGCGTGGGGTGGCTTGGCCCCAAGTTGTCCTTCGACTATAGCTATTCCTCAGTGGTGGGCCCGATCAGCAGTTTTGTGCACAATTGTGGCGTCACCTTGTTCTTTTAACGAAAAGAAGGGGCCCTTGAGCCTACACGAGCCTGACTTCACTGGCGCCAAAAAGCAACACACTCTTGGTATCCAAGCCTTGCCTTGCCCGAGCCGCAAACCCTGACCCCACGGGCCTCCCGCAAGTTTTTTGATGTCAAGCGCTTGACTGAGAAACAGGAAGCGGTAAGGCCTGATTTTTTTTGCTCTTTTTTCTGGCGACGACAGAGCGCTTACTTGCATTCTCCTACGCAATTCGGTATCCAAAAGGGAGCAAAATTGTCTGAGCCGAAGAGGAGAGAGCCGAACTCTTTCCGGACCTGCTTACCTTACCGACTGACTTGCCGGCTTAAAAAAAAAGCCTAGCCTCAAGAAAATCGGCGACCCTGGTAGAAACGGCTCAAGCTTTTTGCGCTTAGCCTGCCATCCTCGAACCCCGCGTTTTTTGACGCCTTAAAAAAGTTTATAAAGGTTATCATCATGAAGCACCTATTGATTACGGGAGGAGCAGGTTTTGTTGGCTCCTCGCTTGCCCTCAGTTATCGCCAGAAATACTCCCAGCTCAAAATCACGGTGCTTGATAACCTCAGACGCAGAGGCTCGGAGCTCAATTTACAGAAATTCAAGCAGCAAAACATCACCTTTTGCCACGGCGATATCCGCGCCAAAGGCGACCTCGATGAACTGAGCGATTCGTTTGATTTAATGATTGAAGCCTCAGCCGAACCCAGCGTGCTTGCCGGGCTCAACGGCTCCAATCAGTACTTGATCCAGACCAACTTGCTAGGAACCTTAAATTGCTTGGAATTCGCCCGTCAAAGAGTCCAGCAGCTAATTTTTCTTTCCACGTCGCGTGTCTACTCGATCCAGCCCCTGCGCTCCCTCACGCTGCAGGAAACGGCAACCCGTTTTGAAATTGGCCCCACTCAGAAGTTTGCGGGCGTCAATGCTCAAGGCATCAGCGAGTCCTTCCCCACCGATCTTCCGCGCTCCCTTTACGGTGCCACCAAGCTTGCTTCCGAACTTTTTATTCAAGAATACGCCGACACCTATCGCTTGCCTGCCATCATTAACCGCTGCGGGGTGATTGCAGGCCCCGGGCAGTTTGGCAAAACCGATCAGGGGATTTTTACGCTATGGGTGGCAGCCCATTACTTTGAAAAAGCCCTCAAATACACGGGCTTTGGCGGTTTAGGTAAACAAGTGCGCGACCTGTTGCACCCGGACGACCTTTTTCGGTTATTGGAGCAACAAACCGAGAAACTCCAGCAATTTTCAGGAGAAATCTTTAACGTGGGCGGCGGCAGAGCGATTTCCACCTCGTTACTCGAATATACCGAGATTTGCCAGCGCAAGGTGGGGCGCTCCACCAGCATCCACAGTCATCTGGAGTCTGCGCCTGTGGACATTCCCTTGTACGTGTCGGATTGTAAGAAAGTGCAAGGCGCTTTTGGTTGGCAGCCCGAAAAGTCGGTGGAAGACATCGTGAGCGAAATTGCGGCGTGGATCAAGCGCGAGGAGCCTGCCTTAAGACCGCTTTTTGCCTGAACCTAAGGCCCCGTTGCTCTCACCTCCTCCACACCTACTTTTTTTCGCTCTTTTTTATCTTCCCCTCTTTTGTAGAAAGGCTTTTTGCGCTTGAAACCAAGATTTCACCCGGCCGTCCCCCCATTTTTAACCCGCTCACTCATGCTCCCTAGCCTCCTGACGCTCCTAGTGGCGCTTTACCACCTTTACGTAGTGCTGCAGACCACGGTGAATCTCCCTTACTGGGATGAATGGGAAAGTCTGCGCACGGGGGCCTTAAACCACACCCTCTCACTGAGCTGGCTGTTTCGCTTTCATAACGAGCATTGCATCGTGTTGACCAAGCTACTGACCTGGATTTTGTTTCAAACCTGCGACTGGAACTTTCCAGTGGCGTTGGTGATCAATTATCTGATTTTTGTGACCCTCGTGCTGACGTTACTCACTTTCCAACCGAAGGCGAGCCGAGAAGAAAGGGTGCAGTTTTTGTGGTTCTTTCCCTTTCTCTTTTCGATGGTACCCAGCGACAATCACGCAAGCCACTTTCAGTCGCAGTTTCACTTTATGATTCTCTTTACCTTGCTTGCGGCGCGCCTCTTGTTTCGCGCTCAGCCCACTCACGTTACTTTCGGGGCTGGCATTGCCTGCGCGGTGGTCGCCATTTTCTCGATGGCAGGCGGCGTCCCGGCGGCTCTCACCTTAATCGGCGTTTTTTGGTTGCGGCAGCTGCTGCTGCTACCTGAGACGGAAGCCGCAGCAGGCATTGCCGCAGGTATTACAAGATCCGAGCAACGCGCTTTTCAAGGGAAGAAATCCTGGATTGCTGGCGCACTTTTGAGCGTGAGCTTGCTGCTGGCCATCGGTGTGTGGCGGCAAGGCTACCATGCCCCGGCCGCGCACCCGGCCTTTCTTTATCCCAATTCCTGGCAATTTTATGAATTTCTGCTCAACTCAGTGGCGTATGGTTTTGGGGTGGGGCGGATCTCGACGCTACGGGGCGCTTTTTGTTTGGCTTGGATCTTGATCCCCTTAGCCCTCAACCTGAAAAACGCCAAGCAGCGCCAAAACCCAGACACTTGGGCGCTTTTGGGTGCTAGCCTAGCGTTGCTGGCGATGATTGGGGCAATTACCATGGGGCGGGGAGCCGGTGGACCTTCGCAAGCTAAAGCCCCCCGTTACGGTGAAATTGCGCTTTTTTTGATGCCGCTCAGCCTACTGGCCTGGAAGCAGTGGCTGCGGTCGTTTACGCCCTCGGTGCGCAGGAGGTTTATGGCGGGCGCTTGGGCCTTACTGGCGCTTTCTTTCTCCCATCAGTATCGATTTAGCTATTATCAGGAGCTTGAAAGCAGAAAAAAAGAAGCCATTCCTTGTATTTTGAATTATTATGAACAAAGTGCAAGCGGCGCATCCACCCATTCCGATGGTTTTTGTCCGCAAGTTTACCCTGCGCCGCTTGAGGAGTGTTTGGAGCGGGCGCGGGAACTCAATGTTTCCTTCTATCAGGAGCTGAAGTTGCATCATTCCTTGCAGCTTTGGGAACCGAAACACGAATAGTCTAAAAAATCAGGTCTAAGTTCAAGAACCAGCCAAAGATAGGCTGCACGAAAAGGAGTCTTTCTTAACATGTCTGTTGCCATCATCACTGGGTCCTCAGGTCTTATTGGAAGTGAAACTGCCCGCTTTTTTCATGAAAAAGGGTTAGAAATTGTCGGGATTGACAATAACCTCAGGCAGTATTTCTTTGGCCCTGAGGCTTCCACCGAATGGAACACCGCTTTACTACAAAAAGAACTGCAGCATTTTTCCCACCTCCCGCTTGATATTCGCGACCAAGAAGCGATCTTTAAGACCTTTAAGGACTTAGGGAAAAAAGTCAGTGTGGTCATCCACACTGCTGCCCAGCCGAGCCATGATTGGGCGGCGCAAGAGCCGATGACTGATTTTAGTGTGAACGCGCAAGGCACGATGATTCTGCTTGAGGCGACAAGACTTTATT
>JAYTHP010000135.1:0-3964 GCA_043732485.1 Oligoflexia bacterium
GACCCTGCCATCTTCACCGCTCTTTCGTGGTCTTCGCTTTTAGCAAGAGACTAAACAAAAAAAGGCAATTGCGAAACAGGGTTATATGGGCAGCTTACGCCCCGAAGTCTATCGGGCAATGACATTTTTAGCCTGCGCTTGTGTCATTTTAGCTAAACTATCATATTCGGGGTTTGCGAAACGGGCTCTTAGCAGACCAGGGTAAATGGGTAGCATCGGAGTCCTCGTTTTACCGGGTACTGAAAAAGAAGAAAATGCTTACCCATCGCCAGCGGTCCCGACCGCCTCAGGAAAGGAATCGGCCAGCGGCGTTGGAGGCCACTGCTGCGAACCAGGTTTTCAGTTGGGATATCAGCTATTTACCTACGACAGTGAGAGGTTTGTATTTCTACCTTTATCTCTTTATTGACATTTACTCGCGAAAAATTGTGGGCTGGAAGATTCACGACCGAGAGGCGGTGGAGCTTTCTGCCGATTTACTGAACGAAATTTGTATCAGGGAAAATATTGATAGAAATCAATTGGTTCTTCACGCTAATCATGGTGGCGCCATGAAGGGATCAAGCATTGCTTTTGACCATGCAAAGACTGGGCGCTGCCTTTTCGTTCTCTCGGCCCGCGGTTAGCAACGACAACCCTCTTTCAGAGGCTCTTTTTAGGACCGTAAAATATTGCAACCTATTTCCTTCGAAGCCTTTTGCAGCACTGGAGGAGAGCGTCGCTTGGATGGTTAAGCTCGAGCATTGGTACAATACTCAATACCTGCATAATGGCATTAAATTTGTGACGCCGAGCGCCCGTTATAAGGGCAAAGACCTGAAAAAATTAGAAAAAGGGGAAGAATTCTACCAGCAGTTAAAAATGAAAAATCCTCTACGCTGGTCAAAAAACCACAGAAACTGGGACTTAATTAAATCCGTCAAATTAAACTTCTTGAAAATTTCCACCCCGTAAGCCAGTTCAGATAAATTCAGTTGATGCGACAACTATCCTGAAAGTCACTGGTAACCAGGCTGGGCTGGTGCATTACGCCGACGATGCGGTCTTCACTTTCCCCGCCGTGGAGAAGGCTGAAAGCTTTCGTGATCGCCTAGAGCAGCGGCTGAGGGAGTTTGATATCAAGCTTCATCCGGGTAAAACGATAGTGCTGCCTACGGGTCAGAAGGCGGCTGTGGCATTCGACAAGCAGGGGAAGCGAATACCTGGTTTTACCTTTCTGGGTTTCCTCCATCTTCGGGGACGTGCCAAGAACCGGACATCCTTCAAATGGTTTTGGAGGGTAAAGCGACGTACTTGTCCCAAGCACTTTAAGCTGCAGCGGGCCGAAGTTCAGAAGTCTATTCGAGGTCACCGCCATGATGCGAATCTGATCCAGTCCCAGGTCCAGATGGCTCGGGGCTACTGCAGTTACTTCACAATTAATGACAATTAATGTCAGGGTAAAGCGATTTCTTCGAATAGTGCGCCAAATCCTGTTTAAATACTTGAAGCGTCGAAGCCAGAGGCGCAGTCTGACCTGGACGAAATATATCAATCTACTAGAGATCGCTGATTTCCCCTTAAAATTCCACCGCGTGAAGAGTCTTTTCTGTGATTCAAGCAGGTAGGATCCTAAATTATCCTGGTGCTAGTGAGAGAGCCGGATGGTGTAACGCTGCATGTCCGGTTCTAACGGGGGCGGGAGTAGCAATATTCCCTCCTATCTACTAGGTGCGGTGAGTCGCTGGTCCATCCTCAGGGATCTTCTCAGGATAGTTCCTCATAGTAGGTCATCATTTTCACTGTTGGTACCGACTCAATGCCGCTGCTTGAGCGTTTCGTGATGCTCACTGAGCTCTGCTGCAAAAAACAGGTCACGACCGACAGCGTTTTGAACCTGTCACCAGGTGTTCGCGTTGGCTCCGAAAAGGTGCCCGCAATGAGAGCGAAATGCATCAACCGCTCAACCAGGGTTTTGGCAGGTAGAGTGTTCGACAGGTGGGTGGGTCAAAAAGGCTGTTTGAAGATTCTTCTGGAGGAGTCTGGTGAGTGAGGATTAACTTCTATGTTGGGGGTCGACACAGTCTCGGCAGCGAGTGGGTCTTATTGGATCCTAGGATGGTTGGGGTCTTTTTGGGTGGTTGAGCTCCTCAAGTCTCCTATTTAGAGCGGTTCAAGGATGGAAAGAGGGGGGTGGGGCTGATATGCTGTCGGTCGCTTACCTTGGGTTCAGTTAAGAATGACTCCTTGCGTTAAAGGAGAAACCGGTGAGCAAGATGGCCAAAATGGTAGATTTGAAAGAATTTGGTATATTTGATAGAAGAACAGCGGTAGGTCATTTTTTTAATAATTTTTCCTGAATTAGATCAAAGGGTTAGGCCCTAAAAACAGTCCTAAGAGGAGGTCGTGATCCGAGTGAGTCGTAAAAAAAGCCCAGTGCTTCAAGCCTACCGTCCAGTGGATTACCTGCTCATTATCCAGCAGGATTTTGGTCACACCCATATCCGCTCGCCCGACTTTAACTTTCTCTTTACCTGCCCGGGCAACCAGGAGCGCTTTTCTTGGCTGAGTCTCGCCTTGCAGCAGGCGGAAATCGAAATTGGCTTGAGACTGAAAAAGCTCAGCGATCACCGCCTCCCCTACCCCGTTCCGTGGCGCGTCACCGCCCATTTGGGCCCAAAGCCCCGCGAACGAGTCGGCATGAAGGAGGCTTGCGCGATCTTAGAGTGCTCGCCTTCCACCGTGCGAAGACTGGTGCAAGACGGCGCGTTGACTTGCGAGATCACCCGCAAGGGCCACCGCAGGTTTAGGGTAGAGGACTTAAGGCGGCAGAAGACCCCGGCTCCGGGTTAAGAGCCCAACTGTGAGTTGGGGGGAAGGCGGCCATTTGCGCGACGCAGTAAAGGCAGCAGAGACTTTGGGATTAAAGCAGAAGGCGCATCAGTTGATGGGAGTCTGTGGAATCATTCTCAAACCTGAAAATGTCATCCCGCCGGCGCAGCTGCTCTGAGCTGCCTTTGAATCGCGGGACTAATGCCGTTTCCTCGTAAGTCTACCTGAGTGAGACTACTTCGAGGCTTTGCCCGTAGTACGTGGATCAGGTTGATTTCTCCCGCGTCTCCTAGGCCATTGTGTCCAAGATTCAAAGAGGTGAGGGCCGGAAGGTGGTGGAGCTGGGCTGCCAGGGAAGCTGCTCCAGCGGGTTCTATGCCATTGCCGGCAAGATCCAAAGAGGTGAGGGTTGGGAGGTGCTGTAACTGAGCCGCCAGGAATGCTGCTCCCGCTGGGCCTATGCCAAAATCAGTTAACTCTAATGCAATGGCTTGTTCTTGAGTCAGTTTACGGAGCAGTGCCTAATCGCCGTCTTGCCATCCTCCAGGTTGCTGGAACCGAAAGGAGAAGCGCTTAAACTTCCTGGCAGCGTCAGTTCCCAGAAACACTCTCATTTCTGCAACATCTTGAAAGCCCAGCTTGAGGGCGTTGGAGAAGTAGAGCAACTGGCGGCCTACTTTCGTTAGGGCGTATCGCTCTAAAAATTGTGGGTAAGTCATTTCTCTAGCATCGCTCAGCTGGTCCCACCCGTGTAACCTCCGATCCCAATTAGCCACATTGTTTGTCAATAAACCGAACAGTTCCTTAGAGCAGAACGCCAAACGCAGATAGGCTGCCGGATCCAAGGAAAATCCAGCAGCCTAGGCTACCGCCTTCGTGAAATTGACTAGGCGCAGGGCCTCCTTCCGACTCATAGCGCTACCTGCTTCGTCTGCAGTTCGAAGTGGAGCAACTGGCAAGAGATCCTTCCCTCGGGCAGATCTCTCTAGGGGGATCACTTTGCTTAGAAAGCTTAAGCTGAGAGCAGTAAGAATATAAAAGTTATCGAAACAGGCACCCGCTCTCCCCTGCTTGCCTATTAAGTCGCCGGGATCAAAATGTAAATCCCGTGCTATCTCATGAAAAAATATCCGTCTTACCTGCAAAACGGCAG
>JAYTHP010000136.1:0-30852 GCA_043732485.1 Oligoflexia bacterium
CTGGAGCGGCAGACCTGGCCCAAGCCCTGCGCCATCCCTAGCATCAGCTCTGGAGGCCTGGGATCTCGGAGGCAACCAACTGGGGAGGCCGAGGCACTAGCTGTAGCCCTCAGGGAAAATCCGCGAGGATCGCTCAGCAGTTTAAACGTTAGCGGCAACCGCATCGGAGTGCAGGCCTTGGAGCAGCCAGTGGCAGCAGCCGCGCTTGCCAACTGCGCGCTGCGGCGGTAGAGCAGCGATCACGCAAGGTAGCTAGGCAGATCATGCGGGGCAGGTTCGGGGCTTTTTGCCTTCTTGTCTCGCGCTATTGCTTCAGGATAATCCCAAGTGGTCCAATGCAATTTTTTAGCTCATTCATGAATTCCTTGTATTCAGGTGAGATCACGAGTGCTCTTGGCAGCACCAATTGCTTAGCAAGCAGGGTCTCTGCGACCTGCAAGTCGCCCTCCTGCGTCATTGAGATTTTGCGTGCTGCATAGATCCAAGGGCGATCGATCTCGCAGGCGGATTGCGCTGGCAGCGGCGCTAGTTTTTTGTGGGTGTTTAGGAGCGTCAGGTCACGCTGGTAGTTGACCAGCCCGAGTTGCACGTCAAGGTCACCCACCCGGTCAGTCTGCCGCACCAAATAATGCTCCCAAAGGCGTGTGAACTTGTCGGGGCTAAAGTACACCAAATCGCCTTGGGTGGTGGCAAGCACCGTGCGACTCCAAGCCAGGCTAAAAGTGAAGTTTAAGTCGTGAATCACCCGTGAGGTCAAGTTAAAATCAGAAAAGCTGAGTAGGCTGCGATCACTGGTGTTGCTAAAGACATGCTCTAAAATTGAGTCTTGGATAATCGCCTTGTCGTACGACAACTCCATGCCGGTAAGGTGTGCGGGGTAGGTTCCAGTATACCGGAGTGTGGAATTCATCAACGCTTGCTCGGGATCAGAAAAATCAAGGCGGCTTTGCAACTGCCAGCCCGAGTTTTTTGGGTCAAGCGGCGGGGTGCGTAGCATGCGAGGATGCTGGACGTCGATGATCAGCGCCGGGCGGTCAGCGAGATGGGGTAACAGCTGGCCTGCAGGACCTAGTTTCCAAGTCGGGTCAAAGAAGTGATCTTGACCGTTGATCTGCGCGTAAACCACCGCGTGGTTAAAGACTTCCCGCGGTAGGGTCGCGCGCTCATTTTTAATCTCGGCCACCGTGCGATTGACGTCGATCATAGCGACTGCGGCGGTGAGTCCGAGTTTGCGTAAAAGGGCCACGGTGACCGCGGCGTAATCTTTACAATCCCCGTATTTTGATTGCGCAGTTTCGCTGAAGTGTTTGGGTAAAATGCGTCCATGCCGGGAGGTCCAGGTACCAAAATAGTTGAGCGTTTCTGCAAGCTTGGCAATCACGTGGTCCACCCGCTCCAAGGGTTGACTGGCTGGGATCAGGCGGGCCGTCTCCTTAGCCATCTCGTCAAACAGCTTGGGCAAGCGCTCTTGTAAGAGCACTTCGTATTCCGGCGCAATCCTTGCCGCAAGCGCACCCCAGTCGCCAGGCTTGAGGGTTGCAACTTCAAGAAAGGTTTGCTTCAGTTCAGGGTCTTTGGGGTCTGTTGAGACGTTGTCTTCCATGAGGATGGCTGTAATGAAGGGCCTTTTGCTGGACGCTTGAATGAGGTGGGGGCTAGCCTTGTAGGTAAACACATGCTCAGGGTCAGTCAGTTCTGCAAAAAGTGGCGCCTCGGAGTGAATTTCAAGCGAGGAATGCACGGTTTGAAACAGCGAAAAAGGGTAACCAAGATCGATTTTCTCGCCGTAAAAGTTCTTAAACAGCGGCGAATAGGTCTCGAGCTGAAAGTGCAAGATCACCGTGGCTCCGACTTGTAATTTTGGGAAGGAGACGGAGATCTGGTGGGTTTCATCAAATCCCGATCCGGCCACAGACTCACTCGCCACAGGCTTGTCTTCAATGTCCGATGGTTTCAAAGAAAAAGGTTTTTGCGGTAGTTGACCTGCGACGGCGGCGGGCTGCACTTGGGCCAGCAGGATTTTGGCGCGTTTCACCCCGGCTGGATAGGTAAACTGAAAGGGCGAGAAGACTTTAAAGGCTTCTTCTTTCAATATCTTAAAGCGCAACTGATAGGTGCTGCTTGCGGTCCCCTCTTTCTTGACTTGAATGCTCAACTTTTTGTCCATTTCGCCAATCACGTCTTGCTCGGTGGCCCATCTAGCTGAGGCGGGTTTGCTGTCGAGCACGCTGAGCCAGCAAGCGCAAAAAAGCGACCAGGCGGCGAAGGATTGGGCTAACGATTGAGCTAAGGTGGCTTTTTTCATAATGAGCAGATCTCCGTTGTCGTGATTCTGTTAGAGGCTGACGACACTGTTGTGATGAAGCTCAGGCTGCAAGCCTGTCGCTGAGCGGGGTTGTGATAAAACAACGAGAGCCTGCAGTAGTCCATACCGCCCTAAAAGGACACCTAAAGTAGGAAAACTCAAGCCCTAGCGCCCTAAAACATGTGAAGTGAGCTTGAAAGCTCCCGCTTGTTTTGGCTTACTTTCAGCAAGCAAGGACTTTTTACTTCTTGATTGTTTGCTGGTTAACACGTGTCCCCACGATTGGCAAACTGATTTACGGTCCAAACCAAGAACTTCCCGAAGTAACGTCTCAGGGGGTATCCTAACAGCCGGGGGCAGCTGGCATCGAAAATGGCTCTGCGTTCGCGGAGTTTTTGAGTGTATGGAGTCCTTGAATGAGCCCTTGAGCTCTGTGCACCCTCTTGGGGGGGGGGTGGGGCGCGTAGGAGGGCCTGGGCGTTATGGACAAACACTAAACTAAGACTAAGAGAAGGAGCGGAGGGCGCTGACGCAGCGCGCGACTCAACTGACAACTCAACTCAAAGCGGATATTTTTAAATATCCGCTTTGAGTTGAGTGCCTCGCTGTGGCAGTCGTGGTAGTCTCAGTCCCTATGAGTAAAAAACCACAAGCCAGACGATTTCTTCTTGCGGCCAAGGTAGTGTCAACGGGCGCACTCTTGCTATGCACTGCCCAGTGCCCACGCAAGGGATGATTGGCCAGAAGCTGCGGAGGCTGGCGCTTCGTCAGCACGGCAGGGGTCATTCTTGAGTAGCGTGGAGAGTAGGCCTGACCCACGAAAAGACTTAGAAGCTCAGCAGCGCCCAAATCGACTGATGACGCTCAAGGAGGACGTTGGTCATCAAATCGAGCGTCGGCTGGACGACGGCTCGTTGCTGAATTGGGCCTACTGCTCGAAAGAAATTTTTCAGTTGCTCGTGGGTTCGCAAGCCACAATTCGCCATAGGCGTAGCACTGGGTGCGACCTGCTTGCTGATACGCCAAAAATCTCTTACCGGCAGTTCTTCCAACGCAATAACCGCAGTCCTCTGAAGAAGGTTCCCTAGCGGTCGAATGCCCTCAATCTTGAAATTGCTCAGGCTCAGGAACTGGTGCAATTCGTTACCTCGCCTGAGGCTCGAGAGTTTAATCGAATCGCTCTTAGCTTTTCTTACTCCCGAGGGTGGTAGGAGGTGCATTGGGCCTAGCTGCATCAGCTTTCTCAATCAACAGAGATTCAGTTTTCCCTGGACCATGCTCAATTAGGAGTTGAAGGCGCAAGGGCAATTGCTAAGGCCATGACGGATCCCAAAAATAAGCTTACTTCCCTGAAGTCGATTAATAATAACATAGAACCGGAAGGTGCAAGAGCCCTAGCGGAGGCGATGAAAGATCCGCACAATCAGCTCACCTCTTTGGAGCTAGTGGGTCAAAGTCTCAGCGAGGAGGGCTTTGCGGCGCTCGAATCCCCTCAAAATCGACTTCGGTCTTTGAGTCTAGGTTACAATCGTCTTGGACCTCCTAGAGCCAGAGCGCTTGCAAGGGCGATGGCATCCCCACACAATCAGCTCACCTCCTTGAAGCTTGATTCCCACTGGATAGCCGATGAGGGAGTAGCAGAGCTTGCCGATGGCTTAGATCGCCCCAAAACCCATTAAAAATCCTCGGCCTAGAACAAAATCGGATCGGCCCTCACGGAGCAGAGTTGTTCGCTGAGGCGATCCAATCGCAGCATAATCACTTAACGGTTTTGGCTCTTTCAGGAAGTCGGAGGGGAGCTCAAGCTTTAAGGGCGTTCGTTCGGGCGATTCAATCCCCGTATCATCGCTTAAAGGTTTTGCGCGTTGAACACAAATTGCGAGGTTTTGACGCACGCGTGTTTGCTCAAAAAAGGGGGGGGGTAGAATTCATTTTGCAGGATAAGTTGAGGCCCCTTGCTCTTGAGGTTCCCACGATTGCTCCTCTAGTCGCAGCGCGCCTCAGGTCAGCTGGCCAGCGCGCAGTTCGCTCTGGTTCTCGGTGATCGTCGCACGGCAGCGCAAGAGATCGTTTCGCTTCGGCTTTTGATCTTGCAATTTCCTTGAGGAAAAAGCCTGATGACGGAGCTCTAACTTTGGCAGTGGGAGCAAAAAAAGGTCGCGCGTGAGCTTTGTTTGATTTTACTCACTTCTTTTTGGCATTGTCTACAGTGCTTTTGCCAAAAGACCCACAGTCGGTGCAACGCCTCGCCGTCTTGACCTTGGGCGTTGCGGTAACCTGAGCGAAAACTCACACCTTGGGCCGAAAGCGAGTGCTCGACGACCGCAAACGTGGCTTGATGGAGATTTTTGAAGTCGCGGGCGCTTAGGCTGGCAATCAGGCGGGTGGGCAGCAGCTTGGCCCTTGCGCACATCTCAGAGGCCATATAGTTGCCAATGCCCGAAAAGCGATCTTGCAGCAGGAGCAGAGGTTTGAGTTCTTTGTGGGGAAAGCGTTGCAGTTGGGTGCGAAAATAATCGAGGGTAAACTGCGGGCTGAGGATGTCCACTCCGTACTGGTCAAGCTTGGACTGGGCATCGCGCAAGTAGGCAAGCTTGCCGAAGCGCCTAGGGTCGATGTAGGCGATATACAGCGAGCTGCCGTCGGTCTTGTTGCATAAGTATTGCAAGTGGGTGTGCTTGAGGGTGATCTTTTGCGGGCTGATTTGCCAGCCGCCGCTCATGCCGAGATGGGAAATGAGGTGGGTTCCGTTGGTAAAGCGAAAATCGAGGAATTTTCCCTTACGATGAATCTCATGGAGCGTCTGCTTCAGGGGGTTGTGCTCCTGGCTCTTGATCAGTGACTGGACGTGGGGAGAGGAGTGACGTTTTACCAAGACTAAGGGCAGGTGGTGACTCAGTGCGCGGCGGATGGTTTCAACTTCTGGCAGTTCTGGCATAAGGGGTTGGTCTTCGTTTCTGGTTTGCGGGGGAGGAGGTCGGTGGTGATGGAGGCTCCCGGGCGCTGAGGTTTTCCTCGGAAAAAACCGTTGTTTTTAAAATGGGCTCGTTTGGGGCGATCCCCCGGGATTTTAGGGGGGTATTTTTTGGGGAGAGCCAAAAACGCCTTTTTAGCTCTTGTTTTCCTTCTTCCTATCACGGCACGGGGCTGGAAACAGCTGAAAAAAGCGGGGCGGATCCTTTCTTGTCGCCGGAGTTATTTTGCTAGGGAAGGGGGGGTATTGGGCGTGGGAGAGGACCCAGCCATCCCCCGAGGTGACGACAGGTTCCCCTAGGTCGTTCCCCCAGTGAATGTGAGTGGGGGAACGAGAGTGCCTGGCAGGAGCGGAGAGGCGTGAGAGGTCCTAGCAAAGGGCTTTTAAAAGGCAAAGGGGAGGGTGGGACAGTAACCCAAGAAGGTGTGGGGGTGGTTTGATTTTTCGACTCAAAAGCCCTCTGTTTGGCATTTTCTTTCTTGGCGGAATGCTGCGTGCGGTGCGCTTGCTAACTCCCGCGCGGGGGCTGATGTTCGGAAGATTGAGCGAAGTCGATTGACGCAACGCTTTAGAGTGCTAGGCCTTGAGGTCAGTGCGATCAAACCTTTATTTACATAGGTTTTGGGGCGAGCGCGTGTTGCGTGCCTTCATTTTTTCCGGCTGGAACTGGTTGACTTTCCAGTAAGCTTCATGATATTGTCTGAATCGTCAAAATTTTGGTCTAAAACTTATTTTCATTTAAAAATATAGACTATTTAGTGCCAATCATTTTCGGAGGTTATTCAGCATGTTCAAAGTTGGTGATAGTGCAGTATATCCTGCGCATGGTCTTGCTATTATTAAGAGAATTGAAGAAAAAGATGTTGGGGGAAAAAAAAAGCGCTTCTATGTTCTTCAGGTGGTTGATAATCAAATGACCATTTTAGTGCCCACCGATAATGTTGATTCTGTAGGTTTGCGGCAGATTGTTTCTACCCAGGATGTCAGTACCGTCTATGACATCTTAAAAGATCGCGATGTAAAAATTGATCAAACGACCTGGAATCGTCGTTACCGCGAATACATGGAAAAGATTAAGACGGGATCGATCTTTGAGATTGCGGAAGTATTGAGGAATTTGTTTTTACTTAGGCACAGTAAGGATCTCTCGTTTGGTGAGCGGAAGATGCTGGATCAAGCTAAAACCCTGTTAGTAAAAGAAATTTCCTTAGCCAAGCAATCCAACGAAGACTTGGTGGAGCAAGAAATCCAGACGATTTTTGCTTCTTGAAGGTGAGGGTTCGTCCGTGTGGGCCTACCTGCCTGAATCGGTCAGTCCCTTGAAGAGTGCGCGTCGATTTTGAGGGTGATGAGGGTGTATCTCTGCAAGCGGAGGGGGCGCCTCTCATCAGCTCCTGCTATTTATTAGCTCTTATAAAAAAACCCTTCTAGGGAGGGAGAAAAAAGCGCTTTTGTGTAGCTGAGAGTTGAAATTTTGTGACCTATCAGAGTTACGCCGTCATCCTTCTTGTCGCTCCCATGCGCGCTGAGCGATGCCACTAAGCCACAGAAGTGAGGTTGCTTGAGGGGTAGGGGCTGATGCACAGTGACGTGACGGCACACCTGCGCACATACTCTCTTGCGTTTTGTCTCTCTCTCGTAGCCGGATCGCTGAGAAATTAAAAAAACCAAGGTTTTGCAATGCTATGCCCCGCGCTATTTATCTGACGAATTCCTTAACAAGAAAGAAAGAGCTTTTGGTCCCTCTGGAAGAGGGTAAGCTCAAGTTCTATTCCTGTGGTCCCACAGTTTACGATCTGATCCATCTCGGCAATCTGCGTAGTGGGTTAGTTTCCGACTTGTTTTTCCGCTATTTTTGTAAAGTGGGCTATCAAGTGACGTTTGTCCGTAACTATACGGATATTGATGATAAAATTATCGAAAAAGCCCGTAAGTTAGGGATGACAGCCCAGGCCGTAGCCGCTCGTTACTTACTGGAAGCGGAAACGGACTTTCAGGCGGCAGGAATCAAAACTCCCACTCATCAGCCTTTGGCAACCGAGCATCTACCTGAAATGATTGATCTAATCCAGCGCCTGCTGGATCAAGGGCATGCTTACGTTGTGCCAGGCGGGGACGTCTGTTTTTCCATAGCAAGCTTTCCTGAGTATGGGCAGTTGGCTCGTCGCTCGCAGGAAGATTTACGGCAAGCAGAAGCCGCGGGTTCGCTTGCCAGTCGACTCCAAGCGAGTGCAGAGGCTGAGGGCAACAGCGCCCTTGAGAGTGAGTCGCCTGCCAAGCACAATGCTTTGGATTTCGTGCTCTGGAAGGCTGCCAAGCCTGGTGAGCCTGCTTGGGTGAGTCCTTGGGGTGAGGGTCGGCCGGGCTGGCACCTGGAGTGTTCTGCGATGATCGAGCGGTGGTTGGGTGTCCCAATCGATGTCCATCATGGCGGGCAGGATTTGATGTTTCCCCATCACGACAATGAAATTGCGCAATCACAGTGCGGGCAGCGTCGTGGGCATCACCCGGAACATCGCCAGCCGTTGGCGCGGGTGTGGTTACATCATGCTTTCTTGAAGTTCTCCAATCAGAAAATGTCCAAGAGTTTGGGTAACACTTGGACGGCGCGGGAGTTTTTAGAGCAGTTTTCACCGGAAGTGGCGCGGTTCTTGCTGCTATGCGTGCATTATCGCTCGGAGATCAATTGCACGCCAGACAGTTTGGCGCAAGCGATTACCGGTTTGGCACGTATTTATGAGGCCAAAGCGCTGGCCTTAGAAGTGATCACAGGAGCGGACCACCGAGCGGGGACTGAGACCGAGAGCCGCGGCGTTGGCCTGTGGGATGACGTACGAGTGCAAATCGAGCAAGCTGCCTGCAACATAGACGGCCATTTCGCCGATGATTTTAACACCCCGGCGGCCTTGGCTGAGGCATTTAAGCTGATTCGCCAGTTCAATCACTGGGTGGGAAGCAGTCGTTTGGCAAGGCTCGCTGAGGCTTCTCAGGAGCACGCAGGCTCCTCCTCTGCTTTGTCCTCTTCCTTTTCCTCCTCAGCCAGGGTTGCAAGGCAGTTTGTGGCGTGTTTGCAAGATTCGTTGGGTGAGGTGATGGGCATTGCCCAAGGTGACCCTGCGCAAGTGCTTGCGGATCTCAACCGCATGAGGGGGGTGTTGCAGCGACTGGCAACGGCCGGGTCGCTGTCGCAGCCCCCTGTCAGTTCCCCCGTCCCTGCGGTGAGCGAGTTATCTTCGGGAGAGCAAGGTGGTGAGGCGGCAGGCGGAGGGGCGCATGAACAAACGCAAGCGGAGTCGAGTGTGGTTGCGCAGCCGGCGCTGAGTGAGGCTGCGATTCTGGCTGCCATTGAGCAGCGGAGACTAGCGCGGTTGGCTAAGGACTTTGCCAGGGCAGATCAGATTCGGCGGAGTTTGTTGCAAGACGGGGGGGTGGTGTTGCTCGATCACCCGCAAGGAACACGCTGGGAGTATGTATTGACGAGAAAGCCTGAGTCTGAAGGAGTGTGATCAGACTTTGACCCAGGGCGCGACAATATTTTGACGAGACGGCTGATCGGCTCGCGCTCTGCTGTGAGGGGTGGATGCGGTTGGAGCGCGGGCGGGTCAAAATGCTTGACCCTAGAGCAACGGCTTGACGCAAAATAAAAAAAAATACATAAAGCGCTTGAAGCGCCTCCTTTTCTTTGAAAAATCGCTTAAAATGTTAGAACGGCGCATCAAGGTTGCGCCCTTCCTAAGCCTGCGTGGGGGCTTGGGGGTCTAATTTAAGTTTTTCAGATAAAAAGCCGATGATACTAGAACCTGCCGGCGAAATTAAATGATGCGGTCAAAGCCTCTGCAAGGCGCGCCGGTTAGGTCAACAAAGAAGCCCCCCGCTCAGTTAGGGAGAAGTGAAGACACCCAGGCGGGTGTGGGTGGGGTGCTGAGTTCAGCTTTTTCAAGCGCCTGGTTCAAGTTAGCTAATGGTTCAAAATTTAAATCGATTGCCAGAGAAGAGTGTTTGCTCATGAGATCTGCAATGCTTTTGATGTTAACCGCACCTTTTTTTTTTGTTCATCCTTTTTTTGTTCATTCTGCCCTTGCGCAGTCCTTAGCGCAGTCGTCCGGGCAGTTCCAGTACCTGCGACCTTCCCGTAAAGTTCTAGCCCCACAGGCGCTTGCCGCTGCTGCACGACCGATCAGGCAGCGGGCGCAGGCCTGTAGGGTGATGGTGAGGGCGGACACGACAGCAGAGGCGGTGTGCGGCGCGAGTGCTTCGCCTGAGTTTGCTGAGCAAATGAAGAAGTATCATTTTGTGTTTGTCGGTGGCATGTTTAGTGAAATTCAAAGAATGTTGCCTGAGCACATGCGCTTTAAGTTGCGCTTTATTGAAGACTGCTATCAGGCCAGCTATCAAAGTGTCTGGCCCTCGTCGTTTCAGTCGATTCCAGCCAATGCCCAGTTGTTGCATCAGCAGGTGGTTGAGGCTTATGAGAATTATTCAAAGCCCTTAATTATCTTTGCCCATAGTAAAGGCGCTGCCGAAGTGCTGCACCTTTTGTTGAATCATCCCGAGCTGGTGGCTGAGAAAAAAGTGGCACGCGTGATTCTGCTGCAACCCGCCTTAAAAGGGAGCCGCTGGGTCCAAGAACTGCTGGAATCGCATCGTCATGATCCCGCTTTTTGCAACGGCGTGCCCAAATGCCTTGGCCGCGGGTTTGCTTCTTTAGATCCTCGCACGGCGCAAGTCGAATTGGCTGCAGCGTATCAGCGCTTTGAGGGGGCGTTGGCTCGGATGAGTCAAAAGCGTGAGAGTCAGCTTAGTAGCAGCAGCGGCGGTGGTGGGGGTGACGGTAGTATTGGTGTGGGTGACGACGACGGTGACAGCGACGGCGGCCGCCGCGATCAAGTCCGGAGCCAAGTCATTGCTGGGGAAAAAATCCGGGAGCAGGTCTCGCGCTCAGTCACCTATCTCAGAAGTCAAGAGCAAGCCGAGAGCGTCAGTCCTTTGATTAAGTTGCTATGGCGTTTACTGCCACAAACTCGTGAGAGTCGACTAGAAGAGGCAAGCGACGGGGTTTTGGGTCTTGATGCCCAGTTTTTTGCGGGCATCGGTTACGACTTGCTGGGGATTTTTCAAGGGGATCATTTCTCTTTTTTCCGCAAAGATCACTCCTTTTACCTCGGCTGCTTGGAGCGGATTTTTGCCGATTTAATGTCGCTGGATGATGCCTAAGTTCGCCTCAGTTCAGAAGGGTAGGCGGGTGCTGAGACGCGTCTTATGGTAGCGTTGGCCGCTGCCCTTGGCACACACACACACACGCACACACACACGCACACGCACGCGGCGGGTTGGGGCGGAGCGGTTAAAAGCTGATTTTTCGCAAATAATGACAATGATAGCCATCCGGATGGTGAATCAAGTAATCTTGATGCTCCTCTTCGGCTCTGACAAACAAGGAGGCTTGCGTGAGGGTGGTGACAAGCTTCTTGTCTGGTCCCCAGACCTGCGCCTGCTCTACGCGTGCGAGCATCTTTTGCGCTTCTGCTTTTTGGTGGTCGTTTTCATAAAAGATCGCCGAGCGATACTGACTGCCGCGGTCATTGCCTTGCTGATCCAAGGTGGTAGGGTCGTGCATTTTAAAGAACAAAATCAGTATATCAGCATAGCTGACGCGCGCTGGATCAAAAAGCAGTTGCACCGCCTCGGCGTGGCCCGTCCGGCCGGTACTGACCGAAGGGTAAGTGGCTTTCTCCGGCAGCTGACCTCCCGTGTACCCGACCTGGGTGGTCAGCACGCCTGGAACTTCTTGGAGGATTTTTTCCATGCTCCAGAAACAGCCACCGGCCAAGGTGGCCACTTCCCACCCTCGCTTGGCTGCAAAGAGAAACAAATAGCGACCATAGCCTGCAGCCTTCATTTCCTGCACAGGAAGGAAGCGCAAGGCGGCTGAGTTCATACAATAGCGCTTACCGGTGGGTGCAGGGCCGTCATCAAAGACATGGCCTAGGTGAGTTTGTGCTTGCCGCGAGACCACCTCGGTGCGGCTCATCAGCAATTGATGGTCCTCGTGGATGGTGACCGCTTGCGACTCCAGGGTCTGAAAAAAACTAGGCCAGCCGGTTTTTGAATCATACTTAGCAAGCGAACTAAACAAGGGCTCACCGCTCACCACGTCGACGTAAATGCCGTCTTCGTGGTGATTCCAGTAGAGGTTCTTAAAGGGAGCTTCAGTGCCGGCTTGTTGCGTGACTTGAAACTGCTCGGGCGTGAGTTGTTTTTTGAGGGCCTCGAGGCTTGGCTTTCGAAACGGCTGCGCAGGATTGTAAGCAGGCGTAGTAGGTGGCTTGGTCGTCATAAGAGAACTCCTTGAGGCGTCAGGTGAGGGTTGAGAAAGGGTTTGAAAGACCGAGTTCATCGCAATCACCCTATTCAGGGGCCGACAGCGCACAAATGAGTAGGTGGTCAGCAGCAGTAGCAGCAGCAGCCGGCTACGACGGCGCCAAGAGTGGTGGGCGTGTCGGGAGAAGCGGTTGTCTAGGGTGTGAGTGGGTATTTTGGCAGGTCTGATAGCAGGTCTTTGCCTCACTGGGGGAGCTCCTCTCACAAGGGTTGTTGGCAAGCCGGCCGGTGTTGGTCGGGGCGGTCTTCGGGAGTAGACGGCTTCTTGAGGATCCCTACGGCTTGCTCCCTCCCATTCTACTGCGCTTAGGGCTCGTTTCAAAGGCGATTCTTCTGCCGCTCAGGACTTTTTTTGGAGGGCGGGATTGCTAAAGCCGACCCTGGGTTAGCCGCGCGAGTGGTTGCAAGAAGTGCTTTAGAATTGAGGCTTTAAGATGACCATCCAAACAATCAAGATCATGAACAGGGTGGGCACCTCATTGAGTACCCGCAAGCTGAAATCAGAAAAGCCTGTGAACTCCTCGCGACGAAACTGGAGTAAGGGTACCCAGGCATAGCCGGTCATGGCGATCATCCCGAGCACGCCGCCTAACTTCAAGTGAAACCAGGCTTGGTGGGCCAGCGCCGCATTGAGGGCAATCATGCCCGCGCCAGTCAGCACACTGACCACCATGGCAGGGATCGTGATGTAGAGTAGCAGTCGTTTCTCCATCAGCATGAAGAGCTGGTGGATGGGCTTTTCGCGTGGCCCTTCGAGCCTGTGGTAGATGAACAGGCGATAGAGGTAGAGTAGACCGGCCATCCAACTGATGATCGCCACCACGTGCAACGCTTTTAAGTGCAAATAAAGTCCGGGGCTCCAAAACATCTTAGCTGTGAGCATGGCATAAATGGCGGGAAAAGTCTTGTCTTGATCCGTTGCTCCCCGCTCACTCAAGGAGAGCAGGGTGGGGTTTGTCAGGTTTTTGACGCGACGACCTGCGCGAGGTTTTTTTTGTAAGCAAGCCTCATGATCGTCGCCCCAGCTGCCGATGATTTCAATGAGCGGGCTTTGTCAGGGTTTCTTGCTCATGTCCCCCTTGTTAAGGTCCCTTGCTCCCTTGTTAAGTGGTCGGGCGTCAGTGGCGTGAGTGAGTGGAGAAGGAAAAAAGTGGCAAAAGGTGCAGATTCACAAAACATTCAGCAGCGGCAAGCAGAGCTCACGGCGCTGAAGAAGCTGGCTTACTCAAGCTTGATTTTATTGGCTTTTGCGATTGTGGCGGCCAAGACGCTGGGGCAAAGCAGACAGCAGGTGCTGGCGCTGCTGCTGGCCGGACGGACGCTTCCCGTCTGGGCGGGTGAGCGTGCCTTGAGCTTACAAAAGAAGCTCGTGCTTTTTGCTAGTCTCGACCGGGAAAATGAGGCTTTACGGCTTGAAAATGGCCAATTACACCTCAGGTTACAAGATCAGCTCTTTAGCTCAGAAGCTCAGGTGGCAGCCACCTGGACTGAAAAAAGAGCCAAAGAAAATCTCGGACAAACCGGCACCCGGGTGGGGCGCACGCTGGAAGATATTGCCTATCAGCCGCCTAGTAATCTCAACACCCGGCAGCTGTATGCCTTGGGGTTGTCGTTTTTCATGAATCGCCAAGACGAAAAAGCCGGAGTGATTTTGCATGCTTTGGCTAAAGAAGCCTTAGCGCAACCCGCTACCGCCGCCGCCAGTTTGAGTCCGAGCCCGAAGCCGGCGCATGCCAATGCGGCGGTAGGCAAGATTAATGAGGCCTTAAAGGGTGACGATACCTTTAAGGAGGGGTTTTCGGAGGCGAGTTTTGCCATTCAGTTGCCAAAGCCCGCGCAAGATCAAGGTGAGGGCGGCAGCGGCGCTCAGTTGCCCCCTTCTGATCTCGGGGCGGTTTTGGATCATTCCGAGATGCTCAGGCTGTTTTTAATGACCGGGATTGCCTGGTATCGCTTGGACCACCTCAAGCGGGCGGATGAGTATTTTTCCCGGATCATCAACACGCCGCAACTCTCGACTAAAGAAGCTATCTTGGATCAGATGAATTTGAATGACTTGATGATCAGTTTTCAAAGAATCCAAGCCCAAGCTCGACTTTGGCGCGCGGTGATTGCCCAGCAGGAGCAGCAAAGTGAGGCTGCGCAGGCCTGGATGGATGAGGTGATGAATCATCATCCCCACTCCCAGGAAGCAAAATGGATTAATCGAGGAGCAGGCGCATGACATTGGGAGCTGATTTCACCAAAACTGCCTTCAAAGTGACGTTAAGAATACTGATCGTGTGGCAAGTCTTGAGTGGAGGGCAGGCCTTACAGGCCGCAGCCCCGGTGAGCGGCAAAGTCGAGCCTTACCGCACTTTGGCGATTTGTGGACATGTGGATCAATTCTTAGGCTACGTGCAGTGGATTGACGCCAGTCGCAACCATCTGCTGGATTTAAAAGCGCAATCGGCTATTCCCTGCGGCACCTGGCTTTTGGTGCAAGACGGGTGGGTGCATTTTCAAGCGCTTTCAGGAAGTAAAGTGGATGTTGGTCCGCACTCGTTTGTTCAATTGGTTGAGGCTGAGCCTGGGGAGAAGGATCGTCTCATTCATTATCGCGGCGCCGTGTGGTTGCATGCCGACGTCACCGGCAGCGGAACGGAATCGGTGCTGGTCTCGCCTTTGTCAAAGATTAGGCTAAAAAATGGAATCATTTTAGCGCTGTACGAGCCCCAAGGGAATCGCTCGCAACTGATTGCGCTTGAGAACGCGGCTGTGATAGAGAATCGCTATGAACCGGGCCGCTCGATGAAGGTGCATGCTGGCGAGGAAAGTGAGTTGAATTTGAATTTAAGACGTTTGACGCCGCTTTGGCCGCAAGCGCTTGCGGTGGCTGAGGTGCGGCCGCTGTTGACCCAATTGCATGTGACTGAGCGCGAGGAGGCGGCAGCCTTGCAAGCCATTATGAAGCGCCAGTCGGAGAAGCTCACCCAGCCGGTGAGGGTGCCGGCAACCGAGATGGCCTCCTCTGATTATTCGGGACAACACCTGGAGCAGGACCAGCCCGATTTGTATAAGCACTGGGTGGCGCATCAAGGGGGAGGCGAGGAGAAGGTGAAGGAGATTCTTTTTCCTGAGCAGATTTATCGCAAAACGGAGACTCCTTTGCTTGAAATGCACGAGGCGCCAGAAAAGTACCATCGCCCCAGTGCTTCTTTTGGTGAGTCCGAGACGGCTGCGGCTGAGAAAAAGAAACTCATGGATCTGCTCACCCAGGTGCAAAGGGTTGATTGAACTCAGCACTTACTTGCACTGCCTGAAAAAGCGCATGGCACTTCTATCACTGGTCAGCTCACTGGTCAGCTCACTGGTCAGGCCACTGGTCAGGCCACTTTCTCTGGTGCTGCTCACTTGCGTCCTTTCTGGCTGCGGCACCTTGAGCTATCTCTTGCAAGCCACCCGCGGGCAGCTCGCCTTAAGCTGGCATGCCAGGCCGATTGCCGTCGTCTTGCAAGATCCTAAAATTGCGCCAAGAATCAAACAATTACTGAGCCAAGTGGCCCTCATTAAGGCGTTTGGTGAGGCGAAGGGGCTTAAGCCGACGCGTAATTATAAGACTTATGTCGCCTTACACCGCGAGGCTGCCGTGTGGGTGGTCTCAGCGTGTCGTCCGCTGCAATTTCAGGCCAAGGAATGGAGTTTTCCTCTCGTGGGGTCCTTCCCCTATTTGGGCTGGTTTGAACTGGCAAGCGCCAAGCAACAGCAAGCCGAACTGCAGGCCCAAGGCTGGGACGCCGATGTGCGAGGCGCAGCAGCCTACTCCACCTTGGGTTGGTTTCCAGATTCCGTACTTTCAACGATGCTTTCGGCGGAGTTAGATGCCTTAGGTGATCTGGTGAACGTGATTTTGCATGAGTCCGTACACACCACGCTCTATCTCCCGAATCAATCTTTTTTTAACGAAAGTATTGCAACCTTCATGGCCGATCAACTGACCTTAGACTATCTCAAGGAGGGGGGGTTGGAAGCAGAATGGCAGGCCTACCGCAAGCAAGAAGCCGATAATCAAAGCCGCAATCGTCTGTTTTATGCAAGTTACCAAGCGTTAGCAAAACTTTATGCCAGTCAGCAAAGTGACGCCAAGAAACTGCAGCAAAAAGCCGCACTCTTGGTGGATTTAAAGGCCCAGTTACACCTCAAGCGCACCTTGAATAACGCCACCTTGATCCAATTTAAAACCTACCACGCAGCCTCACAAAATGCCGAGTCCTCTTCCTCCGAGCTGCGCTGGGTCTTAGAGCACTGCCAGCAATCCTGGCTATGTTTTTTAGGGCATCTGAAAGAGGTGGCCGAGCAAGTCACCCATCCGCAGCCTGGTGCAGGGCTTGTGATCGCACTTCCGGAGCAAGCCAGTGATTTAACTTGGGTCACCCAGCACGCAAGCTCCTGGATCGCACTTCCGTCCAGTCCGTGATCACCAAGACTAAAAAAATTGAGGTCCCCCGCAAAGCCTTGGGGGAGCTGCGGGCGTGATCCGCAGCTTGCATGACACCTCTTTGCGCGAAAGGGGTGACAGTGTGAGGGGCTGCTTATCAAAAAAAGGGTGACCGTAACGCGCGAGCTTTCTCTTTGGAGCGGGATAAGTGGCGGTTCATTTTTTATGTTTTTTTTACAAACAAAAAAGGCTATCGTTAAAGTCAAGGTGGCATAAAAAATGAAGCAGCAGCAGCAGTCTCAATTCGACCCAAAGTTCTTAACTCTTGCTCCGCCAGTGCGCCTGCGCGAAAACCCGCGGCTTTTTTGCTTGCCGCTGCCGCCGCGGCTGCTATTACTGCTACTACCTGTCATTATTTTGTCGGCGGGCTGCAACCCTTCGCAGTTTTCTCATGTCAATGGGCCTGGGCCTGGGCCTGCTGCTAATCCTCCCCCGCTGTCTGTCTCCCAGCCCTTGCCGACGAGCACGCCGGTGGTAACGCCTACCCTTGTTCCTGCAGCCCCGCCTCCTCTGGTGACCTTTAGCTTGACGGATCATCTTTTCATTTGGGGTGACGAATGGATCACGCGGTTAGCGCACGATCAGGATTTCCCCAACTGGACGGCCTCCCCTTATCCGTCGCCCTCGTCGATGAGCTATAACTTATCGATCTTCTGGGACGACACCTTTCAGTTCCTGGCGCCTGAGGCCTCACCTGCGCCTAACGGGGCGCTGAGTCCAAACAGCATCTTGTATGCCAACTTTAACCCGGTCTATAGTGACCCCAAGGACCCCAATCGCTGTTTGCCGCCTAGTGCTTATACCAGTTTTTTGCCAGCGGCTTACAGTGGGTTTTTGAGTCATTACCACTTTGTGGACTTAGCCACCCAGCCTGGGTTTAGCTCGAGCACGGCCGGGATTGCCGATCCCACGATGCTCACCTATGAATACTTGGCGCCTTTTAAGGGGTTCATGTTCATCTCCTACTCGCGCAATCTCTCAGCGGCTGTACTGAAGAAATACCTGCAAAATGGCGGTCATGTCATGCCGATGGCCGTGGGTTACGGCGTGCCCTGTTTGGATCCTAGTAGTTCATTTTTTGCGGCAGCGGGAGGGAATCCGGCCACGGCTGGACAAGGGACGCCTAATTTTGAGTGTCTCAACATGAACACACTGTTTGACCAAGCGGGCTTTGGTTATGAGTTTGATTGCGGCAACTTTACCGGCAATTTTATCCCCTCCAACGACTCCATTTTTGCAAACATTCCGGTACCTTCGGCGATTCCGGTGGATGGCGGCTATCCGGTGTTACCGTCGCCTGCGCCGCAAAGCCCGTATTGTCATTAGAACTGAGCAGTTACCCCGTCGCTGGACCAAGGTTACGCAACTCCCCTTGCTGCGGATGGGGGGGGGGCTTGCGACACCAGTGGCCGGGCGAAAAAGTGGAGGAGTGGGGCGATGCGTTTTGATTTTGATCCGGAGCCACAAGACTTAAAGGCGATCGCCCAGCTCGGAGAGAGCTTCTGGGGGCAAAGCGATTACGCTGAGCAGGTCTTGCAGGAGATTCTCAGTTCCGTTTCCTTGCTGGAGCTCACCCCGCAAAGAGCCATTGAGCGCACGGCTGGTTTGCTTTTGGAGCGTGCTCGGACCCACGGGCGGCAGCAAACCCTGGTAGGTGGTCATTTTTTTTCTCATCCGTTTTACCGTCTGAGCTTTGAAGAGCGGCTGCTTTTGGTCTTGGTGCATGCCGGGGGCTGGTCCTATGAGCGGGTAGCACGAACGCTTAAGCTTGCCCATGCACCGAAGGAGCTGGATCGCTCCAGTGACTGGCAGGCCTGCGAGGTGGAAGCGAAAATTTGGCAAGCCCGGTTACAGCTCAACATGGGACTGGCCGCGCAGCGCCTCCCAGATTTTCGGGGGAAGGTCAGTTTTGCCTACCCTTCTGGTCCTGCGATGCTTGCAGAGGGCTGTCCGCCCTATGACCCACAGCGCCCGTGGATGCAAAAAGTCTTGGACGAGGAGGGGTTAACAGCGGCTGAGCGGCTGGCCCTACAACAACACCTGCTGCAATGTGCTTCTTGCAGCGAGGCGTTAAAAAAAACCCGCGCCGTCTACTACCGCGCCGAGCAGGAGGTCTTGCAAAAAATCGGTGCGGCTGAGTATCCCGAGCTGGCCCAGATCTTTAAGCAGTCTCTTTTACTCAGGTATCCCAGCCGCTTAGGATTCGTAGACGGTTTGGGGGTTTTTCTGAGCCGCAGGGAAACGCAAAAGATGCTGCTGCTTGCTGGGCTAGCGATGGTTGCGGCCGCGGCTTTTTTAAGAGGATAGGGATGAGGCGTGAGCGGGGGGGAGGGGGGGTGTTAGCGAAACCCCCGTCGCTGATAGCTGAGCTGGCTGGAACGGGGCGAGACTCGCAGTAAAAAGGCCCTGGTGAGGTGAATTTCTTTTTTTTTATCCATGAGGCCAGCAGGCGGGTTTGACATCGGCGGGGCTTTGGCCCAGGCGTCCAAGGCGGCGTCGTCCAGCGACTGCGAGCCTGAGCCGTAAACCACTCTGGATTCTTTTAAGTAGCCTTCGGCGTCTAAGGTGATCTCCAGGATAGTCCAGTGGTCGCCCTCGGGTAAATCCTGCAGTTGGGCATTTCTGCGGGCAATCTCGGCAAGCCAGAAGGGGGCAGTCGTATCGTGTATCCTGAGAAAAAAGGAATAGTAAATCGATTCCCGGGTGTTGAGGAGATTTTCTTCGCCTTCGGGGAGATCGTTTTCAAAAAAAAGCGTTTGCTGTCCTCCTGCGCTGGGGGCGTCCCAGCCGGGACTCGTGGCAGGGGTGAAGTGGAAGGCAAGACCTAGGGCGCTGACGGGCGGGAGGTGAGTGTGCTCATTCGGTCGTCTTACAGTGGGTGACAAGGCGAGGGGTGGCGACGACGAGCGCTGCGATGAACCCGACTGGCGTTGCTTGGCCCTGGATTTTAGCGGCGCCGCCTTGGCTTGCGAGGCATCAATGCTTGCGCTGCGCGAAGGATCAGGCATCAGCAGTGACTTGCGGGCTCTTTGCTCGCGCTCGACGCGCTTGTTGCGATTCGATTCATAGCGGGCTTCCTCAGGCCGAGGCGTTGTCGTCGTCTCTGGTTCTTTGTGGGGATCTTTTGGAGTCTCCTCTTTGCTGCGATCAATCAGAAGAGGGCGCTGCTGCTGCTGTTTTTGCTCCAGCTTTTTCCATTTTTTTTGCAAGTCGGCCACTTGCTTGGGGTTTAAGCGCAACAAGGGGGTGGCAGGGCGCTGAATGTTAGGCGGGGACAAACGCTCGCCACCAATCATTTGCAACAGAGCCCAGTGCAGCAACCAGGAAAGCGTCACAAAGAGGAAGGCTTTGAGGCCCCGACGCCAAAAGGGCGGCTGAGGGTTGGGGGGGGGTGGGGGATCAAGCCGAGGAGGACGAGCAGCGGCGGGAGCGGGAGCGCTGGCCGACGACGACGACGACAACACTTCCGGGGGGCCAGTGACGGCGGTGGAGGCGGCAGGCGGGTGAGCAGGGGAGATGGCGGGGCTCCGTTTCTAGCAAGAGGGAAAAAAACAACTCACACGCGTAGAGGCTGTTTTTGGGGTTCTCCTTGAGACCTTACCAGAGAAGAGGGTGCTTTTCTTGCGGGAAAAAGCTCAGCTTAGCGGCTTTTTTTGTGCAGCTCGGGTTTTCTGAGCACAAGCTCACGGCTGAGGGCTGCAATCCAGGAGCGCTGGCGATTGAGCAGCGCTTCCATTTTCAGGCTCAGCACCTGACGTTGCTCCGCTTTCTCCTCGCTCGTGACTTGCGCCGTTTTGCCCACCGGGGCAAGGCTCGATTCGAGTTCCAGCTGCTCAAGCTGCCTTTGAAATTGATGGATCAGCAGTTTCGCTTCGGCATAGCGGGTCTGGTATTGTAAAACTAACGCATCAAGCGGCGCGGGTGCGGGCGGGGGTAAGGGCGCGGGTGCGAGTGAGGGTGAGAAAGGAGTCGAGGTCGGGCGGGAGGGGGGTTCGAAGCGGAGAGCGTCTCCCGTGCTGGCATCGGGCTGTACTTGGGGGGCTGCGACGCGTTGTAAGATTAACTTGATCTTTTCAGTCGGAAGATGACGAAAGTCAAGGAAGGCGGTGGCGTCTTGCAACAGTTGATTGCGCAAGTCGAGTGCGATCTGAGTTTTGAGGACGTCTTCGGGTGGAAAGAGCGCAATTTCCCCTAAAAGGGCTTGCTGCAGTTCGGGGGAGTCTAAAATAAGCACAACGGGGGGATTGTTTTTGGCTTTCACAAACACTTCTCGGCGGTTTTCAGATATAATCAACATTGAGATGGTAAGAATAAAACGCCGCTTGGCGAACAATCCATATTGGGGGGCGCCCCCTTCGGTTGCGGTCGATCGATGAGTTTGACAGGGCATTTTCTCAAACCCACCCGTCGCTCGCTGCGTCAGAAAATTGTGATCTCGGTTGGCATGCTGGTCCTGCTCTCGTTGCTGAGTTCTTCGCTGAGTCTTTACCGCATTACCGAGATGAACCGCTTACTTGCGGCGATTAATCAGTTTTCCGTGCCCCTGGGTCGTCTGATTGCGCAGATGCAATCGGACGCGGAAGTCTTTCAACGGGAATTTGAGCGCAGCTTAGGCTATTCCCACTGGCAAGACCCGGCCTGGCGACCGAAATCATCAGCGCCGCGCTGGATTGCCGACGTTTTACTGCATGAAATGGAGCGCGTCTTAGAGCTGATTCAAGGGGGCGGGAGTGTTCCAGAGAGTCAAGCGCACTGGCAAGTCTGGGCCAAGGGCATGTCGGTGTCCTTGCGGGAGCTGATTCAAAGCGCCAATCGCTTGAAGGAGATTTTGGAGCAGCACCAGTGGCAAGAGGCGCGGGAATTGTATCCCGCCTGGACCACGCAAATGAGTGAGTGGAAACGGCAACTGGCACGAGGTGGGCTGGAGTTTGAGGAGGAGTTGCGGCAAACCTTCGCCATGACCGAAAGTCGGGTGACTGAGTTTCGCTTCGGTTTAGAGCTCATTCTCATCGTGGTGGTGTTGATGTCCTTGTTGTTGTTGTGGCTAGGCGAGCGAGCACTCCTGCCGCTCGATGAATTGACGGCACTTGCGCGGGAGATCACCCAGCGCGGCTTGCGCAAAGCGGATAAGGCACGCTTGCCTGTCATTTCTTTGGCGCGCTCAGATGAGGTCAGTCAATTGGCGCGGGAATTTTTACGCATGGCGACAGCCTTGCTGGAGCGTGAAAAGACCGTGGAGTTGCAAAAAAAGCATCTGCAAGATCAAAATCAGCTGTTGCGTGAGATCGGGGAATTGAATCAAAATATCTTAAACAGTATCGAAGCCATCTTGTTGGTGAGTGATTTACAAGGCACCATTACCCAAGTCAATCCGACGGCCTTGAGTTGGCTGCAAGCGTCGGAGGCGGAGGTGCGTGGGAGTCAGATTTTAGCGTGGCCACCGCTGAAAGAAGTCTTAGGAGGGATCCCGTGGTGGGAGAACCAAGCGAGTCTGGACCCTACCAGCTTGGGGTCGGCAGGAGCGGTCACGACCTGGAAATTAGCGCCGCGTGCCCTCGGGTCAAGGGTTTACGGCGGGCAGGTGATGCCGCTGCGGGCCGGGGAGGAGGGGGTGGCCAAAGGCGCGATTCTGGTGTTAGAGGATCTGACGGCTGAGCTGGATTTACAATTACGGCTGCGGCGCGCCGAGAATCTGGCTGCGGTGGGAAAAATGTCAGCGCAGGTGGCGCACGAGGTGCGCAATCCCTTGCATGCCATCGGCTTAGAAGCAGAAATTGCCGCCGAGCTTGCGGTGAAATGGGGGAACGGCGCTCTTACGCAAGCCTTGCAGGCGATTTTGGGTTCGGTTGACCGATTACAAAAGATTACAGAAAATTATTTGAAATTTTCCCGTTTGTCGCTAGGACAAAAAAAAGAGGTCAACTTTGGCAAAGTCGTCGAAAAAGTGCTTGCAACCTATGCGCCAGTCTGTGCCGCGCAAGGGGTGAGGGTGGAATGGCTTGGCTTGGAGGAGTTTCAGACCTGGGCGGATGAGGATCTACTCGAGCAGGGGCTAGGAAATTTATTTTTGAACTCGTTACAAGCCCTCGAAGAGCAACCGAATTGGCACTCCCCTGGGGAGTGGGCACAGGAGTGGAACGGTGACAAGCAGGATCCTCGGGAGCAAGCGCAGGGGACAAAGGAGCTAGAAAAGCCGCTAGAAACGAGTGCTGTGAGGGCGCAACCCTGTATCCGCTGGGTGCTCAGTCGCGGAGGGGGAGGTGGCGGGTCTTACGGCGGCTGCTATGAAGCGCAAGCAGCGGGAGCTGCGGGGGCGGAGTCGCAGCAGCTGCTGCTTGAAGTTTCTGATAACGGCCCAGGCATTGCTGCCGAGATGATGACCAGGCTTTTTACTCCTTTTGCTACGACCAAGGCGCAGGGCACTGGATTAGGCTTACCGTTTGTCAAGCAGGTGATTGAGGATCATGGCGGCCAGATTGTCTGCCAGGTCGACTTGCAGGCTGAAGTGGCCGCAAAGCAGGGGGGCGTCAGGTTGCAAGGGGCGTGTTTTCAGATTCACTTTCCCGTCTTAGCCGTAAAGGAGTTTAGCAATAGGGTCACTTGCAGGCCGCGCCTGCTGCCAAACTCAAGCCGCAGCGGGGAGCTGCCACCAGACGCAAGTAGGATAGACTGGGGCTTGGAGGGGGCGGGGGCCTGGCAAGAAAAAGCGGATGAGCAAAACCCAGGGTCAATCAGGCTTTAATGAAAGTCATGAAGGAGTATCATAGGAGTATGCTGAGCATTTTATTAGTTGATGATGACTTACAGTCGCTTGCCTCCACCGCCCGAATGCTGGAATTTTCAGGGTTCCAGGTCACCGCGGTGTCAGATTCACTGTTGGCCTTGCAGCAAGCCCAAAACCCCCCGACTGCGCAAACCTACGACCTGGTGATCAGTGACGTACGGATGCCCAAGCTCGGGGGGCTAGAGTTTTTGCAAGCCCTGTCGCAGAGTCATCCCGAGTTGCCGGTGATTTTGATGACCGCTTTTGGCAGGATTGAAGATGCGGTGTGGGCGATGAAGTGGGGCGCGGTTGACTTTCTGATCAAGCCGTTTAAGCGACAAGCCTTGATGCTGGCCATTGAGGTCGCTCAAAAGCGCATTGGGCCCGTAGCGAGTGCAGGGTTGCTTGCAGGTGTGACTAGCAAGGGAAGCAAAAAAGTCAGTAGTAGTAGGCCGCTGCTTGCTGCCGCGGCCACCAGCGAGTGGCAAGAGGCCGATGAAAACCCCTGGTTGGGAGAATCGCTAGCGCTGAAGCAATTACAAGACATCGTCTTCAAGGTGGCGCCGAGTTGCGCCAACTTGCTTTTAACCGGAGAAAGCGGGACCGGCAAGGAGCGAGTGGCACGCGCCGTCCATCGGCTGAGCGGGCGGGAGCAGAAGCGGTGGATTGCTTTGAATTGTGCGGCGGTGCCTGAGGCGCTCATTGAGTCTGAGCTGTTTGGCTTTGAAAAGGGTGCTTTTACCGGGGCCACCCACAGTAAGGAAGGGCTTTTTGAGGCGGCCGATGGTGGCACGCTGTTGCTTGATGAGATTGGCGATATGCCGTTGCCGCTGCAAGCCAAATTGCTGCGCGTTTTACAAGAGCGCGAGGTGCGACGGATTGGGGCCACGAGCGTGAAAAAAATTGACGTGCGGGTGATTGCCGCCACCCATGTTGATTTAAAACAAGCCGTCGCGCAGGGGCGTTTTCGGCAGGATTTATTGTATCGGCTCGAAGTGGTGGGCATCAGAGTGCCTGCTTTAAGAGAGCGTAAGGAGGATTTAGGAGCCTTGGCACAGCACTTTTTAAGAGGAGCGAGCCTCCGTCAGGGGAAAAAGGTGCTTTTAATTCAGCCCCTTACGATGGCTTATTTACTCGCGTACGATTGGCCCGGCAATGTGCGCGAGCTGGCCAATGTGATTGAGCGTGGGGTGGTGCTGGCTGAAGGCCCGGAGTTTACGCCCCAAGAATTACCGCCTCATTTTTTGCGTCTTCACTTGCCGCAGCCTGAGGGGCGCAGCAGCAGCAACAGCAATACGCACGGTCTTGCGGCGCAAAAACCTGACTCAAGGGGACCTGACAAACAAGGAGCGGAAAAAAATGAGGGAATCGAGAAAATTGAAGTCGAATTAGGCACTTCGCTCAGGCAAGTGGAAGATCTTTTGATTCGCAAGACGCTGGAAGCCACCGCAGGCGATAAGAATTTAACGGCCAAGATGCTCGGGATTCATTCACGGACGATTGATCGGAAGCTTGACAAGATATTGGGTCCATGAAACTGGGCTCACGAAATTGGGGGTGCTGCGCCAAAAAAAGCCCCGCTAGTCAACGAGCAAGGGCGTTCTTGTGATGAAATGCCTGGAAAAGCCTTGAGCGTTCTTACCTTTTTTTTGACACCCAGTCAGGTTTCGTGAAAGACTGAAAAGAATATGTCGTTTGAGAAAGAATGGCCTTTTGAATGCAAAATGCCGCGAAGGGTGGTCCCGGCTGTCAGGCCGTGTGCGGCCGTGGCGGTTGTTTTTATTGCGTTTTTACCGAGCCTTGGCTTTGCAGGGGCTGAGGCTGAAACGACGGTTAACCCAAAACCGGTGCTGACAAAACCGCTTGTCCCCGTTTTAAAAGAGGACCGGGGGTGTCGTGATTTACGCGAGGCGCACCGCCATATGGAGCGCGCCATTCAGCAGCTGGAGCTTCACCCCGATAAGGGCAAAAGGGCGCTGATTATCGAACAGTTACAAGAGGCGATTGATCACACGCATGTAGAGAAAAAAAATCTCGGCTGCTTGGCGCCTTGAAGTCCCAGGGCTGACTTTACCCGACTGTAAAGGCTGCGCAGGGTAGAGAGTGCTTAGCAAGGTCGGGCAAGGCTTTGGGGACTCTTCGCGGCCGGGGAGGGCTTTTTTCGCGAAAATAAAGCGAGAGCCTTTCGGGTTTTGTGTGCGCCGGTGGCTTGCAAGCATGTTGCTGGCCTCAAAAAATGTCTGCGTCTTGCGTCCTTTTTCCCTCATTGCTCCCTCAAAGATCCTGTCTTCTCGGACTTCTCTCTGCCTACCGGTCTTGTCGGAGCGGGTCGGGTCGGGCGCAAAAATAGGACGCCAAATTCAGGCCTGCTGTGCGCAGAGGTGAGGTGAGGAAATCCGCAAAAAAGCGCACGCAACAAAATGCAAGCGGAAGACGACACGGGGTAGGTAACGGTGTTGTGGGTTGCCGGTCAAAAAGAAGACTGAAAAAGTCAACTACGCTTAGGGTCTTAGATTCTCGGTCCTAGGTCTTGGACCTCCGGGCGAGTGCACTTGTTGTTTGCCACCTAGACATTCTGATGGACATTTTTTCTGAAAAATTAAGTTTGCCTTTACCTGCAAGCGACGTTATCGTGCAAGAGATGAAAAAAAAGTCTCAGATTCATGGTCGTTTACTGATCCTGCTCCTGGTTATTTTCGGTTCACCCTTGTTGGCTGACTGGGGTCCTCCTTCCTTGCGACCCTGGCTCAGTGAGAAAGTGGCGCACGGTGCGTTGCGCTCAAAGAAACTGGCTGCGAAAGCCAGGCGTAAGCAACACCCTGCGCTTAAGGGTGCTCTTACCGACGCTCGCCACACTCAGTCCAAGCGCCACGCGCTTGCCGAGGGTAAAAAGGCGATCGAACCTGAGTTGAAGGGGCAGCGTTGGCCGAGTTGGCAACCGCCTAACCCGGAAGATCTAGACAGGATTGCCGAGAGTCCTACTTGGCTCAATTTGCTGCATTATTATCATTCCGATCCGCTCGGAGTTTTTCGTAGTGATTTTTCTGATAACTCAGATTTTTTTCTCGCCCCAGAAGGACGTCAAGATGCCCGGGCCGAGCTGGTGGCCACCTTACAGGCGCTGTTCCTTGATCCGGGCGAATTGCCGGTGGTGCCAAACGCCCAGGTGGGGCGACTCAAACAGCATCCGCAGTGCGCTTTCCCGGCGCGTTTTCATTATCTGCAGTCAGTGCTTGACATCAAACCCAAGCGAGTGGCTTGTCCGGATTGGGAGCGGGCTTTGAGGGGCGGCAGGCCGCAGCAGGGTGTGCGATTGGTTTGGGTAGGTGCTTCGATGGACGCACTGGAAACTGCGATGGGAAATTTCTTTTTACGTTTTCCGCTGGCGAAGGGCTCATTAGGAGTAACGCCTGCCGTTGGTGTAAAGGTAACGGCCAAGGCAGAAGCCAAAGGAGAAGACACGGGAGAGAGAAAAGACAAGCTTGAGCCGCCGCTTGAGATCGTCTGGGAGGCAAGCGCCTCGCAAGATGACCCGTCTGCGATCTTCGGTTTTTTACGGGCCTGGAGCGGGCAAAACGGCCGGTGGGGCTGGGTGGGTGAGAAGGCGCAGAGTCTGCCGAATGCTGCTTTCTGGCAGCCTTTGCAGCGCGATCGCTGGGAGTATGAGTTGAATGTCACGGCTGAGGAAGCCTTGCTGTGGCTGCAGCATCTCTGGGAGTTACAAAATAGTGGTGGTTGGTCGCTCAGTTTCGTGCCTTACAATCCGGCTGAGGCTTTTTTTAGTTCCTTGCAGGTGGCAAAGCCTGATTGGGATCTAAAGGGTGAGGTTGGCTATTTTACCCCAGCCCAGATGGTGGAGCGGATGCTGAAGCTGCCAGGAGCGGTGAAGCAGACGCGGTTTTTTCCAGCGCTTGAGCGACAGCTCAAGGGATCCTATGAGGCTTGGACGAGCGTGCAGCGTCAGGAAGCGCGCGAGCTTTTAAAAGCAGAGAAGTCGCCGGTGTTGGCGGGGGCTAAGCTGAGTGGTTTGCCAGGCAATGCGTCTGGCAGTCTGAAAGACCAGAAGCTCCTCCTCCCTTGGGTCAGTCGCTATTTACGGGTGTTGGAAGAAAAAAAGGGTGGGAGCTTACCTGAGCGGCAAAAAGCCTTAGCCACGCAGCTGGCCACCTTGCACGTCAAGCCAAGTGAACTTGAGGAGAAAGCTCCGATAACGGCTGTCTTACAGAGCGAGAAGGGTCCGCAAGACGCTCATCATGCTGGTCGGGTGGGTCTGGCGGGAGGTGTGCAGGCTTATCCTGGGCTTGCCAGTCCGAGTTACTTTCAGGAGTTGAATTACCGGTTTGCCTACCACGACCTGCTGAATGACGATAGCGGAGGGTTTTTACCGCAGAGCGAGTTCACTTTGTTGTCCTTTTCGCTGCGTTGGACGCCTGATCAAGCGCAAGTGGGTCGTGTGCCGGGCCCGTCGCTTTTTTGGTTAGAGCGCTTTCAGTTATTTTCCTGGACTCAGCTGCGTCCCTGGGATTCACTGACGCAAGATTTGTCTTGGCAGTGGCAAGCGGATTACTACAGCCCGCGCGATTTTGGTTGCTACACCGCGCACGCCGCGCGTTTTTACGGCGGACCTGGGGTGACGTTTAACCTGCTCAGCCCGCATAAGAATCTGTCGTTAGTGACTTATGTCTTTACAATGCTGGATTTGGAGTATGGTAGCGAGTTGATGTACCGAGTGGCCCCGAAAGCGAGCTGGGGATTTTTGGCGCAATTGGCGGAGCATTATAAGGTTCGTACCCAGCTTGATCTCTTATGGGATCTGACGGCCAGGACGCAAAATAATGCCAGGCAGGCGTTCTTTTTTGAAGCAAGTTTCGATCAGTCTTACGCTTTGTCGCAAAGCTTTGAGTTGAGAAATCGCTTGGCCTTAGTCGTGCCGACCCAGCGGCAATTAGCAGGGGACGGGCTGGTGGGCGAAGCACAGGTGCTGCTTAATTGGTACTTTTAGCGCAAGGGGGGAGCAGCCGGTCGCCCTCTACTTGCCGAAAAAAGAGGGTGTCTCGGTGTTCAGGCGTTGGTTCTTTCAGCCCATGCTCTTTTAGCCCATGCTAAGGTCTGATCTCGTCTTGGCGCTGAGTCTTTTGTGTGGCTCGTGTGGCGTGACGGGTGGGGGGATCGCGCAAGAGGATTTTTCGGTTTCTGGATCCGTGGCAGCGCTGGTCGGTGGAGCCTACCATGAGATCCAGCCTAGTAGCGAGCTTGCGCGCCTTACTTCGCAAGGGGGCGATTTCGTAAAAGACGGATGTAAATCGTTTTGGGGCAACTTACAGGGTTTGGCGCAAGCAGGTTTGCTTCAGGCTTTTGCCAGCCAGACGGCTTGTCCGACTTTTTCTACGGCGGTGGGCGGTAATAGTTGCGCTGCGGCTGGTTCCGGTGCTGTGACGCTGTTGCTTGCGGGGTGCAGCATGAACGGTGCTGCGGCGACTTGGTCGCCGACTTCGTTGACTGGGCCGTCAGGGATTCCCGGGATTAAGAGCTTGCTGGATTCGAGTGGCAAGCTTTTTTGTGGCGCAGCAAGCGATTATTTCACGCGGTCCGATTACAGTGGCAGCTTAAGTGTGCAATTCAATAACGTCATTCGCGCGTCTCAAGGGGCCTTGCAGACGGACGTGTGGATCGATACGGTGCCTGGTAACTTAACGCAAGACCAACCGAGTTGGTGGGTGAATCAAAGCGCTTTTATGGCTTATCCGATGGGCGGCGTGCAGTTGACCTTGCAAAACGGTGTGCTGACGCAAATTTCTATCCCAGGTAAGACACTGGTAGCCAGTCGTGGCGGAGTACTGTTATTCAAACACACGCTCACCACCCGAGTTCCTGGCACCACAGTGGGTGCGACGGCAGGAACAACGCGCGATACGCCGCTTGCTGTCAGCGGCAATCAGGTGAGCGGAGTGATGACGGCGTATCATGACTTGGTTCGGGTCCTGGCGACTTCCGAGATCACGCAACTCCGCTTTTCTTCAGGCTGCTGTCTACCGACGGGGGGTCAAGTGACCACCCGCTTTACGGCCATCCCTGGGGTGAGCCCCTTGAGCGGGAAATACGCTAACCACACGGAAGTCTTGCGATTCACGGGTTGCGGCTCAGCCATCTACAGCGGTCCTGAGGGCTATGGGGGGCCCGTGAAGCTAGTGCATTGTTTGTGAACCCCCTCATCCCTGCCACACACCTGCAAATCCCCGTCCTTGCTTTTTTTGGGACACAGCGCAGTACGTTTTATTTAGATTTAAAGTTAACTGTTTAACCTTAAGGGTTTTTAAGGCCTCGCTAAGGTGGTTTGTCGAAAATGACTGTGCGATCACTAGCAGTGATTGTGAATGAGATCGAGTTTTTAAACCTATTTTTTGGCGTGAGGCTCTTGCTTGCGGTTTTTTCTCTTATTTGATCAGTCTCTTTAGGGTAACTGAGCTAATAGGGTAGATGCCTATGCTACATCACAAAAAACTATCCCTGTCCCTTCTTGCTCCTCCTTTTGCCTAGTCTGCTTGGATGTCTGTCTCCCCGCAGAAAGAGTTGCGCTTGCAGGAGTTTCCTGGTCTTATCCTCTGGCACAGGCCGAAAGTGAAGAAATCCATCCCGCGCATCCCGCAAATCACCAGGGCCAGTCAGCAGAAGTCAGCGATTTGCTGGAGGAGGAGGTGGAGAACCTGCCTGAAAGCAAGCGATCTGAGGTGTTATTCTGGGGGGTTACGGTCGCGTTGAGTTCCGCGGAGTATCTGTGGCTGATGCTAAGGAGCTGTTTGGCCTGCTCACAAGCGAAGGGGCCATGCGAGATCGGAGGCTAGACGGGCAAGAACAGCTTACCGATGTTCCGGAGCTCACTTATGAGTAGTTTTTAGACCAAAGTTCTAAAATCCCAGATAGCCATCAAAGATGGACTCATTAGTGGCTTTTGGATCTGTTCCGGTTGCGCCACCTTCACAAAACGCCCTTCGCCTCAAGTGCACTCAGACTGCGATTTGATGAGGTTGCGGACATGAGAGCTTTTCTTGCGACTCGAGCCGCCGGGCAATTTAAGCGCGTCTCTTTTCAGTTCAAGCACGATGGAGTCTGCTCCAGTAGCTGACTCAGGCGAAAGTAATTGAATTGAAATTCTGGGGCTCTCGCTTAGGTGAAGCGGGAGCAGAGTCCTTGCCAGCTCAGTTTCCCCACCTCCCAGTCCTCACTTCTTTGGGTCTGGGGTGGAATGAAGTAGGACCGGCGGGAATAGTTTTCCTGGTGGCCCAGGTACAGTACCTCCCCTCCCTTACTTTATTGAATCTGGCGGTGAATCACCTCAGTGACGCGGGAGCAACTTCGCTGATCCAAGCGCTACTAGCAAATGTTCAAATCAGACTTACTGAGCTTGACTTACGAGCAGGAGATAGTAGTCCCGATCTTCAAAGACAGCTCAGAGCAACGGCGCCGACGGAATGTTATTTTAAGTTTTAATCATGATTTAAATAAACCCCCAATCAACTGATGCACTTTTTTTTACTTTGACCCTGAGGACTCGTGACCCTTCAAAGCACTGACGGCCCATTTCTCGCACCTCACCCTGGAGGAGGACTCTGAACTCGAAGTCGGGGTCTTTATCCGTTCTAGGTCCCCCATCCTGATGAGAGCCTGCGGCGGTGGCCTTTGCGGGTGGCTTTGTAAAACAGCACACCGACTTGCATGAGGATTTGCGCTGTCGAGGACGAACCCTCTAAGATCACGCAGGCCTCCTTCATCCCTCCTTCATGCCCCCCACCTTATCCTGCGCGGCGGCTTAGGGTCCAAGGTCGGGGTGAAGCGATAGGCAACGGGGGGTGGGGTCACGGCTGTCTCATTAAAAGTCGCCTGAAATTGGCACGAATCCTGCAGCGACAATGACGTCAAAGAGAAAACCTGAGTTGGATCCTGCTTTAATCTGT
>JAYTHP010000137.1:0-3923 GCA_043732485.1 Oligoflexia bacterium
ACCTCAGGCGGACCTCTTGAATACTTGATCCATTTGGTCGTTGATTATTGATTCGCAGCTTCTGCAGGGCGCTGAGAGGGTGGATGTCGGTGGATGCGGCTGAGCTCAGAGAAGCCAGTGAGTGAAGGAAGCAGTTGATGGACGTAGACTTGATCGAAATCTGATCGTGCCTTAATGTCGAGCCTGCTCATTCTGCTGAAAGAAAATGCGCAGCTCCACTGAGACGACCACTCTGAGTAACGCGAAATGCGCCGTCACGTCCCATCTTTGGTTTTTCCTCTTGCTGCAACGAGGGGGGCGGCTAGGGTAGTCAACACACACTGCCACCCCACCGGCCTAGTCTTACGTGCCTAGGAGACCTCCCAGCTAAGCTTGGAACGAAACCCCTTGAGCACCAACGGCATACTTGCTGCGACCTGCGAGTTGAGAGCGCCGTCTCCTTGCTGGCCCAAGTCGTTGCGCTTGGATCCTGAGGTCCAGGTTCGTTATCCTGCTCAGCCTCTTGCTGAGCGGGGCTAGCATCGAGCGTTAGAGCTATGCCTCACGAGTGCACAACAAAGGTGATGCTCATTTCCTGGATCGCTTCAGCGGCGGCAGACTGGAACACAGCGCTCCCCTTATCATGCGGGCGCGGCCTCCCCTGAGAGCCTCTGACGGCTTTAGAGCCGGATCAGATCGCCGGAGAGGGCGCATCGCGAGGGTAAAGCACTGGAGGAGGCCCTTCTCTGCTTCTGCCTAAGGGGCGGTATTTTTCTAGTATCTCGCTTAATTTTAAAAAGGCGATAGGAAGGTTTCTTGCTTTTAGGCGGAGATTGACCTAGTCCCAGCTTCCTGATTCCCGGGCTTTGTAAATCGTTTCCTAGCTGAGAGCAGGGCTATGAAGCCAGGAGGAGAGAGCGCTAAGCATGAGAGAGCTCCCTAGCCCCAGAAGACCGCATCGTTGCGCATCAATGAACTCGGCGAACTCGGCGCCGTCACCCTGACTCTTGAAGTAAAAGTCGATTTTTTTAGATTATTGCCGATCGGCACATGAGCGGGGCTTGGTACTGCGGTGACTACCCCCTCGCGTTCCGGAAACTAGAATTAAATCCTTGCCTCGGCGAGCCTCAGCGGTTGTCCTAGCCTGACCATGGGATGCCGATGCCGCAGTCTTTACCTTACAGGAGAGAAATTAGAGTCGGAAAACCCTACAAAAAGACTTCATTTCCAACCTTACCGCCGCAAAAAAGCCCACCTTTTTGCGGTCTGATCTACGCCTTGTTGCTGACAAGTCGGGCGAGGGCACGTCCTGAGTTCCCGAAAAGAGCCGACTGGAACCTCACCTCGGCGCCATGGTCCCGTCTAAACCGTCATAAATGGCCCCCTTCGATCACGCCGTTTCCACACCCATTTTCCTCAGTAGCAAGAGGCAGGATGGGCTAATGGTTCGTTTGACCTGGGGTTGCGTAATACGCTCGGGGAGTCAGAAGGCTTGTTCTCTCATCAAACAGTAAGTTGGACCCGTGGGAGCTTTCAGACATTTATCGAGTGAAGGTTCTCACACGACCGTTCTGCTAAGCTTTCGTCAGCGTGCTGCAGTCTGTTTTGAGTCACGTGTCTTCGACAAGAGAGCCCTCAGGCCAGGGGGTAGATTTTCAGGGTATGAAAGTCCACCACACGTTTGCAGGCGGTGCTGGATGTCATTGAGGAGGAAGTCTTGTCTTGTGAATGCGTTGAGCAGGCAATCGCTCAAGCGCAGGATCGAGGTTTGATCCTCACAAGAGATCTGCAAAGACAGCTCAGTTTAAAGCTTCGTAGGCAATCAGCGTCATGAAGCGCGCGCTTTGCGCTTAGGTCTCCTGGCGCCTGCTTAGGTGCGACTTTTTTTCGGCTCATTTGCCCGGATCAACCAATCCTAATTGAAAAAAACCATTTTGCCGCAAATGACAAGCGTCACAACGCCCACAGCTCTGAGCTGTATCGCTTGGGTCATAGCAGCTGGTGGTCAGGGAGTAATCGACACCCAGGCGTAGACCCTCTTGGATGATCTGCTTTTTCGTCATCTGCAAGAGGGGCGCGTGAATGCGAATACCCGCGTTGGGCGTCGAGCCAGAAGGGCGAGCTAAGGCTAAATTCGCCATCCGCTCAAAGGCTTGGAGGTACTCGCCACGACAGTCAGGATAGTTACTGTAATCGAGTTGGTTGACGCCGAGAAAAATGTCGTAAGCCTGCAGGGTCTCGGCGTAGGCCAGCGCAAAGCTCAAAAAAATGGTGTTCCTTGCCGGTACATAGGTGATGGGAACCGAGTGGGTCTGGGCGTTTGCAGCGCTCAGCTCAGCCACAAAGGCCTGGGATGCTGCGGGTTTTTGCGCATCCGCAACCGGATCGGATTTGGGAACGGCAAGCGGACTTGTGAGCGCCGATCCGCCGAGTGCGCGAAAGAAATCAAGTTTCACGATCTGATGGTGGGCCACAGGCGAGCGCGCCAGAATTTTGCGCACACACTCTAACTCGACGCGGTGCCTTTGGCCGTAATCGAAGCTGAGGGCATAGAGCTGATAGCCTTGCTCGCGCGCAATTTCCAGGACGGTGGTGGAATCCAGCCCGCCACTCAGCAGAATCACTGCCTTCTTGGACTCTTTGGTTTTTTCTTGTGCTTGGATCATCGTTCGTCTGTTCCTTCCAGTCGCCCCTTAGGGGTTTCACCCCGCGGGGTTGGCCGAGGTGTGGGTGCGGATTGCCATGGCCTGATTCGGGGGGGGCAAGGAAGCAAAGAGGCAAGGGCCGGCCCCCAGCTTATACCCTGTTCAAGAGGAAAAAAAAATGCTAAAATCTGCCACCTCATGACTCAATTCAAGTGTGCAAGCCTGCTGATGGCCGCTTTAGTGGCCTCTTCGAACTATCTCGTGCAGTTTCCCATTCATCCCTGGTTGACCTGGGGGGCCTTCGTCTACCCGGTGACCTATCTGGTCACGGAAATCGTCAATCAAACCCAAGGCCCTAAGGCAGCCCGGCAGGTCGTTTACATTGGTTTTTTCATGGCGGCACTCGCTTCAGGGCTGTTAAGTAGCGCCCGGATCGCTTGTGCTTCAAGTGTCGCCTTTTTGGTGAGCCAGCTCTTGGATATTGCGATTTTTAGTCGTCTCAGAGCCTACTCTTGGTGGTGGGTCGCCCCCCTGAGCTCCTCCATCCCGGCAACGATGATCGATACCGGACTGTTTTTTTTTCTCGCTTTTTTTGGTACTAAGCTTCCCTGGGTCACGCTTGGCACAGGCGACTTGCTGGTGAAACTGCTGTTAGATTTGACGCTGCTTTTACCATTTAGGCTGTTTTACAAGCGTGCTCAGGTGCAAGCGGCAGCTAGAAGTGCTCCCGAAAGTGGTCTTTGAGCTTTTGCCTGGTTCATGAGATTTCCGCGTTTTTGATCCTTGAATGCGAGGGGAGCGTTTCAGGTATCGGCCAACGCTGTGGCAGGAAGCGTTGCGCGGATCAGGGGATCAATTGGGATCATGAGACAAGGAGATAGGGGGAGCGAGGTGAGCTTGTGGCCCCCGAGAGGGGGGTGAAAAGAAAAAAAAGGGTGTAAGCCGAAGAGTAAATTCAGAGTCCAGTTGCGCTAGGCCCCGCCCCGCTTGTTAGGTCAGCATCTCGGCCAGGCCTCCACCTAGCTCTAGCTGTGAGCGGTCATAAACTCTCTCTCTGCGAGACGCTAAAAATGAGATGTGAGACGCATGGGGGCAGCAATGTCTCTAGAGTATAGTGGACCCCAGAAACTGGACAGGTTGCTAAGCTATGAAAATCATGGTTTCGGTGACTTTCAGGATAGTTGGCGCATCAACTGAATTGATCTGAACTAGCTTACAGGGTGGAAATTTTCAAGAAGTTTAATTTGACGGATTTAATTAAGTCCCAGTTTCTGTGGTTTTTTGACCAGCGTAGAGGAT
>JAYTHP010000138.1:0-1075 GCA_043732485.1 Oligoflexia bacterium
GTCGAGGGAATCATGTGAGCCTTTCTTGGTTGATGCCTGAAAGACATACATGAATTCTCTAATTTATTCTATTTAGAGGTTTGCGAAACGGTGTCTAAGCCACGCAAAGGGTTAACTCCTGGGCGGTCCAGATGCGTCGCAAGGTGAATAGCGTGGGATCGGTGATCACAGCCTTGAGGGCCTCGTGTCTGCCGATCGAAGTTTGCAGGAAAAATAGCGGGATATTCTCGGCTGAAAACTTGCCAAACTGGGCCTCGAGAAACTCATCAGGCATTCTCAGTAGAGCCAAGAAGAGGAGGTGTGCTGCCGGCTCATGGGAAGCACCCAGGAGTAGGCTGCATGAAAGGGCAGCAAATCGCCGGGGCGCTCGGATCTTGGATCCACTGCTTGAGAATCGATAAAAAGTGCGGCGTGAGTCCCTCTTTGAGTCTTTTTTTATTAGCGGGGCTCGAGGAATGAGCGCGCCGCAGCGAGTCTAAGATTTTTTGCAAGCGGGGGGTGGAGGGCTTAAGCTGTGGGTCACTAGGTTGCTTTTTGCTAGCCTCCGAGGGAGGAGTAGGTTGCCCCAAGAGGTGGAAGCGAGATTTTATTGCTTTGGTCCTTCTTGCGGTAGTCTGTCTTGCGACGAGGGTGGTTGTTTTTTTGTGGGGCGCCCGCAGGCAAGTCTCTGTGCGGGTGAATCTAACCCGGTGATGACTGGAAACAGAAAAAGGCACCCTTCTCAATTGCTTTTCGAGGCTTTTTCTAGCACCAATAGCACTTTTTGAGCTTGCCTTCCAAAGGACGCTTTGGGTCCTCCCAGCAAAGCGTCCGCACAAGCGAAGCGAGGCAGAGAAAGAGTCTCGTTCTGGGACAATCAAACCAGTTGCCCCTGTCCTCCCTTCGTGTCGCTTGAACGAGTTCGAGCGTTTCTTTAGCGATTTCCTCCTTTAGGACCCTGAAGTTTTCTTGTGGGGGCTTCTCTCAAAGAAGCATCCCCATATGCTGCAACCCAATAAACTGTAAAAAGATGTCTTCCTCTGCGATGACCGCAATGCGACAACTCTCCTGATTAGGGGGGGGGGGGGGGGGGGGG
>JAYTHP010000139.1:0-3904 GCA_043732485.1 Oligoflexia bacterium
GTGGAAGATCCCGGGCTCACGCAAGAGCAATTACTGCAGCAACTGAAAGAGCACCAGCAGTTTTTAGACTTTGGGCAACGCTTGGGCGAGCGCCCGCTGTTAGGCGATGACGTCTTTGTCCGCCCCAATCGTAAGCCCCCGATCGAAAAACTCTGGAAAGACCTCTCAGTCACGGAGCTGGCGCTCGGCTATCAAAATATTTTAGTGCGCCAACGGATGAGAACCCGGGTGTTGCAAAAAGAAACCGTCTCGCTAGAGGATAAAATCCAGGAATTTGCGCGGATCCTGGTCTTAGGGCAAGTGGCAGAACTCAAAAGCCTCTTCCCCCCGGACCCCACCCGCGGCGAGCAGGTGGTGACCTTTTTAGCGGCGCTGGAGCTGACGCGGCTGAAGAAAATGCGCCTTTTCCAGGAGCAACCGGACGCGGTAGCCTATGCAACGATTTACCTTGAACTGCTAGAAAGTCTCGCGCAACTCGATCAAGCCTTATTCATTGGCTTCCAAGCCATTGCCCCGCCTGCAGCTCCCAGCTAGCCCAAAGATAGAATGAGAAGCCTGAGAACGAACAACGCCCCACCCAAACCATCAGCCGCAAGACGACGCCCCACCCTCACTCACATGAAGCCAAAAAAAACCAAACCGCGTGACTCCCAAACCCAGCAACAGCCAGACGACTTGACCGCAGCCGATGACCCATCAGCGGTGCCTGGTGTTGATGCCGCCTCAGCCCCCCCCCCTCTCACGCCTTCCCCGGACCCAAGCCTCCCTCCGCTCACCGAACACTTCGAGCAGCCCACTTACGACTGGCGGGCTGACCTGCCCGCGCAAGGCGACCGCACTCCCGATCCCACCCCTGAGGAAATGGACGCGCAACTGAGCGCTCTCGAGCGCAAGCTTGCAGAAAGTGTTGCAGCCTTTGCCTCACTGCAAGAGCCGTTGATCTCAGGCATCGATCCCGAGGTGCTCCTCAGTCAACAAATCCAAGAAGACCAGCTGCTGGAGCTATCGGCTTCCTGGACGGATTGGCAACCTGAGGAAAGCTTAGTGTCATCGCCGGAGGAGAAGGAAGAGGAGGAGGAGGCTGCGGCCTCAGACCTCCGAGAAAACGCCGCGGTCTCCATCACCACCACCGCCAACGCCTCCTCCGACGACCGCCTCAGCGCAGCTGAGGACAGCGAAATCACAACGGAGCCAACGGCGGCGACGGCAGCAGCAGTAGACCCCAGCGCAGACACCCTGACTCTCGCTGAGGTGTGCGCCGCGCTTGAGGCCCTGCTATTTATCAGCGATAAACCCCTCACCCTGAACCGCTTGCAAGACCTGCTCACAGGCGCAGCCTCCTCAGCACTACTACAAACCAGCCTTGCCGCCTTAAACACCCGCTACGCAGCCGCCGATTCTGGCATTGAACTAGTGGAAGTGGCGCACGGCTACCAGCTGCGCACCAAACCCCAGCAGGCCGCTTGGGCTAAGAAACTTGCAAAAGTGCAACTGCAAAAACTCTCAGGTGGGGCACTCGAAACGCTGGCGATTGTCGCCTACAAGCAGCCCCTAATGAAAGAAGAGATTGATAAGATTCGCGGGGTAGATTCGGCTTACTTCTTACGCGGTTTAATGGAAAAGAAAATGATTATCCTTGCCGGGCGCTCGGAACTGCCCGGTCGACCGGCACTTTATGCCACCACGCCCGAGTTTTTGCTGCTCTTTGGCTTAAAAGATTTGCAAGCCTTACCCTCCTTGCATGAAATTGAACGAATGATCCCACAATCGCAAATTGCCCAAGGCAAGGCCGAAGACCCCCATATCTTGCAACTGCGCACCCTCGTGCAAGACATGCAAGCGGATAAAAGCGGCGCCCTGTATTATGATCCGGCAGCGGATGATCAAATTTTAAAAGAATTTCGCGCCCACATTCAAGGCATCCCCACCTCTACCCCCACGCTTGAGGCTTTACTAGCGCCATCACTCCCCTCAGCGCCTCCCGCCACTCCCCTTGACGGGGGTAGCACTGAGCAGGAGCAACACCCAGATGCGCTTGCCGCTGAAGCCCCGCCGCCCCCGGGACTAGAACCCTTCTTGTGACGTCAACTGCTCATGCCAGTACAGGACAAGACGCCGCATCAGGTTTTTGCGCGTAAAACTCCTTTAAAAAAGCGGCTCTTCAACGCGCAACCGTTGCTTTCCGTCATGACAGGGCCCGGAAAAAAAATAAACTTTCTATTTAAATAAAAAATATGCTACTTAAAGAGCCCTATGACGCAAACCACAAAACCAGAGCGCATTCAAAAAATCCTTGCCCAACTCGGCCTCACCTCCCGCCGCAAAGCGGAGGAGCTGATTGCCCAAGGCTCCGTCACGGTGAATGGCAAAATTGCCAACCTTGGGGATAAAGCCCTGCTCGGAGGCGACGCCATAAAGGTGCGCGGCAAGCTGATCCAAAATCAGGCTGAGCCAAGGACCTATCTTTTGCTCAATAAGCCCAGAAAGGTGCTTTCCACTTTGCACGACCCGGAAGGCAGACTGACGCTCACGGATTTCATCAAACACGTCCCGGCGCGCGTCTATCCGGTAGGCCGTTTAGACTTTAACACCGAAGGCTTAATTCTACTAACCAATGACGGCGAGATGGCGGAAAAAATTCAAAAATCCCCTGAGCTCTTCCGCTGTTATCTCGTTAAAATCAAAGGACATTTAAACGAAGAGCGCTTAGCCCGCTTACAGCGGCCTGGCAGACTGGACTCAGGCAAGTGGCTGCACCCGCACACCGTGCGCTTGGCCCAAGGGTTAGAGAAAAAATCCCAAGTGGAAGTCATTCTCCAGGGCAGTGGGGCTTTTGATTTAAAGCAGTTCTTTGAACTGAAAGGCTTTTTGGTCAACCAGATCACCCGTACCTCGATTGGGCAACTCACCCTACGCGGACTGCAGCCAGGCGAGTTTCGTCATTTACGAGAAAGCCAGGTGCTGGCGCTGATTCAGCAGCCGGAATTGGCGGTTGCCAATCGCAAGCCTAGTAAGAGCGCCCCCTTGCCCCGCTCGCTGCCACCGCATTGAACTGCCCACGGGTCTCAAAATGCGAGCGCCAAGTCGGGAGCATCACGAACGAGAGCTTTTTGCCCAAGAGCTTTGACATCCAGTCTGGGCGTCCAGCTTGCAGTCTCACCGCTGGCTGGCACTGAGGCTCCTGGGCCGAGCAGTTGAATTCTTTTCTTTGCACGATTTTTTACCTTGCTATTGTACAAGCGTTCCGGTACGCTCCCTTCACATTGCAGCAATAGTTACTAATCCAAGCAATCCTCTCCAAGACGAAAGTTGATGTGAAAAAGTACAGCTGCAAAAAAACTTCTATCGCGGGGTGGAGCAGTCTGGTAGCTCGTTGGGCTCATAACCCAAAGGTCGTTGGTTCGAATCCAGCCCCCGCTACCAATTTTTTCCTGAATCGGGAAAAAAGTTCATAAAAAAAGAGGTGAGGACCCTGTGGCCTCATCTCTTTTTTTTTAGTGTTTGCTGTCTTTTTTCTTCCACGACTGCGAGCCTTGGCAGGATCATGCTATGATCATCCCGGGCGCAGCCGGCCTTTCCCCCACGTTTTTTCGTCTCTTTGCCCTTCTTTGATTACGCTTACTTGCTGACCCAAGCCCACGCCTCAAGCCAAAAAAAAATTTGACCTACCCTTCTTTCTATAGGATTGACTCAAGACTCCCAAGGTAACAACACCCAACCCCCCCCTCATAAGGTAAGGGCTGAGGCACCCAACACACTCCTTGGCAATCTCTCGCGGTGAACAAAAGTGTGTGAGGGGAAACAAGAGGTGAAGCTTTGAGAGCACGAACCAGCGGTCATTTTTTGCAAATCCCCAGCTTCCGCTCTCTCCTCGCACTCGTCGGCGCGCTGGTTAGAGGGTGGG
>JAYTHP010000140.1:0-12371 GCA_043732485.1 Oligoflexia bacterium
AGTCGTCGGTGCTCGTCGGACCGTCGTCTCCGTTTTGCTCTCTCCTCGCTCAAAGAGGTGCGCTCTGCCCCCCGGCAGATTGCGCTTGTGGCTTGAAGATAAGGAAACCTCACCCGTGAAGAAAGCCAACCCGTGATTATTGAAGCCAAAAATTTACGCCGCAGTTTTCGTTCCACCGTGAAACGTGAGGGCTGGAAAGGCAACCTCGAGTTACTGTTACGCCCTCAGTATAAGGATCACGAGGCGCTCAAAGGGGTGTCGTTTGAAATAGAATCGGGCTCGTTTACTGGCCTGATTGGCGCTAATGGCGCGGGAAAAACTACCCTTTTAAAAATCCTCGCAGGCCTGATTCCTCCCACCTCAGGCTCAGTGACGGTCTTAGGTGAAGCACCTTTTCGTAGGTCCCTGTCCTTTCGCAGGCAAATTGCTCTGGTCATGGGGCAAAAAGCGCAACTCTGGTGGGATCTCCCGGCGCGCGATGCCTTTGATTTGCTGCGGGCGATTTATGAAATCCCCACCAGCGTCTACCGCAGCAGGCTTCATACCTTAGCGGAAATCCTCGATATTCAGTCCCTCTTGCAAACTCAGATTCGACGACTTTCTTTAGGCGAGCGCATGAAAATGGAGCTCATCGGCGCAATCTTGCATTGGCCACGCGTGATCTTCTTAGATGAACCCACCATTGGCTTAGACGTCTTTGCGGCCTCGAAGCTGAGAGAATTTCTCCGAGTTTTTAACCAAAAAGAGAAAGCCACCATCCTTTTGACGAGCCACAACATGGATGATATCGAGCATTTGTGCTCCAGAGTGCTAATTTTGAAAGCTGGAGAGTTCATCTACGATGGCACCCCGCAAGGACTCACCCAATCGGATGAAATCTTGCTCCGAGTGACCCTGCGCGAAGCTCCCCCGCTGATAGAAATCACCGCCCGCCCCGGGATGGAGATGGTTGAGCCGGGCGTGAACCCGCATGAGCTGCTTTTTCCTATCCCGCGGCCCCAAATGGTGCCCATTTTGCAGGCCCTGATGGCCCATTATACCATCTTGGATCTCAAACTTGATGAATCAAGCTTGGAAAAAGTGATTCAACGGATTTACTCGGAAGACAGCAAACGATGAGACTTTCATCACAGCCTGCATCGCAACCTTCACGACCTTCCTGGACCTCCTCCTGGCGCATGGCCGCGCTGCTCAACGGCTTTCAAGACGCCACGGCCTACCGCGTGGAGTTTTTAATCGAGGTCTTCGGCTCGGCGCTGGTTCCTGCAGCCATCCAAGGCGTCATCTGGTATGCGCTTTTTCAGGTGGGCGGCAATCAAAAAATTGGCGGTTTTACCTATAACGAGATGGTGCATTACACCCTCACCACCCTTCTTTTTAGTCAAATTCGTGGCGGCGATCATGACTTCGAGTTGCAGGACATGATCCGCACTGGGGCACTGAGCCACTATTTGCTCCGACCGGTCAGTGTGCTGGAGTTCATCTACCTACGAGGCTTAGCTCCTCGCCTGTTTATTGCCACGCTCACCTTATCTATCGGCCTGCTGGCCAGTCCCTTTGTCGGTCTCTCGCCGGTGCGCTTGTGCGGCGGGATGCTACTTGCTTTCATCGGCAACATCATTCACTACCAATTAGGGGCGATCCTTGCGACTACCAGCTTTTACTGGGAAGAAGCCTACAGCGTCTTGATGGTCAAGAACATGGTGGTTAATTTGCTCTCAGGCGAACTGCTCCCCCTAACGCTGGTGCCGCTTGCTTACTCCTGGATTTGGCACCTCTTTCCGTTTTACCTCTACGTTTTTGGTCCGAGCCAGTACGTCTTGGGTCACTGGAGCCATGAGCAATACCTTTGGCAACTGCTGCTCGCCTTAGGATGGGTGGGCCTCGGGTCAGTGGGTGTCCATCTCAGTTGGCGCATCGGCATCAAACGTTACTCGAGCTTGGGAGGCTAGCGATTCATGAGCGTCAGACAGTATCTCCACGTTTATCAAACCCAACTCAAAAACAACTTTGTGCGAGAAGCCGTCTACCGTACGAATTTTCTTACCGCCATCATCGTCGATTTAGTATGGATTTCGCTCGAGTTTGTGCTTTTTCAAATCATTTATGCCAACACCCCAACCCTTGCAGGCTGGCAAAAGCCCCAGGTTTACTTTTTTTTAGGGGTCTTTTTCTCTTCGGACGCCTTGTTTACTATTTTTTTTCAACGTAACTTTTGGATGTTTTCAGATCTCGTCAATCGGGGTGAGCTGGATATCTTGCTCACCAAACCCATTCACCCCCTTTTTTTAGCCTTAACCCGCTCGATGAACCTCACGGCGCTGATGAACTTCTTTTTAGGCTTAGCCATCATGGTGCGCTTTGCCGGACCAGCAGGCTTTCCCGGAGGCTGGCGCTGGTTTGCCGTGCCGCTTTGGTTAGGCGTAGGCTTAGCCACCGCCTTGCTCTTACGCTTTTTCTTTTGCATCTGGGCCTTCTGGACCGATCGCAGCGGCGGTATTTCTCGACTGTATTATCAATTCTTTGCCTTTGCGACCAAACCCGATTCGCTTTACCCGCAGGTCATTCGCTCCCTCTTGATGACGCTGCTGCCGTTTGCCTTTATCGGTAGCGTCCCTGCCCGGGCCTTACTCTACGGCTTAGAGAGCTCAGAAAGCCTGCATCTCCTGCTGGTACTGGGGGGCTTTTTGCTCGTGAATCGCTTTCTCTGGCGCCAAGGTTTAAAGCGTTACCAGAGCGCAAGTAGCTGAGCGCATCGCAAAAAAGAATCGGTCGCCCCGGCGACCGCAGACTTTGTGGAGCGAGCGGAAGCGACCCCATGTAAGCTTGCCTTAAAATAAAAGCACCGGTCGCCCCGGCGACCGCCTGCCGGGTCTGCGGAGTGGCAAGCCTGAGACGCTCCTACCACCCCCGCCGCCTTAGGCCTTCCTTACCAGCTATTCCTAAAGAATAGCAATTTTTTAATTGCTATCGATCAATAATCCCATCATATTAAAAGAGTCGGAAAACTAAAGGAGAAAGCTCATGGCGCAGTTTCGAGAAATGTGTTTTACGCCTGCAGAGTTTGCAGCCATCGCCCAGATTGATCGCTCAGTCATCCCGCAGTTGGAAAACCAGGGCATTCCTTTAACCGTACGCAAACGTTTTGGGAGCAGTGAGCGTAAAGTAATCCCGCTTGAAAACATTCAAGGCTTTTTTCAGATCCTGAGACAAAGCCTAGCCCCTCTTCCTCCTCTTGACCACCACTCTGATGCCGAGGCGCAGGCGACTCCGCCCGCAAGCCTACTGCAGGACACACTCAGCCCGACCCAGCGCAGCCAGCTTTTCCCCAAACACCAAGTGCAGATGTTCTATAACGTCAAGGGCGGCACTGGCAAATCCACCCTCACCGCACAATACGCCATGAAGAGTGCCATTTTAGGGCTCAAGGTGCTGGCCATTGACCTAGATGGACAAGGCCACCTCACGGTGAACCTTGATATCTTAGATGCACACGAACGCCCGAGTATCTATGATGTGCTGATCAACGACTTGCCACTCGGCGAGGCGGTAATGAACATCGGCCCCTGCTTGGATCTGGTGCCTGCCAATTTAGGACTGTGCACCATTGAAATTCCCTTGAATCACAAAACTCGCCGTGAGTACCGGCTGGCTGAGGCGATTGAGGAAATGAAAGGCTATTACGACCTCATCGTCGCAGACACCAACCCGGCCGCCTCCATCCTCAACGGCTCGATGCTCGTGGCAGCCGACCTGGTGAACGTAGTATGTGCCACCAACCCACTGTCTTTTCATGGCATGTCGCTCGTGATGGCGACCATTGAGGATATGGAGCGGGAATTTAAAAAGACCTTAGAAATTAAAATCATTCCCAATCTCTATGACAACCGCGAAGTCATCAGTCAAGAAGTTTTAGGGGAACTGCGCTCGCAGTTTTCCCAGCACTGCACCCAAGCGGTGATTCATCGTAGCGCCGATCTTAATGAAGCCACCAAGCGGCGCACCACCGTCTGGGACGTCAACTCCAAGGGAGTAGCGGCGCAAGACATTAAACAAATGACCCAAGAGCTACTTTTTCAATAGCAAGAGGACGCAAACCCCATCATGACGAAAACGCTCGAACCACCTCACTCGCCAGTCACCGCCCCCCTCATCACAGCAACGTCGGCATCAATGTCTCCACCGGAAGCGGCAATCACCCACACTCACCCCACCACCTCACCCGCCGCTAAGACCAGCAGCAGCGTGGCAGGAGCTGAGAGTTCCGACAGTCGCATTAAAACCCGGCAAGGGAGCGGCTATCTCAAGCAACTCTACTCCACCGCCCGGCAAACGGCAGGGGGTACGCATTCGCACCTGAAGAATTTAACGACCTTTTTAGTTAACTTTATCCCAGTTGATAAGGTCGATGCCTCCTCGCTGCAAGTGCGCGTGTATTTTGATCCTAGCGAGATTCAGGCTTTAGCGGCTTCCATTAAAGCCCACGGCGTCTTGCAACCTATTTTGGTCGTGCAAAACGGCGATCGCTATAAGGTGATTGCCGGTGAGCGCCGGCTGCGTGCCACCCAGTTGGCGGGCTTAGACCGTATCCCCGCCCGCGTGCTGGCCACTCATGATCAAGCCACCCACGAAATTGCGTTACGGGAGAATTTGGACCGGGTGGATTTGCATCCGCTTGAAGAAGGCGAGGGCTACTTGTCGCTGCTGGAAACTCAAGCCTATAAGAGTCATGAAGCCATTGCCCAAGCCTTTGGCAAGGCCAAATCACGCATCACGGAGTGCATTGCCTTAACGAGGCTGCCTGCTGCTTCAAAAGCCTTACTCTTAGAAAAGGGAGTGAAAAATCGCGCCCTGCTTCGTGACCTCTTGAACCGGGCAGAGGGCGAGCACGCCGCGCTGATTGAGCGAGCAGCTGGGCTCATCGAGATCTTAAGCCCTGAGACCGCAAACCTGGTGCCAGTCAGTTCACCCGAGAGCGCCTCATCATCAGCTCCTGACTCGCCAAGAAGTCTCACTCCGAAAAAAATAGTCAAACCCTTTCGCTACCGCACGAGTCTCAGTGGGGTGAGGGTTTCTAGTTTTCGTTGGAAAACCACTGACTCCCTAGAAACGCTCAAGCACTTTCAGGCCAGCCTGCATCAGTTACTGGCAGAGCTGGAATCCTTAACCCGCAGTAAGTGAAACCCCACAAGCGGCCAGCCGGTTTTGCGAGCGCTTTGTCGTGCCCGCCCTAGAAAAGTGCTTAAGAGTTCCTGACGAATCTCCCCTGCGACGACATGTCTAAAATACACTTGGTTTTGCCGATGCACCACGATCCCTTGATGAGTTAAAAGACTGGGGCGCTTGCGGTTTTTTTTGTGCACGAGCGTGAGCAGCGAACCGCTCGGAATGTTACTCAACGCCGCGCCAAAAGGCAAATATTGAAAATGTGTGACCACCACCGGTTGCTTTTGAACTTGCGCTAGGAAACTGATTTTTTCCGCTTTCAAGGCCTCAGACGGTGCATGACCTTCAGCCGATGCCACAGCTTGTTTGAGCTGAGCGCGCAGTAAGCTTTTTTGCGGCACTGCTTTTTCGATCTCAGCCACCATCACGCCAGATTGCACGGCCACCGCTTGACTCCAATCCTCAAACACTCCAGCTTGTCGGTTCTCGGGCATCCACTGCGTTTCAAGCACCACTCTTTGATTGAAGAAAGTGACAAAACCATGACGGTAACGAATCTCAGCCAGCGAGCGCGCAAAATCGCTGGGGCGATGACTGCGCGCAAGTGCCAGCACCGTCTCGACGAAACCAAGCGTCTCCCATTTTTTTGATACTACGGCAAGCTCTGCGCGATTCCCTTGCACGTAGCCTGCGGCAAGCAGGTGCGAGAAAAAATCAGACTTTCGCCCCGGATGCTTAAAAAGATCGCCACTCCAAAAGTCCACCCGCTCTTCGAGTGTCAGCGCGTTAGCGCTGGCAAAAAGGGTGGACCACTCTGCCTGATCACCCGACTGCGCCAAGACCGAAGGAAGACCTAAGGTGGCAGGAGGCAAAGAACTTTGGGGCGTAGTGAGCTCACTTGGGGCAAGGATCGGCGCTGCATCGGGAGCCGCTGACGCCGGTTGACGCTGGAGCGCTTGCGAGCGAACGACAGAAGCCAGTTGCGGCTTCAACCCGTCACCACCCCCCTCAGGTGAGCGCGCTAGTTGCAAAGACCAAAAAAACCCAAAACCGATCAGCAGGACGAGGGCACTTACGGACCCAAGTCTACGACCGCGGGTGAGAGTCCCGTGTGCTACACTCGGACTGACCGAAGCACGGACTTGAGAAATGAGCAGCTGATTGCGTTGCTGAGACGGCCTACCCACTGCCACCTGTTCGCGTACCAGTAAACTTTGCTGCCCTTGCGGGGCTGAACTTAGGTGACCCACAAGCGCGTCACCCCGCTTCTCAGCTAGCATCAGCTGCGACGCAAACGTCTCCTCCTGAGGACGACGACCCACCGCCTGCCTGCTCTCTGACGGAGCCTGCAAGACTTGTAAAAGTAAAGCCTGAGGAGGAGGTGCGACCGGACGACGACGGGCGGGCTTTTTCTTCACCTTACCAGCAGCACTGCTGCTGTGGGCCTTCGCGTGCTTCGTCTCGTTTGAGGCTAAGCGGTGCTCCGGAGTCGCCAAGTGTGACGCCGAGAGCTTCAGCGCACGAGTAGCCCGCGCTGGCCTCTTCTTTCCTGGTGCTAGAATGAGTCTCGTTTTTTTTGCAGTTCCTTTTTTTATCGCCATGAATGATCTTCCTTAGACCCTCCATCGGCTCACGCAAGACAAGATTAAAGCTTTTTTCACTTTTTTGCTTACAAAAGACTCTCATGAGCTAAAAACCAGCACACCATCGAAGCCTGGCTCAGTTCCAAGGACCGTTCACCGTATCTTTAGAAGCCAGCTAGAAGCCAGGTCAGAATAGGATAGGAGAGTGGGAGGGGGGAACGGCAAAGTCGTCATTTTCTTGACGACACGAGGCTCCCTGCTCGCTTCAAATCACAAGAACACCCTCCGCCTCGTCTCTCTCTTTTTACGCCCGCTTACGCCCTGAAAGCGTTGGGGTCTTCATCAGTTGTCAGAAGCTCCTGTGAGTTCAGGCGCCGACTAAAGCTGCGGGGCTTCTTCCTTCGACTGCTCTTCCTTCGACTGCTCTTCCTTCGACTGCACGAAGGCTTCCTTCAGTAAAAACTCGAGTACCAAGTCATTGAGCATTTCTTGCTCAAAAAAGCGCAACTTGTCAGGATTGTGCTTAAAAAACTGAGCCAGCTCCTCAGTCTTAAGCTTCATGTGCTCGGCAAACCCCACAAAGCGCTCCACCCAAACTGCTTGATGAATTTTGATACCTTCAAGCCTAGCAATCCTACTTAAAATCAGATCGCGCTTCACGCAAAAGACCGCCTGCGCAGTAATCTGCTCAGACACCTTGCTGAGCGCCTCTTTGATGACCTCTTGCGATTGACCCTCTAGCCCGCGCTCTTGTACAAACGACCGGGTTAAAAACACCAGCCATTGTTGCACCAGTGGCATCGGAGGCAGGAAGCTGTAAGGCTCAAGCACTTTCTCCACCGCCTGGCGCTTAAAGTCTTCATGAGTGCCTTTTGCTAGCTGTCGCGCCAAACCTTCCTTGATCGTTGTCTTATACTCCGCAAGCGAGTCATAGCCACGAGTAGTGGCAAAAGCCTCATCCACCACCGCAAGTTTCTTTTCCTTAATCTCTAAAACAGCCACGTGAAATTCAATTTGCTTCCCAGCAAGCGCCGCCAAACGCGAAGCACTCGGTAGCTCCACCGGGAGAAAGAGCCGAAACGTCTTGGTTTCCTGCGTCTTTAAGCCGATCAGCTGCTCATCCCATCCCGGCAACTCCGGGCAGAAGCTATCTTGGCCGATTTCCACTTCCTGATGGCGCGTCAGTTCGGGGCAAGCCACTAAATCGCCTCCCGCAGCCACCAGACGAGCAACACCCTCTAGCGCAGCAAAATCATCCTTTTGTAAGCCCCGACTCGCTACGTCCACTTCTGCAATCGCCTTAGGCTCAGCGGTCGCCTCATTCACCATCTGGATGAACGCCTCGACTTGTTCTTCGCTAATCTCGGTCTTTGCGGGACCCTCTAAAACCAGACCACGGTACTCTTCAATCTTCACGAGCGGAAAGTGGCTCACCTGCGCGGTGAAGCTTAAGTCCTTGTTTTCGGAAAACTCCGCGCGCGGGTGTTGATGAGAGGGGGAGGTAGCGGGGGCGACAAGTTTTTGGGATGCTTCGCCCTTTAACAGCGAAGCATCTGAAGCAGCCTCAAGCGCGGCTTGTTGGACGCCTGCTTCTTCCTCACGATTGCACGGGTCGGCCACCGTAGACTGCACAGCCGCTTCACCTAAGATTTCTAGCTTTTCCTGATGCAAGACTTGCATCACCGCCCCTTGTACTAAGTCATGGTACAGCTGATGCTTGAGGTCTTTTCCATGAAGCCGCATCACGAGCTCGATGGGCACAAAGCCCCGACGAAAACCTTTGACATTGGCGGTCTCTTGTACCTGCCGCAACGACTGCTGCCATCTTCTTTGCACCTCTTGGGCAGGAATCGTAATTTCAAATTGGCGGAGGCAATCGGCAAGGATCTTGGATTCAAACTGTAGGTTCATAGTTCCCTGCAATAACCAGTTTTTTCTTAAAATGTCAATCGGCAATCCGTCCGTAACGCTAAATGAACGCCGCCGCCGAGGAGGCAACCGTGACAGCGCCTGTCCCCTCTTGAGACCGGTTGCGCGCAAGACTCCCTGATTCAGGCCACTCTCCTCCCACCGCAGGGCTTCAGCCCCCCCTCTACCCCACCCGCTTGCAGACCGCAAATACGCAAGAGCACTCTTTTGCTGCGTGCCCGAGTTTTTCCAAAAATGTGTCTGAACTGAGAGCGTGGGCTGATAGTGATCCGCAGAAGGAGCCTAAGCGCAACTCAGCAAGGCGCCTCTCAGGTGTTGCAAGCCATCGACCTCACGCTTGCCCCGTAAAACTGGAGCTGCCACCTTGCAAAAAAAGAGACCGCGACGCAAGGAGTCAGGCCCTAGCGCTTGAGTGCTTGCGTAATTGACGCGCTGCTTATTGTATTTGCCGGTGTATTGGCCACCGACACTTGCCTTGAAAGCTGCGAGTAGGTCAGAGGCACAGCCCATCATGACAGGAGCGTGCAGCAAGAGGTGCAGCCCATCGACGCATGCTCCTCAAAGCCGCCAGGCGCTTTCACTGGGAAGGAAGGTGACACCGCCCGCCTGAGGCACTCATCGATCAAGAAAAACTGCGGTATCAGTGAAGGTATCACTGAGATAGCCTCTCACGTAGAGTCCTCAAAGCCCTCAGGTAAGAGTTTAAATCCTCTCTCATCCAAATCTTTCCGGCAAAAAGCTCAATAAACTCTGACGAACGGGGGGGGGGTCAACAGGTAACAATTGAACAAGCCGCCTATCCCGAAAAGAGATCATCACCGTCTCCCCCTTCAAGGCCGCTTGAATCAATTGAGAAAGGTTTTTTTTCGCTTCCCGAACAGCGATTTTTTTACGTCAGCCATACTTGGCATGATGGCAAAGACACTGACTTTATTCAATAATATATAGTAGAATTAAGAGCCCTCGGCTAATGAGCATCCCGTCGGTCTAGCCAGCAAGCGAACTAGCGGCAGCGTCCAAGCTTTTGGGGTAAGTCATTGAAAAACCACCCCAAACTTCCACCTTTTGAGCTCCTCTTTTAGGACAAGCAGCAACCACGCGGCCGGGTTCTCGCCTTCTTAGCTCACCTGTCGGCTCACCTTTTAAGGATACCAGACTTGTTCTAACCACAACCCCCTGGCAGGAGCAGTAGGGCCCACCTGCCTGCGGTCTTGACTCGCTAAAATCTCAGCAAAAGCCTCCACCCCCCGCCGCCCCTCGCCCACTTGTAACAGCGTTCCCGCAATCCCTCGCACCATTTGCTTTAAAAAGCCTGAACCCCTGACCGTTAAGCGGATCAAGTAAAACTCACTAAACCCTTGCGGAAAATGGATCTCCTGCCGACTCACCGCACTCTCTTCCAGCAAGCGCACCGTAGAGCCTGGCTTCGATCCTGCCGCTTGAAACGGCTTAAAATCATGCTCACCCTCCAAGCAAACCACCGCGCTTTGCATCTGCGCCAGATCCAAGGTTTTTTCGATCCACCAGCTATAGGCAACCAGATGCGGTAGCGGGGTAGGGCCTTGCTGAAAATAGTAGCTATATTGCTTTTTCAAGGCACTGCGCTGGGCATGAAACTCGATCGCCACCCGCTCCAGCTTCCAGACGCGAACGGCTGCCGGCAACACCCCATTCAAACTGCGCAGTAAGAGATCAGGCTGCTTTTCTTTGACCCGCAAGACAAAGTGAAACACCTGGGCTGCGGCGTGGACCCCGGCGTCCGTTCTCCCACTGCCGACAATCGACGGGGTCTCGCCTAAGACTTGATGACAGGCCCCCTCTAATTGCGCCTGTAAACTAGGCTTTAAGGGCAGTAAACCCTGCTCTTTTTGCTTCTGCCAGCCGCAAAAGTCTCGACCCACGTAAGAAACCACGGCTCGGTATTTCCACATTCAACACTTCTCCCGACTCCTGCCCCCCTCCCCCGCCATTGCCTGGTTCTAGCAGCGACCCCCGTAAGCGCTTCAACGCAGACTCCAAGGCGCGTTGGCGGGCGACGTGCATAGAACCAATAGCGCCGAACTCTGGGAGTAAGCAAGCCCAACCCGCTGCTTTCAGGATTTTTTAGAAGAAAAAGACGTGCGCCAGACGCCCCGGCGATCACTAGTCAGGATCGCCGCCGGAAGTGGAAGCAGCGGGGGTCCATAGGGGCCAAAAATAGCGGGATAACGGGGGACCAGGGACCACCTCAGGCGGCCCTCTGGAATACTTGATTCATTTACGCAGCTTCTGCAGGGCTCTGAGAGGCTGGATGTCGGTGGATACGGCTGAGCTCAAAGAAGCCAGTGAGTGAAGGACGCAGTTGATGGGCGTAGACTTGATCGGAATCTGATCGTGCCGTAATGTCGAGCATGCTCACTCTGCTGAAAGAAAATGTGCAGCTCCACTGAGACGACCACTCTGAGTAACGTAAAATGTGCCGTCACTTACCACCCGTCACCTCCCACCTTTGGTGTTTCCTCTTACTGCAACAAGGGGAACTGCTAGGGTAGTCAACACCCATCCCCACCCCACCGGCCTAGTTTTACGTTCCCAAGAGATCCTCTCAGCTAAGCGTGGATCTTCTCCTCTGCCACCGAAACCCCTTGAGCGCCAGCGGCATCCTTGCTGCGACCTGCGAGCGCCGTCTCCTTGCTGGCCCAAGTTGTTGCGCTTGGGTCCTGAGGTCCAGGTTCGTTCTCCCGCTCAGCCTCTTGCTGAGCGGGGCTAGTATCGAGCGTTAGAGCTATGCCTCACAAGCGCACAGCAAAGGTGATTCGCATTTCCTGGATCGCTTCGGCAGCAGCGGCGGACTGGAACACAACGGGCGCCCCCCTTATCGTGCGGGTGCGGCCTCCCCTGAGAGCCCCTGGCGGCTTTAGAGCCGGATCAGATCGCCGGAGAGGACGCATCGCGAGGCTCAAGCACTGGAAGAGGCTCTTCTCTGCTTCTGCCTAGGGGGCGGTTTTTTGTAAGTATCTCCCCTAATTTTAAAGAGGTAATAGGAAGGTTCTTACTTTTAGGCGGAGATTGACCTGGTCCCAGCTTCCTGATTCCCGGGCTTTGTAAATCGTTTTCTAGCTGAGAGCGGCTATGAAGCCAGGAGGAGAGAGAGCTAAGCATGCGAGAGTTCCCTAGCCCCAGGAGACCGCATCGTTGCGCAACAATGAACACGGCGAACCCGGCGAACTCGGCGCCGTCACCCTAACTCTTGAAGCAAAAATCGATTTTTTCAGATTATTGCCGATCGGCTCATGAGCGGGGCTTGTTGCTGACCGGTCGGGCGAGCGCACGTCCTGAGTTCCCGAAAAGAGCCGACTGGAACCTTCGCCTTGGCGCCATGGTCCCGTCTAAACCCCCATAATTGGCCCCCTTCGACCACGCCGTTTCCACGGAAGCTAGCTCGAGAGCACTGGAGAGCTGTCTTAGGCTTCCTATGCGCTTTAAAAAACGCCTTCAGAAAAAAACGATAGTCTTCCGACTAACACCTCTCTCGTCGTCGCCCCGCTGTCAAAATCACCCAACCCGCTGCAGGCAGCCTCAAGAGACTGAACAGCTAGCCTCAAAAACTTGACGCAAACTCTTCTTTTCAAACGGCCAGAAACAGGAACCTCTAGCCCCGGGGACAGCAGAAAGGAACTCAAGCAGCAGTTCGAGTTGAGGCTTGAGGGTGTT
>JAYTHP010000141.1:0-69570 GCA_043732485.1 Oligoflexia bacterium
GTACCTGCTCGTGCTGAAGCGCCCTGAGGCCCCCATTCACAATAATTTATCCGAATCTGAAGGCCGAGAAACGGTGGTGCGCAATCACATCTCGAAAACCGGGAGCGAAGCGGGTAAGCAGGCCCGCGATACCTTCTTACGCCTCGTAAAAACCGCCAACAAGCACCATATCTCCTCCTTCGCTTACCTTAAGGCCCGGATCCATCAGCGCGGGCAAATCCCCTGGCTTCCTGACCTGATTATCCAAAAGGCCAACCGCCAAACGCCTGCGCAGGCAGCTCCCTAAAGGGCTGCCAGCACCCCCTCCTCTTGAATCATGCTCGCTTGGGCGTGAATGGCTTCCGAAGCCCCCCCTCAAAAGAAGTCGGTTGATCAAAAGGGTAGGTTTTTGCCTTCGAGGGCGCTAGGAACCAGGGGGAGCCTTAGGGCGTTATCGGGGCTACAAAATCATGGGAATCACAGCTTTATGAGCGGATACAAAATTTTTGCCTCCATTTTTCAACCCTTACGCTTACGGCATGCTCACTTGCCCACGGGCGTTGCAACTGCAGCAAGAGCATCTTCCCATGCTGAAGGCAGCTTTTTTACTATTCCTTGTTGTTTTCACTGGGAAAAAAGCTCTTTCGTTCTTCCTACTGACCTTCCTACCTCTCATCACCTGACAAGCCCAGCCCCAAGCAAGCCCCCGCGTCGTGTCTCGCGCAGTAACCCAGTTCAAAAGAAAAGGCCTTTGCGCCTAGGCCTAAGTCCTCTCACTCAGCTACTCTCAAGCTCTTGACTCCTTGATAAGAGCTTGGGCATAAAGAATTTTACAGCAAGAAATAAAGCGCCAGACATTTGTCCTCCCCCTCGTTTTGTGAGGCTTTTTTTTTAGAAAAACTAAGCCGTGAGGGCTTGTTCCCCCCCCCCCCCCGGAGCTACGGCCACCCCTTCAGGCGAAGGAGGACCGCACACTTGCTCATCTCGGAGCCCTTCACTCAGGCTCTCTCCCTGCAGGCCTGGCCTCAAGCGGGGTTTGGTCAGCAACGCTTGCGCCCCCCCCCCAACTCACAAGTACTTTCCGCTTTATCAAACGTCAAAACTTTGACAAACTTCTGGCTACCGCTATGCCGCGCTTTTTTCTAAGGCCTCTCTGGCTCCCTTATGCTTGCTGGTGTCTTTCCAGCATTTTTTTACCCCTTACCGTCTGCTCAGGCTCGCGCGCGCCAGGACACCCAACGCCGGCTAAGCGGGGAGCAGCGGCGGCGGGCTTCTCCCACCCCCACGTCCTAGAAACGAGTGACGAAACGAGTGACGAAACGAGTGACGACACCAGTGACGACAACACCCGCAACCCGCCTCAAGCCACCCCAGCAAGCGGCAATGCTTGGTCGACCGCTTGGCCCCAGTTCGCTTTACGTAAAGCCAGAACAAACTGCTGGGCCAACCTGCCACTCGACGGGCAACACGCACTGTGTTTTACCCGCGCGGCATGGAAACGTTGGCTCAAGCTGCCCAACCCCCCCGTACTTGCGCCTGACCCCGCGCTCGCTTGGAAAGTGTTCAGCCCGCTTGAGAACCTGACCGGGCAGACCCCACCCCCTCTCCACCCTGAGCTCAGACAAGACACCCCAGGCTCCCTCGCACCGCCGACTCTCGCTCAGACTTTTCCTGCCGCAACCACTCGCCTGCCCGCTGCACTTGCTCATGACCCCACCACGCCGCTGATTCAGCCCCCGCCAATTAAAACTTTACTCTTTCGCCAAACCGTCAGCCACCTGAGGCCGACGACGGCCTCAAGCGACCTCAGCACGGCTCATCACACGGCTCAACTCACAGCTCATCAGGCGACTCTCCTCCGCCGCGGTGTGCAGCGCGTCGAGCGGCTGCGCGAATGGGTCTCAAGCCAGCTTGCCCCTGCTGATTCGCTAGGCTTGCTACGCAGTCTTTTGCTGCATGAAGGGACCCAAAACCCGACATTTGCCATGCTTCGTACCCTGGGCTTCGTCCACCTGAACGCCACCTCCGGGATTCATCTCTTAGCCGCCGTGGCGTTCTTGAGCTTTTGGATGAAATGGCTGAGCTATCTTTGCAACCTCAGCCTGCCTTGGGGGCTAGCACTCTTTCGTGGGATCAGCTGGGTCTTGGTAGGCTTCATTTGGCTTTTAACTGGGCTAAGAGCAGGCTTGCTCAGGCCCACGCTGTTAATTGTGGCGCGCTCCTTGGAGCGCTCGGTCGGGTTTCGTTGGCATCGCCTCGTCCCCTTGACGCTGGCACTCCTGCTGCCGTGGGCGTTTCGCGTGCTCCTTGACCTTGCAGCCGAGCTCAAGCAGGCAGTGGACCCCACCTCTACCCACTTACTCGCTCACCTGCACCACGCTGTGCATCAGCACTCGGGAGCCACGATTTATGCGCTGGCCATTGCCGGTGGATTGCTCTGGGCGCCTTGCTTTCCCAAAGCGCTTTCTGGCCACATTGGACTTGCGCTGGGTTCCTGGTTGAGTGTGGCCTTTTGGGAGTTTTGGCACGAAGGTCGGCTGGCGCTTGCAACCCCACTCTTAAGTCTCCTGACGCTACCCTGGATTTGCCACTTTACCTACCCCGGGGTCTTCCTGAGTTTGCTCCTGGCGGCGTTAGGTTGGACGACTGGCGCCCACGCCCTTTTGCAAGTCACCTGCCAAGGACTGAACTTCTTGACCGAGCAGGCGGCCACGCTGGCTTTTTATCCTGGCAATGTCTGGCAAATCCCCTTTTGGAGTCGCGTTTGGGGCGCAACCCTTGGCACCTTGTGGATCGCACTCACCGCGTTCACGCCCGCAAAGCCTTCCCTTCTCGCGCCAGCATCACTCCCCCCCTCCTCTCTGATGCGACGCCGCAGCGTGCAACTCTGGGTCGTCTTCAGTCTATGCAGCCTGGCTCTGCGGCTGGCGGGCGATGAAAGCCACCCCCTGAAACCGCATCAGCTGGCCTTAGGAAACTTAAGCTTTCAAGCCACGGCCATCCATCAGCTGGATGTGGGTCAGGGCGACGCGGCGGTGATTCAAGGGCAAGAAGAGGCGGGGTTTTTGGCAAAACCGCACAGGCTTTTAACCGGGCTCGTGGACACCGGCTCAGAATACGGGTTATCAGAAGAGCAGTGGTTGCATCTCTTTTTTTTGCTGGAAATCACGCAACTGGACTGGGTGGCGCTCACGCATCTGGACGAGGACCACCGCGGCGGGCTTGCGAAAATTGCCGGCCTGATTCCGATCCGCTGTGTGGCCACCCCTTTTGCCGGACTAGAAGGCCAGCAAGGCGCAAAGTTTTTGCAAAAACTGCATCCCTCCCTCAAACTGCGCTTGCAAGATTGGGGCGCTCCGTGCTTGCCCTTTGCCACCACCACCACCACGATCGCAAACACCAAGGCTACGGCTAACGCCAACATGGGGGCGCTGTTCATCCCCTTAGACTTAGGCGGCTTTTACTTTGCCGCAGGCGATGCCATGAAAAAAAACGAACCGGCCCTCAGGCGCTGGGCCGAGCGCCTAATCCAACACACTGCCGCAGGCCCCCATCTTGTTAAACTCAACCACCACGGCTCGAAATCCTCCAACACCGCCCTGCTACTCAGCCAACTTCAGCCTTCCGAAGCTTGGATCTCCTCTGGCGCAAGCAACCGTTACGGACACCCCTCGCCTGAGGTCTTAGCGCGCCTCCATCAACTCCAGATCCCGGTACGGCGCACCGATCAGGAAGGCAGCTTAAGCTACCCCCCCTGGAACTCCGCCCCGCGGCTCCGACTGGATCGGCTAATCTTGAGGCTTTTTAAGCGCCTCTGGCGACCAGCAAACCCCACTTTTTGATCGGGATTCTTTTTAAGCAGCTTGCAAAGGTCACTTTACCTCCCCACCCCGAAACGCCATCTGACTGACCTCACCCATGCGCCCCGCCTCTTCTCACAGAGTCCTTGTTTCTTATGTTTTTGCGCTTCTTTTTTCTCCCACAAGCTGACAAAATCAGTCCTAGGACAGAAAAAATCCCAAAAAACGCATCATCTCACTTGTCACTTGTCACTTGTCACTTGCCGAAGACCAAAAAACCTCAAGCCCCAACTCGCTTTGCCCTTTTTTGTAAGCTAGGCCGCGGCAGGGCCCCCGCTGTGAAAGAATCCCCCAAAAACATGAGACACTCACTCTCCCTTCAGAGCTCCCTCGACCACAACAACACCGACAACAACCCCCCACACACAGACGCACCGTCTCCAGGAGCAAGCCCTTTTTTCCGAGGGACGATCACCCTGCTGTTTTTGCTCCCGGCGCTCTTGTGTCACTGCACCATCACGCCCGGGGGACTGGGAACACCCATTACCAACACCTGCTTGATCCCCAGCGATCAATCCGGATCGATTGAAGGCACTTGGCTAGCCTCTCCGATCCCGGTGGCTTTTGCCGCCACTACCGCCAATACCTTTGACGCCCAAGAAATCAGCGCCATCACCGCGGCAATGGATAGCTGGAATCAGTTCTTTCTAAAATCCTCGGCTTTACCGGCCATTTTTAATTATGGCTCCTCAAGCACCCCCAACACCTCCACCCTGGCTGACACCGAAAACGGCAGCCAGGGGCTTTGTAGTTCCGCGATCTTAACCGCTTCAGGCAGCTTTACCGGCCAAGTGGTGATTTATAAGATGGGAAGCTGGCCTAGCGATTACCCGGCTGCAGCCATTGCGCTCACCAGCTATTGCAAACGCACCCAAACCCCCTACCCAAGCTTCTTTAACGCCGTGATTGAGCTCAACTATCAAAGTTTTTTCATCGCAGGACAGCAGATTCCCGACTTACAAAGCATTCTTTTGCATGAACTAGGTCACGTTATCGGTCTCTTTCACAGCTGTGAGAGCAGCACCGTAAGTGGCCGCCCTAACTGCAACGCCGCCGGACTGAATCCCGATTACGTGGCAGCCAGCATGTATCCGGTCTTTAGCTTCTATCAAGATGGCTCAGGACAGCAAAAACGAGCGCTAGGCACCAATGACGAAAGCCGCGCGAATTGCCTTTACGCAGGGCCTAGCCCCCAACCCAGCAGTGCCGCCGCCGCCGCTCACTCAACGACCACCACGCCCGCCCCGCAGCCATCCTAGATCCGAGGCCCGCAGCTCGGGGTCGTCGGGGTAAACTGCTTGTCCAGTCTTCATTTTTTTTGGCATCCTCAAGCAAGATCCGTCACACTTAAAATAAGTGAGGGTCAGCAGCCCGGAGCAAATGGGGGGCACCGGTACTAGGGCGTTCCGTTGACTCGGGGTCATGAGAAAACACGCGTCGTCAAGCCTGGCTTTAGCGTCGTAGGCTTTAGCGTCAATGAACAGGGGAGGATTTTGTGGTAAAAACACAACTCTTGTGGTGTTATCTTTTCGTGCAATTTGGCGCTTTTGCAAGCGAATACCCACCCATCCCCAGACCTTCACCCTTTCCTCAGGCTACCTAGAAAAAGCATAACTCCAACGAAGGTCTCTCTGCCTTTCCGCTCAGCATGATCCAACTCTACAGTCAAGGATTTGACGCTGTCGCTGGATCCCCTCCCACCTTAGGCTTGCGGACGCTGACCGTTGCCTTGGAACTGCCGGTGTCTTTGTTATTGGCACTTGCTTTCATGGTGCCTTATCATGATTTTGGACACGCAAGGGTTGCGCGGTCGCAAAACGGAGACTCTTCTTTTCGTTTTTCTTTTTAGGGCAACCCGGTAACGGGTATTCCGAGTTATTGGGAACTGCAGGCCTTGCGACTGCTCAGTCCTTTTGATTTGCCTGCGGCGACCTACCCTCTTTTTTAAAACTCGTTGACGCCTGCACTGAACCAGTATTATGGCAATCCTGGCTTAGGCATCATTTTATCAGGCGCCAAGTTGAACAACCAATTGCTGCTTGCAAAAAAGGTGGCTGACGGCATTTACACCTCAGGCACCGGGCACATCACCTACCTGCAGCAGTATCTGGGCAACCAGCTGGCAGGGTTGATTGACTCCCAGTGGGATAGCCAGGCGATCGGGGCTGGAGGCTAGGATATCGGAGCGATTCTCCGCTCTTATCGAGCCAAAAACTACCCGATTTTGCACACGACGCTTGAGATGCAATCGCTTTTAAGTTTGCTCAGTGGCAGCACAGCCCCGTTTGTCCTGGGTTACGCGCGCTATCTGAGTCAAGGCGATCCCAGTGTCAGACCCTTAGAAATCGCAGGCGTGCTGCGGGTACCAGACCTCCAAAGTTACATCAATGCTAAGGGTCTCTCGTTAGAACTAGTCACAGGCTACCGCGTCAGCCGGCACTTCTATTTTGAGCTGGCGTACGAGCGCATCGCGGTCGGGGACACGGAGCAACAACTGACCACCACAGTCCACTATCAACTCGCCTCCCTCTTCCCGGCGTTACAAGACTTTTGGGTGACCTCTGACGTGGTCATTGGTGGTGGGGTCGGAGGGAGCCTAGAGCTCAAGTGGTCCACGTTTCCGCTTGCCGGGGTTAATCAGGAAATGAGTCGTTGCCCTGGCCAAGGCCCAGAAGCACCTGCGGGCGCGTCAGCTGCTCCTACTTTTTTCAGGTCGCTTGCCTAGTCCTTGAAATACACGCTTTACGGCGAGAGAAACATCCCCTTTACAAGTGGGCAAGACGTCAGCCACGAATTACTGGTGGGCCTCCATTACCGGCACTTACGCGCCGCCTCAGCCTGGCTCTTGCTTGAATCCCCCCGCGCTCGCCTGCCCGCCTTCCCCCAAGAGCTTCCCGGCGCTTCAAACACTTTTTAGGCGACAAAGCACACCGGCTCGTTTTAGAGTGGCTGAAGCGGCGACGCCCACTCCACCGCACCCCACCCCATGCCCGAGCAGAACATGACTCAAATGACAACCGACCTCTTCTTTCAGCAACAAAAAATTGCCCTTTTTTACGAGGATCAACACCTCGTCGTCTTATCCAAACCCCCCAACCTGCTGAGCCAAGGGGACCACTCAGAGGCCAGCAATTTAGTCGACCTGCTGCGTCAAGCTTGGGGACGCCCCTACGTCGGCCTGGTGCACAGGCTCGATCGCAATACTTCAGGACTGATGGTGGTGGCCAAGCGCAGTAAAGCGGCCTCACGGCTCAGTGAAGCGCTGGTTGCCGGCAAGCTTGAGCGTCATTATCTCGGGTGGCTCGTCGGCCATCTCCCCCAACCCGTGCAATGGCGACATCTCCTTAAAAAAAACCCCCACACCAACCAAGTACAAGTCATCGCAGGCCCAACCGCCCCGCACCCATCTCAAGCGGGTTTTCAGCAGGCTAGCCTGCAAGCCACCCCACGCGATTGGGTCCGCTGGCAAAACACGCCGCTCACCTTATGCGAATTTTGCTTGCAAACCGGGCGCTCGCACCAGATCCGAGCACAAGCAGCTTTTGAAGGCCTCCCGCTTTTGGGTGATCGCAAATACAGTAGCCCCCTGGCCCCCCACAGTCCCGCTTTCCCGCGGCACGCCTTACACTCCTGGCAATTACGCTTTCCCCACCCGATGTCAGGTCTCACCCTGTCGTTCCAAGACCCGCTACCGCCAGACCTCAAGCTTACAGACTCCCTAAGCACCGAAAAGCCTTGAGCAGCCGCAGACTCCTCCGCCCTACCGACCGACCAACCAACCGCCACTTTTACCGCTGCTCGCGCAAGATTTGCGAGTCAAACCAGTCGATCACAAAAAACTCCTGATCCTCCCAAATCCGATCTTCTTGGCGTAATGCCGGGTGTGTTTGCACTAAGCTCAACTCAAAACTCACCCAAGCCTGAGCCAGCTCCTCTCTTAATTTTTCAATTCTATTGGCCCTTTTTTCTTCCCGGCTGCCCTCACCATCCGTAGAAGAGGCAGAAGGTACATCCTCTTCAGCCAGGCCGTCTTCATTTTCCGATAAATCCAACCGACGCAACCATCGCAGCTGCCGCAAGGAGCTCGCAAACCGCTCCAGGGTTTTGCCGTAAATCGGATTAGCCCGCAGTTCTAACCTGCGCAACTGCCGCACAAATTGCAAATGCCGCCCCAGGCGATCCAGCGCTAGGTCATCCCACTGACCCTCCCCCAAGTACAACTCCTCCAAAAGGGGGAGTGAGCGCAGGGCTCTAGACAGGGGTTGCATCGCTTTTGCCGCCAAATCACAACCCGTCAGATTCAAGACTCGCAGCCCCGGATGAGCACTCAGCCCCTGCAGTAGGACGTGAGCAGCACTCCCCCCCCCTAAAAATACATGCGAAAAATCAAGCTCCAGCAATTGCGTGAGAACGCGCAAGCCTGCTGCAAACTTCTTGACGGCGCAAGGCACATAAGGCCCCACGGTGCGACCGGCTAAGCGCAACACCCGCAGATGGGGCATCTGCCGTAAACTCCAGCCTAATTCTGCCAACCACTCCCACGACAATCCGCACTCACTTAAATCCAGCGCCGTGAAACTCTCACCCCCGCTTCTGAGCCTGGCGTTGAATACTTTAAAACTTGCGGCCGTAAACTGCGCTTGGGCTAAGCCCAAGGATTCCAGCTCAGGCAGTGCCCCCAAGTGATCCACCAGTAGGCCGGTGCCAAGCACTCCTAGATGATTGTCGCTGAGATCCAAATAGGAGAGGCGTGAGACTTCCTTAAAACCTGCCGCAAGCGTCGCCATGCCAGGATCGCCAAGCGAGTTCCCGCGCAACCCTAAACCCCGCAGCCTGGGGAATTTTTTAAAACTGAGCGCTAACGCCACCCCAATTTCGTCAGTCAGCCGGTTCCAGGCAAGATCCAGAGTCTGAAGCCGCGAATTCCCACGCCACGCGCTTAAGATTTGCTGGGTGAGCAGGTCACCTAAGCTATTTTTTCCTAAGAGCAAGCGCGATAACTCAGGCAAGGCGGCTAACCCTTGACTGAAACTTTTTTGCAAACCCCCCTCCTCAGGCAAAGCGTTTTCTGAAAAGCGCGCGCCAATGCCGCAATTTTCCATCCGCAACTCCCACAAAGTGGGCCGAACACCACCCCCCCGACCTGCTGCTGCCAGGCTAGACACCAGGGTGGTTGCCCCCTGCAAACCAATGTGATTGTCACTGATATCCAGTGCCTCAAGCCCACCGCCCAGGTGGCTGAACCTTGCCAGGGCCTGCGCAAGCCTACCTGCGCCCGTTCCGGTGATCTCGTTGCCAGCGATTTCCAGCCGCTTGAGCTGGGGCACCCCTTCGAGACCTTCCGCTAAAAGCTCCACCCCTTGGTCGTTCATCTTGTTTTCATTCAAAAAAAGCACTTCAAGTGCAGGTAAGCGTGGTAACAGCGCTCGAAGCCAGCCCATCCCGCGCTGACCCAACTGGTTTTGCTCTAAATTAAGCTTTTTTAAGCCCCGTAACTCGGCTAGAGCGGGCGTCAAACTTTCCAAGCTTTGATCCGTCAGCCCCATCCCAGAAAGGTCCAGCTCTTGGAGGTGACTCAAGCGAGCGCGAAAAACCTCCACCAACCAGGGCTGATCAAAGTCGAAGGCCTGACCCGCGAGATTAGCGCCATGAGCGAGTTTTAACGCCTCAAGGCTCGTAGGCAAATAACCCAAGGCCGCAAGCTCAAAACGGGCACCACTCAAATCCAAAAAACGAATCCCACTTAACGCCGCTCGTCCCGACTGAAACCAGCTTTGGAACTCCGTGAGCGTAATCGTGCGCTGAGGCAGGCGAAAAAACTGGCTGCGCGCTGCAAACGCGTGCACCAACGTCTCGCGAAGCGCTGGGCTCACCTCTCCCAAAGCCACCGCATCTCGAACGCCCAAGTCGCCAAAAATGTGCTGATGCACCCCCGTCGGCAAACGACCAAACGCTGAGTGATCGTGCCCTCTCTCCCGACCCCCTGAAGACGCCGACGACGAGGCGGTGGCGGCAAGACTTTGATGCGGCGCCCTCTGATGCGACTCCATCGCAGCCGCATCGCTTTGCCCGACAAGCCAAAAAATCAGCAAAAAACATCGTACTAACCCAAGTGTGACCTGCAAACGACCCCTGCGCGACCTCAGTTTTTGTTGCAAACGACTCACCGCCCTTTTTTAAAAAAAATACCCGAAAACACTCCCAAGCGCTCACTGACGCCGCCCCGTCCTCAGCCTTCTGACGGTCGTTACCACAGCCGCCACCTCCACCTCCACCTCCACCTGAGGCACAAGAAGCACGCATCGCACAGACCTGAGCTTTGGCTCTTGCGCGGGCGATCCCTCACCCACTTCTCATGCAAATCCACTCAGTCTCCCCCTTTTGCAGCCCCGCCAGGCCAGCTCCGCCCAACCCGCAACACCAAAAAGCCTGGATTATCACATTACTGCTGCGCTTTTTGCGAGTAAAAAGCGCAGAATTTTGCGCCACGCTACTTCTCGCTTTGCGAGCCTGACCTCCTCTCAAGCAGGATACCAGCGAGCCCCTACCCAGGGCGCGCGCGCCGCAAAAACTCACTTGCGCGAATATTCCCGCAGCCCCAGCCAAGCAGCAGCCCTCACACTCCAAAAAGTCGCTTAAAAAGCGTCACAAGCTGCCCAAAAACCCAGCGCCTGTCTAAAAGGCAGGCAGGTTGCTCCGTCCATTTACCGTTAAAATTTGCCCTGCATCTGGCCTTCATCTGTCCTTCATCTGATGCGTTTTAGACAAAGGGCCCTCAAGCCTGCGCGCCCCTTCCCCGCCACTTTTAGGTCGGTGCGCTCGCAATACTTTTGCTGCCGTTTTTGCCACTTTTTCGCTAAATCCCCCCTTTTTTCTTGTCTGAAGCTTTCACTCGCATCTTGACACTCTATGCATGCCCCTGGATCAGACCCCCCGACTGAGAGCAGGCTTGCAGAGGGATCTTAAAAAAACCGGTGGCACGATCGGTGCAAACGGATCCCCCGAGGTGAGAGGTCGCTTGCGCACGACTAAGGTGCTGCTTCTTACCTGCTTCGGGGCTCGGCTCACCCAGCGAGCGCTCTAGCTCCTGGCCTTGTGACGCGACTTGAGTTTTCGGACCCCCCAGAGAGCCCAAAAAAAATAAAGAAAAGAGCCCAAAAACGCTAAAAATCGCCTTCCATCCCCTCAATCACCCTTCCCAAGGAGTCCACTCTCATGAAAAAACTTTATGCTTCACTGCTCGTCTCCCTCTTCCTCACCGGTCTGCTTCAGACGCAGCCTAGCTTTGCACTGACGCCGATCCTGGGCCACCACAACCGCATCAAAGCAAGTCAAAAGGAAATTGGCAAAGCTATCTTGAAAGCTTCACTCTCCCCGATCTTTGGCGGCGCCAGCATGCTCAAGCATGCCGGACGCGACTTCGTGAAAGGCTGGCAAATGGCTAGAACCGGGGTCATTCAATCTAAATTAGGCGATACTTTGGCTCAAGGCAGAGTCTATCATCAAAAGACCGGCTTCCGACGGGCCCTAACGGCAAGCGCTTACATTGCAAGAGCCATGATCCGCCTTATTCCCAATGCCGCAAACTTTACCATCCACGCAGGCAATAGCGGGAGAAGAAATTTGCAAGCAGCCTCAGATATTGCAGCTCTAGGATATACGGAAAGGCAGCTCAAGCTGGAACGTAGGGCCAACGCTTTAAAAAACTTTGTGAGAAAAGACAGCGAAAAAAACGGCCATCACATCTACTCTCAAGTTCCCTTAGTCTACCAGCCCAACCACCCGTCTAAGCCACATCATTCCGTGGTCCTAAAAGAATTGCTCACCGAAGACACTGATATTTTTTATGACGCAAGAGATTCGTTTGACGCAAGAGACTCCTCTAGTCAGGCCACTTCACCCTCAGACAAATCACTCTTGCTCGCCAAAAGAAGCCCGCTGAGTGCGATCAGCAATCGTCGCTAAAGAATGCGCCGCTACCGGTCATCGCTTCCCATCACCTTTGGTCTTGCTCAGAAAAGGTAAGCCAAACTGACTCCTTTCTCGCGACACGACACGACACGACACGCTCATTTTTCTCTCAGGTGGCACTCAACCTGGACGGGTTTAGTAGCCCACCTGAGAGGGGAGCGCGAGGCGTAACGAGACACAACTGAGGTTTTTTTTCCCGCTCCGCTTAAAGCAGCCGGTGAAACTGCCGAGCGAGCGCCCGCCCGTCCGCGCAATCGCTTTTTCCCCACGCGGGAACCTAGCTCACACCCTCTTTTCACCTCCCCTTGCAGTCAACCACACACACTTAAACACAGGCAGGCACACTCAAAGCCTTTTTTCTCTTGCCTGCTGCACAAAAATTCGCAGGCGCCTCCCACCCTTGGTCACCTTGTCCCCTGATAGGGCCTGGGCACGATCCCTGCAGATTCCCGTCTTAGCGCCACACCCCCGGGGCTTTTTTCGGAGAAAAAAAGCAAAAACACCAAAAACTGCGCCCTTACTTCAAACGAACACAGGGGGCGAAGAAATCGGCCGAATAAATGAGTCAAAAAGAACAAGGAGTCAAAAAGAGGAAAAAGTCGCTAGATTTCAAGGCCTTGATTTTACTCAGCTGCTCTCTTGCCGCTGCCAAAGCCAACGCTGCCCCCCCCCCCAGCTTGCCTGGCTGACACACTTTTGCACCCTCTGCTGCTGCCGAGCACTCCCGCTTGCAAAAACTCAGCGATGCGCAAACTGCTCTTACACCCCGGTTTTTCCCCCCTTGGTGATGGTCAAGCATGCTAAGCGTAACCTCACCAACGCCTGGCAGATGGCACGGACAGGGTTTATCCAATCAGAACTCTGCGATGCGCTGGCACTAGAGATCAGCTATCCGCAAAAAATCAGCTGGGAGCACGCCCAGGTGACAGCCCTCTGCGTTATCCACGCAAGCAGCCCGCCTGATTCCCACCCCTCTTACGCTTGCAGCCCACGCTGGCCTCAATGCGGCAAAAAATCAGCGCCTGACCTCCGCCTCATAACCTTGGGCTACTCAGAGCGACAACGTCAGCTTGCAGCCCAAGCAGCTGCCCTCCAGGAGAGCTATTTCTTAACAACCGAAGCCGCCACCGAGCGCAAAATCTACTCAAAGTACCTCCTTTGAAAAATCTGAGGCTTGAATTTCACTTCAAGGCGACCCCCAAGAGTCGCGGAGCCGCGTAAGGTGGAACTGAAGGCTCCTCCCTCACGCCTGTTCATCAACGCGAGGCATAGCTTGCCCCACCGCACGCAAAACACCCTTACCTCCAAAAAAGACAGACCTTACCAAACAACAACGCTGCCGCAAGGAGAACGCGCAAGCTAGCAAGGCCTCACTCAGGTCAACCACTGCTGCTGCTAATGCTACTGAACGCGACGCTCATTCCCCTTCCTGCTCTTAAGCCACGTCCACCCGCTCGGCGCTTAGACCTCCCGGCGCGAGAGGAGCGACTGCGAGATGAGAACAGATGATGATCACGGGCGTTGCTACCGAACGATGACAAGCGATTCAACTGATGTCTAAAATATAGCCACTCAAGCCGCACCCCCCGCACCTACCCCTTACTCCTCGAGCAGACCTTGGTCGCGTAAATTTTTCGCCAAAAAGATTCGATCCTTTTTTGCCTTTGCACCGAAAAACATCGGCCACTTTCCTATGAGTCCACCGACTCCCACAACTATCATCCCCGCGCGGCCAACGAACTAGCTTTCAGCTGTCAGGGGGCTGGCACGAACGATGCACTCTCGCCTCCACGTCAGGTTGATCCTGAGCCAGTCAGAGAATAAAACAACCTGGTGAGAAGACCACTAAGTCTGACCTAAGCAGGCAAGAGGAGACCACCCACCCTGACAACACTATTTCCGATGTCCAATGACTATGAATTGCTTAATGTTCACCCAATCAATGCAAGGAGCCCTCAAATGAATAAGAATAATATTGGTTTTACCTCGTTAGTTTTAATGACTTACTTCTTACAAGCTGCACCCAGTTTTGCGATGCAACGCCTCGCTCTACCAGCCCCCCAAGTTCGTTTAAGCTTGCCAGCCCGCCAAGTTCGCTTAGGCTTGCCAGCCCCTCAGGTTCGCTTAGGCTTGCCAGCCCCTCAGGTTCGCTTAGGCTTGCCAGCCCCTCAGGTTCGCTCAGTGGGCGTGGAGCAGGGAACTCAGACGGATAGGATGGGGATCAGGGGCGCCATTGGGCGTAAGGCCAAAGCCGCTAAGGAAGCCATTAACGCCAGAGCAGAACGCATCCAAACCTCCAGCACTGCCTACTTTAACTCGTTACCTGCCAAGGCCAAAGCCGCTAAGGAAGCCATTAACGCCAGAGCAGAACGAATCCAAACCTCCAGCACTGCCTACTTTAACTCGTTACCTAGCAAAGCCAGAGACACGCGAGACGCCTTAAAGAAGAAGGCCAGCGGTTTCATCGCGTCCTTGCCAGCAAAAGCTAAAGCTAGCACAGCAGTCATGCGCAGTGTCGGTTCAACGCTTGCTCGACCGTTTGTCAAAACGGCCAAGTTCGTGAGAGAAACCCGCGCTGACATGGCCTTGATTTGGAACCAAGTTAAGCCAGAAAAGCAGCAATTACTGAAGGCTACCGGCAAGCAACTGCTCTTCCCAGTGTTTGGAACAGCCGCTTTGATTAAGCATACCAGACGCGACCTCTCAAAGGCTTTTGCAATGGCCCGAACCGGCGAGATTCAGTCGAAAAAAGGTGACACGCTTGCAGCAAAGAAAACTTATCATCAAAGTATAGGTTTGCAGCGAGCAAAAATTGCAACCGGTTATGTGGCACGAGCCGCACTGCGAGTTGTAACGGCCCCTATCAGCATCGGGATGCACGCCGCCATCAGCGCAAGTAAGAATATCGCTGCTGGTCTAGATCTCACGAAAGGCTTGACCCCTGCACGACAAATTCAGAAGGAAAACCGTGCAAAAGCCCTCAATGAGTCACGCTCCTCACTCACTTCATTCGAGTCAATCGACCGCAACGGTAAGAAAGTGACCACGAACGATGTGTCACCCATCATCTAGAGAGTAAAAGAAACGTCCTTTTGTTCGGTAAGTAATCACGCAAACCCATCCTCAAAAAGCCCTGAACAGCGATCCAGCCATCACTGCTCAGGGCTTTTTGCTATCTATTGCCCTGCATTTCTCAGGCCGCGCACCTGTCAGAGGCTCGCGTCACCTGCCCCCACCCACACTCGTCTGCCCACCTTGAGCAACCCCTCGCATCATTCATTTTTTCATTTGCTTACTGTTTTGAGAGATGTTAGGTTTTTGATAGGTCGCCTCAAAAATTTTTTACGTCCTCTCTTCGCTTGGTCTGCTCAAAGAACCACTCTAAACCCGTTGCTTGAGGCACCGCTTGAGCCACCAGTCAAGACTTGAAGACAAAAATCCTCGTAGGTTTGACCAAAAAGACCTGCCCCCAGCAAGAAAGACCGTATGAAAAAAATGCTTCGCTCTTTACTCTTTGCCCCACTCCTTCTGCTAACGCTTGGCATGTCGATGCCTGGCTGTCCGGGTGATGAAGATGCTCAAAAGGTCTTAGATTCCCTCAAAGCGCAGACTGCGGACTTAGACAAGAAGGTGCAAGATCATACCAGCCAACTGCTCGGGCTACGAAAAGACGTGGATGAGATCAAAAAAATCCTGCAATCCATCACTAACGTCATTGAGTCCTATAAAAACAACTTCGATCGCCTGATCCCTCAGGTGAATGAACTCATGCAAAAGGCTCACCCCCAAGGGATACCCAAAAACGGCGCGAGCGCTGCTAGCCCCAGCCACTCCGCTAGGCCTCAGAGCCATCCAGCCAAGCGGCGGTAACGGGTTAGGGTTGCTAAACGGCTGCAAATCAGCTAGAAGTCTGAGTCAGTTTGACTTAAAACCGTTGACTCCGCTTGAAGCGTTGGCTGAAAACGAACCCCTTATTTTTTATGCAAGACCCGCAAACCCAGCCCTTTTTCCCTTATAGTCGCTATTTGCAGCAAATTTTTGGCGGAAAAACCTATAAAGTGGTGGTGGCAAGCGGCTTAACCTGCCCGACGCGCGATGGCAGTCTGGCGAAAAAAGGCTGCGCTTTTTGCGATGTGCGAGGCTCTAGCTCTTTCTTTGGTAAAAAGGAGCGAGCTGCAGCCATCAGCGCCCAACTCAGCCAGAGACTGCCTGAAATCAGGCGCCGGTTTGGCGCCCAGCACTTTTTAGCTTACTTTCAAAGCTATACGAACACTTATGCCGACCCCGCGTACTTGCGCACCTTGTATCTTTCTGCTCTACAAGTTCCTAATATTGCAGGACTTTGTATTGGAACCCGGCCTGATTGCCTCAGCGAAGCGATTGTCGATTTACTGGAAGAACTCGCACAAACCACCTACGTCTCCTTAGAATTAGGGGTGCAATCGTTTGAAGACCCCAGCCTGGAGTGGCTCGAGCGAGGGCACTCAGGCTTAGCCTCGCGCAAGGCGCTGGCCCTGTTGCGGCAGCGGGCGCCGTCTGTGCACTTATGTGTGCACTTGATGTTTGGTTCGCCGCCTGACAGTCCCGCGATGGCCCGAAACGCTGCCCAGATTCTCAACGAGTACGGTGTGCAGGGGGTCAAACCTCACCAAGTGATGGTCCTCGAAAACACCGAATTAGCCAGACGTTTTCGCGAAAAACCCTTTCCAACCCTCTCGCTTGAGCAGTATGGCGATCAGTTGGTCGATTTTTTAAACCACCTTGCGCCTAATATTTATTTAGAGCGGCTTTGCGCCACGGCCAGTCACCCGGAAGAGTGCCTGGCGCCTGCTTGGAGTAAGCTCAGGTGGGAGCCGCACAATCAATTACGCGCTCACCTTGACTTCAAAGGCTGTCAACAAGGGTCATGCTACCGCCCTTTACTGCCGTCCGTTGCTAAGCCGCGCTCTTCTCCTCAAGCCAGCAGCGGCAGTGCCTGTTGGGGGGCAAAAAATGGACTTGAAATTCCGGCCTAAAGCAGCTATTAACTGATCAGAATGATCTACTTTCAATCGCTCACCCGTCAAGACCTGGCGGATTTAATTCTTCCCTTGAGTCGCAAGCCACGCAGTGCGGCCGTGCTCATAGCGCCTGAGGCTAGCTTAGCCGCAGCAAGCAACCCGTTGGTTTCTTTAACGCCTGCAGAGCAAGACGAAAAACAGGCCGAAGCCTATTTTGAAGAAAAGGCGAAGCGCCAGGCGCAAGTGCGAGCGCGTCAGATCTTTCGCTGGGTCTATCAGCAGCACCAAAGAGACTGGGATCAGATGTCAGACCTCTCCAAACCGCTGCGCGCCTGGTTAAAAGAGCGCGTGAGCTTTTTTGAGCTGAAGGAACAGACCAACCAGCAGGCGCTTGATGGCACGCATAAATTTCTCTGGCAATTGGAGGACCACAAAACCATCGAAAGCGTGGTGATTCCTGCGGCCTTAAAAACCAAGCTCTCAGAGAATCATGAAGAGGACCATGAGTCAGAAACAGATGAAGACGAGGAGGAGATTCAAGTCTCACCGCAAACGCCATCCCGTCCGGGGCAAACCGACTCACTGACGGGCGCCCCCACCCGGCAAACCGTCAGCTCGCCGCACTGGAAGCGACTGACGGCCTGCATTTCAAGCCAAGTGGGTTGTGCCATGGCATGCAAGTTCTGTCTCACCGGGGTACAGGGGCTGGATCGTCACCTCCAAGTGCATGAAATTGTCGAGCAAATTTCAAATCTTCGCCGCAAAGCCCCGCTCACGAACATCGTTTTTATGGGAATGGGAGAGCCGCTGCATAATTTTGACGCGGTGGTGAAGGCTTGTGAAATCTTCTTGGATCCCTATGGCTTAGCTTTTTCCAAACGTAAGATCACGATCAGTACCAGTGGTTTGGTGCCAGCCATTGAGGCTTTAGGCAAAAAAATGGACGTCTCGCTTGCCATCTCGCTGAACGCCACGACCGATGAGCAACGCAGTCTGATCATGCCAATTAATAAAAAATGGAATATAGAAAAGCTACTGGACGCCTGCAAAGCTTATCCCTTGGGCAGTCATCGCCGCATCACCTTCGAGTACGTGCTGTTGCAAGGCGTCAACGACACGCTTGAGGATGCAGCAAGGCTGGTGAGTCTCACCCGTCATATCCCCTCGAAGATTAACTTGATTCCTTTTAACGAACACAGCGGATCGACGTTCTTACGACCGCAAGAGAGCGTAGTGCGGGCCTTTCAAAACTATCTACTGCAACACCGGATCACCGCCACCGTGCGCATTTCGCGCGGGAGAGACATTCTGGCAGCCTGCGGCCAACTGCGTAGCATCTTTGGCTCTGCCCGCGGGAGTGAGCGCCATCAAGACTGGAAAGCCTCTTAAGCCCAAAGGCGCGACCAGGCAAACAGCACCCGCAGCCGCCACTGGGCAGGCACGAGCGTCTCAGGATGCTTCTTTAAGAGGCGACTGATCGCTCTCCAAAGCAGTAGTGAGACGGGTTGCGCCGACCAGTCTTTCCAGTGCTTTTCGGCGACAAAAAGACCTTGAACGGGCAGGGCGTACTTTTGAGCAAGAAAGCGTACGACGTTTTCCGGAGTTTTTTTCTTCTCGAGACTCAAAGAATCTAGCTCAGGAATAAAAAACTTCTCCACCCGCCCCTGCTGAATCCACAAGAAAAAACCGCTCTCGCACTGAAACCCGATACTCCCCGGATAGGGCGTCAGGCATAAGAAAATGCCATACTGCTTCGGCAAAAAGACCTGAAAGCGACTCTGCAAAAACTGCAGCAAAAAATGCTGCCTGCACGTCGACCCACCGCCTCCTCCTCTCCTCCAACGAGCTTTTTCTAGCGGTTGCGCGAGTAACCAATCCTCGCTGGCTTGGCGCTGCTGCACGAAGTTGGGCAAGACCAAGAGCTGCTGCAAGAGACGATCCACCTGGGCGCATTCCAGTACCTGGAAGCGTTGCCGCGGGTACTGCGCCCACCATTCAGGCACCGTTGCAAGTCGCTGCGCACGAATCGCCGCATCGCCGCCCCAGGCCGCAAGGACCTTGTTGCCGGAAACCAGCAGGAAAATGATCGTAGACGCAGAAGCCGCAGAGGAAGCCGACGCCTGCTGCGCTGAGGCGGCGCCCTCCTCTCCTTGCCCGCCCGCCTTGAGCGGCAAAACTTGCGGAAAGAAGCGATGAAAGGAGCGCCAGTCGTAGACTAACTCCATGAGCTCAAGCCCCGCGTGGGTCTGAAGTGAGTAGGCAGACTGAAGAGCGTGTCTTTTTCTGGTGATTTGCCGTCGCCGAGAGGCGGCGGCAGGCCCAGCAGGTGCTGGCTGAAGCAGTGGTCTTCCATGCTTGCAATCTGCAGCGGTAACACGCCAAAAGCAGGCACCTCAAGCGCAAACAGCTCACACGGCTTAGCCTCTTTTGTGTTGACGCTTGGCGCGCCCTGGTGCGATGCGCTGGCTTCGGAGTGCGCGGTGGTCGTCTGCGCGCAGCGGGCGCCTAAATCTGAGGCCAACACGGGCTCCGAAAAGGTGAGATGAGCTAAACAGCCCTCAGCCCGGGGATTGAGAATAAATAGCACCCAGTCGTGCTCGCCCGGGGCGTGAAAGACCATTTGCTCGAGATACGGTAAATCCAGGCTGCAGCGCGGAGTGATGCCGGCAAGCGAGAGGGCAACTTGTAAGAAGCGCTTCAACACCGCAAACGGCTCTTGCTCCCCCGGCAGGGTCTCAAACGGATCCATCAGCAGCAAGCGTCCCTGGCCTAGGGCATACAAAGAAAAATGAAAACCGAGATTGATTTCCACCCCTTGCGCTTCCAAAAAGATCGCTTCTAACTCCTTGCGCGCTAATTCGGTAAAAAACGGGCTCCGCGGCAAGACCAACACCCGGCTGTGGCCCCCTTTGACCCAGGCTAATAACTTTTCCAGCAACTCCTGCGTCAAAATCGTCTCACCGTCGACAATCAGTAAGCTTGCTTCCCCTTGAAAACTCAGTTCTTCTGGCTGACTCAGCACGGCGGCTTGCACGCCTAAGGTCCGCTGCAACTCCTCCCATAACAAACTGGAGCGCGACCACAAGTGCGGCAAAAAATAGAGGGCCTGCCTGCGTAATTGTAATTTTTTCTGCTGCAAAAGCGCCGCTACCCCTTCCGCACGCTGACGAAAAGAGTCTGAAAAACCTGACCAAACTGCTTCGTCTAAAAACACGCCCCCGCCTCGCCCGCAGGCAAGCAGCAGACTTTTTAAAAATAAGAAACACCGCTCCGACTCCCGTAATTCCTGAAAACCACCAATGGCCGTCCAATGCACCCAGGAACTGATCGGCTGGGAGCCAGCGCCCATCGATAACCCAGCACCTGCTGCATCCAGCAAATGAGAAAGGGTTTGAAAATGCGGCCCCGCTCCCTGCAACACCCCTTGCAACAACCGCGCGTAGGTGAGCAAGGGATCCACCTCAGGCGTATAGATCTCCAGCTCCTGCACCTGTAAGTCTTTGTTTTTACGGGTTAAACTATGTAACGTCCTTTGTCGAAAGCCATTTTCTGCTTGCTGCGCAAGCCACTTGCCACTGGCCTCCTCAAAAGGCTTTGATTTCCAGCGGTTCTCCCCGCCGCTACCACCTCTTTTTTCAGAAGGGGTTGCGGAATTGAATTCCCGTTGATGCAACAGGGTCTCAAGCCTGCTGCGATAATGCAGCAGGGCCTGACGCGAGCGGTCGCCACAGTCACCTGCAAAGGCCCGCACACCGGCTGAGCGGAAATAGGTACTAGAAGCCAGCGTTTCTTCCTGGGCTAAGCGTAAAAACGCCAAACCCTCTTGCGTGGGGAGTAAGCCGCGGTAATATTTCCACAAACTACCACTAACGCACACCTGCACCGCCTCCCTCATCTGGGGATGGGTGCGAAAAAACCCCTCTAAAACGCTTTCAATCCTGCCCAAAAACAAGGCATAGCGCTTCATCAACTCTGGCGCGAGCAAGGAGGGCAGGACAAAGGTGTTGGGTGGAAAGTGCACGACAAATGTGTTAGACTCAGAGTCGGAAGCGAGATTGTCAGCGCGCGAGACCAGATCTTTTGGAAAACCTGAATGAGGGTAGTGTAAGCCAAGCTCAGGTGTCACGATCAAGGAGACTTGAAAGTTGTTTTCAGCCACCAGTTGCAAAAAGTGATGCAAGGAATGGGAAATATCCGATTCCGCGGCCTGCCAAGGGATGAAAGTGGCGACCTGGGGGGACCCCTGCTGTAACCAGGAGCTTAATTTTTTTTGAATTACTTTAGTCGGATATTCCCAATAATTTAAAAGCAGCACGATTGATTTTAAGCGGTGGGACGTCATCGAAGTGAGCGCAAACTCAGCCATACTGAAAATTATGGCATGGACCGGAACAGGAGTCACCTTTATGTATTTTTTTTCGCAAGAAGATTACTTTTTACAAGACGCCGTCCGCCAATTCTCCCAAAGCGAACTGGCCCCAAGCCTTGCCTACTTTGAAGAACAAGAAACCCTGAACCTTGCCGCTTTTCGCAAAATGGGGCCTTTAGGCTGGCTCGGAATCACCGTCCCCTTAGAAGACGGAGGCAGTGGCCAAGGCGCGGTGGCAGCGACCCTGATTTTAGAAGAATTAGCCACCGTGGACGCCTCAACCGCGTTGTCGTTTCTCTCCCACGCCATCTTGTGTGTCCATCAAGTCGCCCAAAACTGCACCCCAGCGCAAAAAGCCCACTCACTGCAAGCGTTACTCTCCGGCGCAAGCATCGGAGGCATGGCGATGTCGGAACCGGAAGCCGGGTCGGATGCCTTGGGCATGACCACCAAAGCGCAGTATCAAGCCACCCAGGACAGCTATCTCTTAAACGGCACTAAAGCTTGGGTTACCAATGGTCCGGTGGGCGATTTCTTTTATACTTACGCCCGCACCGGAGCGGACAAAAAGCAAATCTCGTCTTTTTTGATCCCCCGCTCGCTTGCCGGGCTGTCGTTGGGTAAAAAACTCAAGAAACTCGGCATGCGCGCCTCGCCGACTTGTGAGCTGATCTTTGAGCAATGCCAGGTGCCGGCGAGCCTCAGAGTGGGTGAGGAAGGCGGCAGCGTTTATTTAATGATGAAAAACTTAGACTTAGAGCGGATCACCATTGCCGGTATTTCTTTAGGCATCGCCCAGGCGGCGCTTGCGGTAGCAACCCTTTATGCCACCCAGCGTAAGGCCTTTGGGAAAACCATCGGCTCGTTTCAGCAGATTCAAGCGCAATTGGCCGATGCTTCAGCGTCGCTTGCCGCCTGTCGCGCCTTAACCTACCAGGCTGCCAAAATGTGGGACTTAAACCTCCTGAATGGCAAACAAGCCGGAGTGATGGCGGCCCAAGCCAAACTGCAATCGGCGCAGATGGCCACCCAAGTGTCGCTGGTGGCGATTCAAATCCTGGGGGGATCAGGCTACACGAGAGAATTTCCGGTGGAGCGCTATTTGCGTGATGCAAAATTGATTGAAATTGGGGCAGGCACCAATGAGATCTTGCGCCTGATCATTGCCAAACAGATGCTCAACACCGCCCAGACGGAGGTCACCTTGTCCCAGCCCGCAAGCAGTCTTCCACCCACAGGGCTGCATTCGCCCCACGCTACTGGCATCACGCTTTAATAACCAAAAAAAGGGGGACTGCGGCGAGGGCTTGCGGCGCTTTGCGCTTGACGAGGCCAGTGAACTTTGACCATACTGGGCGGCTATGATGACCTATTCCCCGCAACAGTCGCTTAAAAATAACGTTAGCAACGGACCTCATCGCCCAAGGCTTGATGCCAGCAACCCTCCTCCCCCCAAGCCTCGTCTTTTACGGTCGCTTGCCTGTCGCTTGCAGTCCAGTCTGGGTTCTAGGCGGTTCGGACTTGTGTGGCTCGGTCTTGCGCTGCTTGCCCCCCATTTCAGTTATGCAGTGACCGAGGAGGCTGTGATCTGGAAGATCGAAGATCAAGGCGCCGAGCTGGATGGCCCGTGGAACTCAGGAGCCTATTCAGCGCATATTTTTTTAAAATCACAAGGCAGCCCCCTCACGCTGGAAGAAGTCTTGCTCTTATGTCCAGCTTATGCCATTCGCAGTGAATTTGCTCCCTCACCGCCAAAAATTTTGGAAGCCAACATGAAGAAGGCCTGCGGTGAGGAAGAGACCTGCTTAAAGACTTTTGAAGTCGGTTCCCTGGCCCTGACCCTGTCTGCGCAGGAGGTGATTCAGGAATTACAAAGCCACTTAAAACAGGGACCGATGATCTTGTTTGTCAAAAAGGGCATTGAACAGCATCCGCTGGCAGGCACCATCGTACAATTACATCATTTGGTGGTTTATGGCTTTGAGCCTGGGAGGGAGGCTGACCCGGCAGGCGCTCCAGTGGAAGCCCTCCAGTTTTTAGTCTATGAAAACCAAAAGCACCCAGAAACCGGCGAGCGGCGGCAAAAAATCTCAGGCTCTCAGCTGGTCGACGACTGGTCGTGGGACGTGGCCGACTCCACCCGACCGGAATACAATGCGCTGGTGAGCAGGGTGTTCCTGAAAGTGGGCTTAACCGCGCGCTCTTTCATTCGGTCGCTGGATGCCACCCGCTTTCAGCTGGAAACTCAGCCTGCAACCGCCAACAATGAGATCGCCCCAGAGCCTACCGCTCTGGCCCTTGCAGTTGCAGGAGAATAGTCTAACGTCAGTGCCACGCGAAGGTGTGCCGCCTCGCCGGTCTTGAATCTTGGGGTCAATCTCAGGATCGATCTCAAGGTCGATCTTGGGCTGACTCTGGGGCTTGACTTTTGCTAGTCATTGACGGCAGACTTTCAATGAGAAGGAAGGCAGTTTTATGGCCATTACCGCTTTGCGCTTAGGCAGCGCTCCACTGACGATCGACTGGAGTCACCTGTTACTGAAACCCGTCACCGACCCCGCAGCGCTAGAGCGCAAATTTCAAGACACTTGGGAGACCCTCAAGCAACGCTTCTCGGCGTCTGACGTCGGCTTCTACTTGACGCCTGAAGACCCTACATTGTCGCAGCTGCCCCAGGTCCTGGAGTTGTCCGAGCGGCTCTTGAGCTCGCGCCGCTTTCAAGATTGTCTGATTTTAGGCATTGGCGGCAGTGCCTTGGGCCCGATGAGTTTACTGGAAAGCCTCAAAGACCGGATGCGGCCCAACAACAACGACGGCCCAGGCACTCTCCGCTTTCATTTTTTAGAGAACCCTGATCCCTTGGAATGGCAGGCCTTAATCCACAAGCTCAACCCTGAGACCACCTTAGTCTGTGCCATTACGAAATCGGGGACCACCTTTGAGACCATGGCGCAAGTGCTCTTGGCCTTGGAGTGGTTGGGGCGTAAACGCTGGATGACCCACCTGGTGACCCTCACTGACCCCAAGGCCGGAGATTTAAGGGCCTTTACCCAGCAAGAACAGATCCCGACCCTGATCATCCCGCCTTCGATTGGCGGAAGATTCAGTATTTTTTCCTCAGTCGGGCTCTTTCCAGCCGCTTTAGCGGGCTTGGACGTCGCTGATTTCTTAGAAGGGGCCAAACGGGTGCGCGATTTTATCGAAAAAGCTCCGCCCCTTAAAAACCCGCTCTTTTTAATGGCCCAAGCGCTTTTAGAGCAAAGCGAACAACGCCCGGTGCATATCTTCATGCCCTACTCCACCCGCTTGCGGCTGATTGGCTCGTGGTTTGTGCAATTGTGGGGAGAAAGTCTCGCCAAAGACGGTAAAGGTTTTACACCGGTGGCAGCTTTAGGAGCCACCGACCAACATAGCTTGCTGCAGCTCTTAAGCGATGGACCGGACGATAAGGTGACCTTTTTTGTGACCCTCGACCAGGTGCCAGAACCCACCGTGATTCCGCAGCCTTTTTCGCTAGCCACGGCGCAAACTTACCCGGCGTTTCAGCTGCTCAGTGGCCATCACTTGCAGCAGCTGCTGACGATTGAACAGCAAGCCACCTCCTTAGTGTTAACTCGCAAGCAGCGACCGCACTGTCACTTTAAATTAGATCAACTGAACGAACGCTCCTTAGGCGCGCTCTATTTTGCCACCGCAACGCTTACGGCTTTTACCGGCACACTGTGGGGCGTGAATCCGTTTGATCAACCCGGGGTGGAAGAGGTTAAAAAGTACATTCGTGAGATGCTCACCGGGCTGAGACAAACTCAGCAACAACAGTCCGCCACCACCCCTTGGAGTCAGAGCCCTGAAGCAAGGCTACTGTGATCCTCGTGTCTTGGTCAAGAGGGGCTTGTTGAGGTTTTTTTTTCGAGATTGACGTCAGCCTCGTTCCGCCTTAACATGACAAGAAGAGATATGAACGGCGCAGAAGAAACGGATCCTAAAAGTGAAAACACCACCGTCTTGCTAGGGGGCCACGGCACCCTCTCGGCTGAGTTACAACGCGCCAAAGAGCAAGAGGCCTGTTTGATTATGATTCGCGGCACCCCGCAAGGGCATCGCTTCTTTCTCAACCAGTCCCTCATGACCATCGGACGCGACTTAAGCGCAGAAATTAGCGTGGCAGATCAGGGCATCTCGCGAAAACACGCCCAAATCACCAAAAACGGCACAGAAATCAAGATCAGCGACCTGGGCTCAGCCAATGGGACGTTTGTGAACGATAAAAGGCTTGCCTCTGAGCAGACCGTCGTGCTGGTGAAAGAAGACATGGTGAAGCTGGGCAATACCATTTTAAAGTTCTTACCAGCAGGCGAAATTGAAATCCTTTTCTACGGTAACTTAGGCCTGGCGGCCCATACCGACTCGCTGACCAAGGTTTACAACAAAGGCTATCTGCTGGAAGCGCTTGAGGCAGAATTTAAGCGCGCGAAAGCCTTGCACACCGACTTTTCGCTGGTTTTTTTTGATTTAGACCATTTTAAGCGCATTAATGATACTTATGGGCACGAGGCAGGCGATTTAGTGCTGATCCAACTCACCCAGCTGATTCGCACCCAGCACTTAAGAACCCACGACGTTTTTGCGCGCTACGGGGGTGAGGAGTTCGTTATTTTACTGGCCAGCACTGACGAAGTAGGCGCCCTCGAGACGGCGGAAAAAATCCGAGCAGGGATTGAGCATCACGCCTTCACTTACGAGAAGCAGCGCCTGCCGGTTACCGTCAGTGTCGGGGTGGCAACGCTTACGGGGATGGTGGAATCAGCTTCCACCCTTCTGCGAAATGCCGATCGAGCCTTATACCAGGCCAAACAAAATGGCCGCAATCAGGTCTTGGCGTTCACTTAACTTTGACTGAGCGCTCCTGGCAACCCACGCTTGGAAAACACGGGAGCGCTTGACGCCTCTCAAAACACAAGGTTTTTTTTCGAAAGCAAGCGCAAAGGCAAACTAAAATCCATGTCCTCTCCCTCCGCCACAACGATCCGCATCCTCCCGCCACTGATTGCCGAGCGAATTGCCGCAGGCGAGACCATCGAGCGACCGATGAACGTGGTCAAGGAGCTCGTGGAAAACTCGCTTGATGCCGGTGCCACCCTGATTGAAGTGACGCTTGAGCAAGGCGGACAGCAGCTGATTCAAGTCACCGATAATGGCACAGGGATGAGTCCTGAGGACCTGAGTTTGTGTATTGCCCGCCATGCCACCAGTAAGTTAACGACGCTTGAGGACCTGCAAAGCATGAGCACGCTGGGTTTTCGCGGCGAGGCCTTAGCAAGCATCTCGGCGGTGGCCGAGGTCACTCTCACTTCGCAGAGCAAAGTCCCACTCCTCGATCACGACGCATCACCCTCATCACCTCCCTTAGCCAACGCGACCTATCAGCTGCGGGTGGGAGATCTAGCGACGCGTTTTGCGCAATCGTTGGTCCCGGAAAAAACCACTCGCGGCCATTTCTTGCACTCCCCGCACGGCAGTGAAATTCAGGTGCAAGGACTGTTCTCGCAGATCCCAGCCAGGCTCAGGTTCCTGAAGTCACCCAGCAGCGAGGTGGCCCAGGTGCGCGACTGCCTAGAAAAACTAGCGCTCGCCTATCCGGCCGTAGGCTTTAAACTGGTAAGTAATGACCGGGTGCTCTTTGATTTAGCCGCAAGCGATCTGGCCACCCGGATGCGCATCGTGCTGGCTGAGAGCGAAGACTTTCCGATTCGATCAGCGACTTTCACCCCTGAGGATGCTCGCGACCGCGGACTAGCCATGACCTTGCACTGGATTCAAGGCTACCACACCTCACACACTCGTAAGATCATCCAAGTCGTCAACCTGCGGGTGGTGAAAGACCGCTTGCTGCAACAAGCCCTGCTCTTGCCGTTTAAGCAAAGTCTCTTGCCAGGGCATTTCCCGGTGTTGTTTCTTGATCTGACGATCAACCCTGCTGCCATTGACGTGAACGTGCACCCGCATAAGACGGAAATTCGCTTCCTGAACTCGCAAAAGATTTTTCAAGCACTCGATCAACTCGTCCGTCAACTGCTGCGTCAACAGTTCGTAGGTCATCCTCATCATCCAACAACCACGACGCCTCCTACCTTCTCGCCCGCCATCGCTCAGCAGGACGACGAGTCGTGGTCGTCAGCATCGTCATCGTCACCTTCATCAAGAGCCGCACCCTCCCCCGTACCCTGGACCACCCGGCTTGCGCAAGAAAGCCCACGCTGGCAACAGCAGCCCTTAGTCGAAGGCCCACCCCCCGCATCATCACTCTTTTTACCGGACGAATCTGCGACAGAGCCTGTGACGGGACTGCCCTCTCAGAATCAGGCGCCGCATGCTCCCGTAGCCACCCATGCGTCCATTTTTGGCTCCACACCCAGAACAACCCCGCGCTCGCACGTGCTTACCAACACACACACGCCGCCGCCGCCGCCGCCGCCTTTCAGACCTCCGTTCCTGGCTGGTAGCAACCAGACCTGGGCGCGCCCACAACTCCCCAGCGATTGGCTGCGCAACGCCCGCTGGATTGGGTCAGTTTTTCAGACCTATTTACTTTACGAGAAGGCAGGCCAGCTGATTCTCATCGATCAGCACGCAGCCCATGAACGGATTCGCTATGAGTGCCTGAAGAAGCGATTTTTAGCCGGAGCGCCACCGTTAGCAGACGGCTCGGCGTCGTCGTGGATCGCCCCCAGCCAAAGGCTGCTCGTGCCTGAGACCTTGCACTTTAAAAGCGAACAGCTAGCGGCAGTGACCCAAGCCGTGCGCTGGTTTAACCAGCTGGGCTTTGAGGCAAGCCACTTAACAGGATTGCTGAGTATCAGCAGTATTCCCGCGGAATGGGGCGACTTTCAGGTCAAACCCCGCCTCAAAAGTCTCCTAGAGCGCATGTTGCTGCAACAAGAAAGAGCAGAAGACGCCCACGCTCAAGCAGCGGCAAGCGCGGGGGAAGAAGCACAGCCACCCTCCTCTGCGGGAGGTGATGCGCCAGAGCGTAGCGCAGAAAATCTACCGGGAAACATCCCAGAAAATCTTCCAGAAAACCTTATGGATGAGCTCTTGTTTGAAAAACTAGCCAGCGAAGCCTGCCACTCCTCCGTGCGCTCAGGCGACGTGCTGCATGAACTCTCGCAACTGGCCTTAACCGACCAGCTATTTCTTTGCGACCATCCCTGGAATTGTCCCCACGGGCGACCGACCGTGATACAAATTCCGGAAGAAAAATTGGAGCTATGGTTTCAACGCACCCTCTAGTCGGCATCCTGACCGGACCGACCGCCTCAGGTAAAACCGCACTCTCCTTGCACCTCTCCTCGCTCCAACCGCAACTCGAGATCATCAATGCTGACAGTCTCTTGTTTTACAAAGAACTAGCCATCGGCACCGCCAAACCCACCCCCCGTGAGCTGGCCTCCGTCACCCATCATTTGATTGGCACCCATCAGCTGGATCAGCCCTTCAGTGCTGCTGACTTCTACCGCGCCGCGCAAACCTTGATCACCGAGATTACCGCGCGCGGCAAACGCGCTTTGATCGTCGGCGGCTCAGGCTTCTATCTCAAGGCCCTGCTTTTTGGTCTGTGGGAAGCCCCAGCCAGCGATCCTCAGGTCCGAGCCAGACTCAGCCACTTGAGCTTAACCGAGCTGCACCAGCAGTTGCTCGTGCAAGATCCCGAGTCGGCACAAAGCATCGGCGCGCACGATCGCTATCGCCTCGTGCGAGCCTTAGAAATTATTGAACTGTGCGGCAAAACCCCCACCCAGTTAAAAGCCCTGATGCCTACTCACCCCGACCCGCGGTTTGCACTGTGGGTGATTGACCGCTCGAACGCCGACTTACATCAGCGGATTGCCAGTCGCACCTCCCAAATGCTCGAAAACGGACTGATCGCTGAATACCAGACCTTTCAAGACCAGTATCCAGGGGCAGCAGGCTTAAAGTCGGTTGGCTACCTGCAGGTGGCGCAATGCTTAGGCAGCGGGCTAACGCTAAGCCCAGCGCAAATGACTGACAAGCTGAACGAATCCATTGCCTTAGCGACCCGACAACTCGTCAAACGACAACGCACCTGGTTTCGCAATCAACTGGCTAAAATACCGCAATCTCAGCAATTTCTTTTAGACGCCCAGGGACAACAGCTTGAGGAAGCCTTTAAAAAGGTGTACAACCTGCCAACATGACCCTTGAGGAACCTGCTGCAAACTCGCCAAAACGCATCATTATTGTCTCAGACGGCACGGGGGAAACGGCCTCGCAGATGATAAAAGCGGCGATGGTGCAATTTGCCAATAAAAACGTCTACTTCACACGCTACACCAATGTCCGCAACGAAAAGCAAATCGCCGCCATCTGCGAAGACGCGCTCTTGCAACGCGACTTACTGATCTACACCATCGTCTCTCCTCAGCTCAGAGCCTTCCTCAAGACTTGTGCCCACGAAAAGCAACTACCTTGCATTGATCTCTTAGGCCCGCTGCTGCTGAGACTGGCGAGTTATTTTGGCTATGAACCAAAATCAATTGCAGGCTTACTGCATGACGTCAACGAGAGTTACTTTGAGCGAATTGCGGCGATGGAATACACCATTGCCCACGACGACGGCAAGGACCTCACCGGGTTAGACCACGCCGACATTGTGATCTTGGGCATTTCCCGCACCTCGAAAACCCCGCTTTCGATGTATCTTTCGCATCAGGGCTGGCGGGTGGCTAATATCCCGCTGATTCACGGCTTTACCCCGCCTGCCGTGCTGACCGAACTGGATCAAAGACGGATCATTGGCTTAACGATCAATGCCCAAGACTTAGCAACGATTCGCCGTAATCGACTGGAGCGCCTAGGTCAAAGGCGTGGCGGTGAGTACGCTGATCCGGCGAAAGTGAACGGGGAAATTGAGTACGCCAATCAACTTTTTAAGAAGAATCGTAAGTGGCCAGTCTTTAATGTGACGGGCAAGGCGCTGGAAGAAACCGCAGCTGAGATCATCCGCCTAATGGCTTCCCGCAGGCTGACCCCACGCTATACCTTAGACAACTTACCTGGCACCTCCACCACGCTCTTGGTCCCTGATGAGCGTGACTTTTCGCAACTGACTGAGCGCAACTCATGCGAATAAAACGACCCGTTGAATTGGGATTGCAACAACCGAAAAAAAACGTTTGAGGATATTATTATGAATCGTGGCACACATCTTTGGTTTAATGGTCAAATTCGGCCAGTTGCAGAAACCCAAATTAGTCTCTTCACCCATGCCCTGCACTATGGCATGGGCGCCTTTGAAGGGATTCGCGCCTACCAACAAGTGGACGGCCGAGGTGCGATCTTTCGGCTGCACGACCACTTAGTCAGGCTGCTTGATACTTGTAAAATTTTAGACTTAAAAGTGCCCTACAGCCTCGAGCAACTGACCCAAGCCGCCCTGGCGGTTTGTCAGGCCAATCAGTTTTTAGAGTGCTATTTGCGCCCGATCGTCTTTATTGGCGATGGCCCATTAGGCTTACATCCCGGCAAAGAGCCCCCCATTGATGTGGCGATCTTGAGTTGGAAGTGGGGCCATTACTTAGGGGCAGAGGGCGTCCGCAAAGGAGCGCGCCTCAAGATCTCAAGTTTTATCCGACCCCACGTCAACTCCAGCATGACGAAAGGCAAAATCACCGGACAATACGTCAACGGCGTGCTTGCTAAGCGCGAAGCGGTTTCCTTAGGCTATGACGAAGCGCTACTGCTGGATCCTGAAGGCTATCTCACGGAAGGCAGCGGCGAAAACCTCTTTATCGTGAAAAACGGCGTGCTAAAAACTACCCCGCTTAACTCGATCCTCAATGGCTTGACCCGGCAAACGGTCTTGGATTATTGCAAGTTTAAAAAAATTGAAGTACAAGAAGCCCGCTTCACGCGCGATGAAATCTGGTGCGCAGACGAGGTGTTTTTAACCGGAACTGCAGCTGAAATCACCCCGATTCGTGACATTGACCACTGCACCATCGGCGCCTCTTGCCCAGGACCGATCACCGCGCAGTTACAAAAATCCTTCCACCAAATGGTACGAGGCGAGATGCCGGAGTTCACCCAAAGCTGGCTCACCCCTATTCCCAGCCTCTCCCTTGCCCTGCAGCAGACTGCCGCCCCCCCGACAGCCTCTTTAACGACCACGACGACCGGTACGCTGGTAGGAGCGCCGCTGGTTCGTAGCCAGGAAATTGGCCTGTAAAACCACAAACAAGCGCTCGAAAAAGCGTCCCGGGACTTATTTTGCTTGATTGATCGCGGCAAACCCAGACAGACAAACACACACACACACACACACACACACCTCCGCTCACTCATCGGTGCGCACGCACTGAGAAAAAAGCTTCTGGGATTTTTCGGGCGTGTACCTGAACTGCCCTCAGGCTTTGTCATCACTCTGGGTAAGACCGAGGCTACGCAGCCGACCCTTGATAGGCCTAAAGTAGCTCCCGAGTGGCCTTTACGCAAGGCGGCCTGGTGATCACCGCACGCAGCCTGGAGCGAGCTCACTGAACGCGCTCGCCTAATAAAACGATGACTTGCTTTGCGGTACCTGCATCCTGCGAGCAGACACTATTTGATCTGTCTTAAAAACTTCAGTTCTTCCTACTTTCACTCTGCCACTCTTAGACTTACCTGTGCGGTCCTGCTTGACACACGTGGTTTGCTGATATCTTGCAAAAAAGCAAGACGGTCATTTCTTTAATTTGATTATTGTTATCTTAAATTAATATATTATTTCACTATAAAAATTTAGATATATTTTTTACTTGCTTAACGCTAATCAGGATGTTGTTCGCGCAAGAAATGCAAGCTCATGGCACAGAAACCAACCCGCCCTTATCAAAAGTGAACCACCAAGCCTTAAAATCCTCGATCCAGGACTTTCAAAGAAACTCCGATGAACAGCACCAGGAGATCACTAACCAATACAAAAATGTCCACTTTTTTCGCAACCAAAATAATCTAATACACTGACATGCCAGCAGTCGATCGCAAAGGTCCTGGTAAAGCCTGTGTGAAATCACATAATCTGACAGTAGATGCAGTTATTGATACTAGAAAATCAGCTCAGTTTCAGGGTGATCTGCTCAAAAAGTATCCAGACGGCGCTATCATGAGTAAGGAAGACACACAACAAAAAAATCATCTCGCTAAAAAAGCTAGTAGCAGTCTGAATGCCGCTAAAACCGCTCAAAAGATTCGGATAATTAGCAGAAAAAGCAGTTATCGATCATACTGTTAACAACGCTGGGTTGCAGACGGAGCAATAAAAGAACTAATTTTAAACTTCTCAAAAATAATCAAAACAATAGGCGCGCCAAAGGCACTTGAGCGGAAACGATCGGCGCATATGAGTCGTCTCCGCACAGGTGCCTTTAGCACAAAGCCGTGCTGCTGCCGACATCGCAAATCAGAGGCAAGACACAACAATTCATCCCATCCCCACCTCCTGAAACAAGAGGTCGCTTTGCAGCAAACTTGTGCCAAAATCATAAAAATGTTAGCGTTTGCTGATGCAAAAACCGCCGACTCTACCGCTCACTCACCGGGTAACGCCGCTTTCAACAACTTTTTCAATGACCTTCGCAATCAGCGCTCTACTCGGTGGGAGCGGACCAAGCTTCGCCATGCTTCGTGCTTTGGACCCAGGACCCTCTGACTCCGCCTCCCCAAGCAGGATCGCTGACCTCCAGGACGCCGATCAGCGACCCGCTCCTCTGCAAGATTTAGCCGCTAAAACCCGGCGCATGAGGCCAAGTGACCTCATGCAACTGCCGGATGACCTTTTGCTAATCATTGTGCAGCCATTGGAAGAACAGGAGTATCGCAGGCTTGCAGACTGCAACCTACAACTTAGGCGCCGCCTCCTTGCGCCAAATTTTTTAGTGGCGCTCCGCAAGAGTAAAAACGATCACCTCGCGCACGCTAGAATGCTCACCTACGAGCAACTGCTTGAGCTCAAAACCTACGTGCTTTCCAACACCCTTGCCGTTCAGGTGAACACTCACCGCCAGCTTTTTAGTCTCCTGCAATTTATGGGCACGCCAGAAGCCCAAGGCTTCAATCGGCTGCGTATCGCCATGCATGGCCTCCCGCTGAGGGCACGAGCCAGCATCCGCTCTTTCGCTGACGGCCTCAGTCATGCCACCCAACTGCAGGAACTTGATCTCAGCGAACTGTCGCTGTCCCCTGCTTTGGCATCAGCATTGACGCAAAGCTTAAAAAAGCTGAACAAAATCGAATCCCTAAAGCTTAATTCAAGCTTCCTGCGCTGGGAATCAACTATCGAAGCGTTCGCGCAGGGGTTGCCTGAGGTCCGAGGCCTGCGACGCTTAAGCTTAAAAGCGAACTGCTTCACAACAGACCACCTTGCACCGTTACTTGCGGTCTTGCCCGCAACCCGCATTCAGGCTCTGGATCTTTCGAACAATCCTGCCTTATTTCGAGACGCGTCCGAAAAACTTGCAGCCCTTTTGTTACTCCCACCCCCCCTCAAACGCCTCAACCTCACTCACACAGGGATCACAGCCGCAGGCTTACGGACACTGGCCCTCAGCGCAGGACGCACGCAAATTGAGGAATTGCGAATCAGTTACGCTGTGCCGCAAAGCCAAGCTTTTCCTCCGCCTGAGGCCGCAAATAGCGATGAAGCCTTAGCCCTTCGGTCTTTTTTCCAGCTGTTAAGCGCTTTGCCGGTGACTCACCTGGATCTCTCGCACTCGTTCTTAAACCGCCAAATGCTAGAAGACCTCAGCCAAGCGCTGTTGCGCGGGAAAATTACCTCCCTAAAGCTTGCCGCAACTCATCCGGTAGAAGGAGCCCTAGAAAACCTCTTTCAATCTTTAATCCGCAGTTCGCTCACTTCACTTGATTTGACGCTCTTACACGGCACCACCCAGCGGACTTGGGAACAGCTGGCCCGTGTGTTACCCTCCACCCCCCTGACCTCGCTCGCGCTTGCCCACCATCACCTCACCCCGCAAGCACTAGGCGAGCTAGGCAGGGCTTTGCCACAAAGCAAGATCACCTCGCTAGATTGCTCCTACTGCAGCTTAGGCAATGCAGGCCTGCAGATACTTGCGCCATTTCTTGCGCAATCAACGCACCTCAGCAAGCTCAACTTGCGCGCAAACGGCCTTGGAGCCCTAGGCTTTGGTACTCTCGCGCGCTTGCTGCCGGCCAGTCGCATTACTGAGCTTAACTTGAGCCAAAATTTTCCTGCGCCATCTGGCATCAAATTCCTGGCGCAAGCGCTGATTCATGCACCCGTCCAAGTCCTCGATCTTAGCCTCTCAGGCCTCACCACCAAAGCAGCCGCGCAGCTTGCCCCAGCGCTCTCCCACAGTTCGCTCCTTGAACTCAGTCTTGGAGGAAACGCCCTCAAGGACCAGGGCCTGCGCTTGATTGCAGGAGCGCTCGCAGGGAGTCAAGTTCGCTCTTTGCATCTTGCCATGAATCAGTTCGGTTACGCCACGGCAACAACGGTGCTTGACCTCCTGAGTCAAGCACGCCAGCTCAAACAACTGAGCCTTGGTTTTAGCAGGATGAAGAGCTCTGAAAAAAAAGCACTACAACACCAAGTGCCCAAGGGATTGACACTTTTTCTCGAGCGCGATCGCTACCCCACGACTCTCACGCCCAATCACGATCCCGCGCAAAACTTCTAACACACCCCCCCCCGTCGAGGACCTCAAGACAGATCGCCTCCGCACGATTTCGTCAGCTCAGAGGGGTGAGGAAAAGGGCCTGGTCAAAAATAGCTGTCCAAGTAGCTGTCAAAAAACGCAGTGGATCGAGAGGCGTGGACCTTTCCTAAAAACTCCACCTGCAGGTCATCCCACCCACGAGCGTGGATTTTCGTATTGATTCTATTAAAAAAATAAGGTTGGTTCACTTTCTTATGCCTTCGACTCACCCACGCGTAAACCTCGCAAAGCGCCCCACCGCTTCCCTCCATGGGTTGACCTGTGATTGTTGTTGTTGGGGGTCTCTTAGCCTGGCCTCCTGGAGCTTTGTGACCCTTCTTGCCACGCTTTTTGCTCTCACGCATCAGCCGTTCAGTGGGTTTTTCGGGGTCTCAGTGGCTTTTGCCGCGCCTCCCCTAGCAGCAGCAGCCAACGACGGCTCTCCCCCTCCCCCGTAGCTGAGTCTACCCCAAACAGCCTGGTCACCAATCAGTGGGTATGCGAACCAAAAAGGCCTTTTTTTCCTTCGCCAGGTGTGCAAGTCACTGCAGACGGTGCTTTCCAACCTGCAGCAGATTGCTGAGATGCGCCAGAATGCCAAGCATCAGCCCTTTTGCGATTTTGGTCCGGTGATGCCGTTCCCCGACTTTCTTAGGCTGCAAACCTGCATCCTCTTGCCGCACCTGCACCTTGCCATTCGCTCAGAACAGGAGCTTACGAATCTGCCGAGATCACCTCACGCACGCCACCTTACCCATTTACAAATCGAGATTAGGGGGCTCTCTCTTGCCCAGCTACCCCTGTCAAATGCAACCCTCAGGCGGGGCAAAAATCTGACCGGACTCGAAATGCTGAGCTTCACGGACCACAGGGATCCGCCGCGCGTCACAACCGATCGTCTCAGTCTTTTTGGGGGGAACCTGCCGCCACTCCTTTTCCAGACTTTTCCGACAATCCGGAAGGTAAGCCGTGCCGACCTTTATCTGCAAAATCCGATCAGTCCGCATCAGATCGCCATTCAGCTCAGCACTCTTTTCGTTGCTCTCACGGGGGGAATCTTTACTGAGACTTTTGTAACGGGTGATCGACCCATGAGCCATGAAAAGGAGCTGAACCTTTCTAACAATGCAGTCACTGACCAAGCTTTGATTGCCGCAGTGCCTTTAACTCATCCCCTTTTTCACTTTTGCGTCATCCCAGCCCCTGACAGTCATCCCCGGCATGAGTGAAGTTCAACTACAACAGCTTGTCGCTTTTTTTGCGGACCCTACCGCTGACCCCGCTGCTTGCCCCTTAGCCGAGGAGACCTTAAGTGCGGTCTGAAGACCTAGCCCATTGGCGATCCCAATTTATTCTTTATCACCGAGCTGGATCTGCCTGACAATCCCTTTGAGGCGCAGTTTTTGCGCTTCATCCCCCTCGCCTGCCCCCGCATTCGGTTGGTGAAGCTCTCTCACCAGAGGATCATCCCGACGACCAGCCCGACGACCAGCCCGACGACCAGTCCGACGACGAACGAAGATTATTCCTTGGGTGAGATTGACACGCTGCAGGAAAGGGAGCTCAAGCGGGAGTTTGATCTGCCGAGCGGCGAACGCATCTTAGTTTTTCAGTAACCACCGACTCAATCCCCAGGCGCTCCGTCTGCGCAAACTGTTGCTTGACTGCAATCACACTCAAAGTGGCCCGCCCGCTCGCAGCTGGCACACCCCAGCATAAAACCAGGTGAGTTTCCAAAAGGGCTAGCTCAGCACTCGTTTGCAAGCATGATTTTTTTTCAAAAACATCAACGCCCCCCACCACCCCAGAAAAAGCCATGGACGGGAAACCAGCAATCCCCCCCCCCCTCTTCCTCACGCCTGATTGAGGAAGTAAGGGATTGCTGAGTGAGGCAGAGAGCCGGTTTGCTGCAATCGGGGCCTCAGACCCTGGCCGACGATTTAATATTGATTCTATTAAAAAAATAAGGTAAGTTTCTTAGCCCATGCCCTTCTTGCACAACCGCTATCACTTGCAGCGTAAGCTCCCTCCTCTGTTGCGAACTGGTTGGTTTCCAACGAGGGCCCTCCAGTGCTTAGTCATCCTCCTTGCAGCCACGGTTTTAGCTCCCACGCATCATCTGCTGAGTGGGTTTTTCGGGGTCTCAGCGGCTCTTGCCGCTCCTACTCCGACAACAACTGCGGAAGCCGAAGCCGCTAAAGACCCCGCTTCGCCCCCTTGGCTGAGCCTACCGCAAACGGCCTGGTCACAAATCGCTGGTTACGCCTCTCAAAAAGACTGTTTTTCCCTTCTCCAGGTGTGCAAGTCTTTTCAGACCCTACTTTCCGACCCGCGGCAGATTGCTGAGATGCGCGAGAATGCCAAGCATCACCCCTTTTGCGGCTTTGGACCGCTGATGCCGTTCCCCGACTTTCTCAGGTTACAAACCCGAATGATCCTGCCGCACCTGCACCTTGCCATTCGCTCAGAACAGGAGCTTGCAAATCTGCTGGGATCACCTCACGCACGCCACCTTACCCATTTACAAATCGAAGTAGGGGGACTTCCTGCTGATTATCAACCGCTGTCAGCAGTAAGCTTTCGGGCGGGCAAAAACCTGACCTCACTGGAGATGCTCAGCTTCAAGGCTCATTTCACGGAGCATGGCAATGATCCTACCAATGATCATGGCAATCCGCCGCGCGTCGCAAGCCGTCCCTACAGAGTTCATGGGGGTTCCCTACCGCTCGTATTCTCCTGGTTTCCAAACGTCAGGACCATCAGCTTGGCAGGCTTTTACCAGCGAGACTCTTTTGACCCCTCTGATCGGTCGGCTCAATGCGTGTTTCTTTTTTCCTTTTTCACAGTGGCAAGCTTCGCCGAGGCTCTTGAACGTGACCACTTATCACAGCTTGACGGCGCGAAGGAGTTTAATTTTTCTGACAACCAAGTTGCCGATCAGGAGCTTTTAACCTCAGTCGCCTTGACTCCTCAACTTTACCGACCGCAAATCCTCGCCATTTGGCAGGAAATCCGCAACCGGCTCAGCAAAGTAATCCCCGCCACGATCACTGAAGAGAGGCTTCAGCAACTTGCCGATTTTTTTGCCCAACCCGCTGGAGCTCTTTCCGCCGCTGATCGCGCTTTAGCCCAGGAGACCTTAAGCGCGGTCTTGCAAGCCAGCCCGTTTGCTCTGAAGCTGAACTTGAGTCGCAATCAGTTGACCGGGAGTTTTTTTCGACACCTCCTCTATCCCAATTTGTCGTTTATCACCGAGCTCGATCTCACGGAAAATCCCTTTCAGCCGCAGTTTTTGCCCTTCATTCCCCGCCTTTGCCCCCGCATTCGGATGGTGCGATTATCTCACTTGCGCCACCCACCGACTGGCGCGAGTGACCCCGTCGGTGCAATTGACAAGCTTCAGGAAATGAAACTTAAGCGCGAGTTTGATCTGCCAGGAGACGAGCGAAGTATTATTTTTCAGTAAGGTTTCAGCAAGGACTGCCCTCCGTATGACAACCCCCCTCACGCCATCACCCGACGACGCCCTCACCCACTCCGCTGGCAGCGCCGGCGTGCTTGCGTCTCAAGCTCGGCAGCCTACGACCTGGCAAGATCAACTCAAACAGTCCTACACCCAACTTGAAGAGCTGGTGGCAGATCATTACTTACCCGCCTCAGCGGCTGCCAGTTTAGCGCCGATCACCCAGCGTTTCAAAATCCGTATTACCCCCTACTATGCAAGCCTCATGAGCGCCTCCCCCCACTGCCCAATTCGCGCCCAGGCCCTCCCGCAGCTGGCAGAAGTGGACCCACAACTGCCTGCTTGGGCTGAGCAGTGGAGTCAAGACGTCTATCAACGCCCAGTTCCTTGGCACAGCGACGCGATTGGCGATCTCAAGCGCTTAGCGGTCCCCCGATTGACGGCGCGCTATCCTGCGCGCGTGCTGATTCACACGTCGAGCAGTTGTGCGGTGGATTGTCGCTTTTGCTTTCGTAAATCAGCCTTAAACGAGAAAGAGGAGGACCTCTATCAGGGCAGCCTGACGCAGGCGTTTGACTATCTCATGCACAACCCCAGTATCCAGGAAGCAATTTTAACCGGGGGTGATCCTTGCTCCTTAAGCGATCTGGCGTTGCTCAAGATTTTGCGACAATTACAAGCCGTTCCCTCCTTGCGCTCGGTGCGCTTCCATACCCGCATGCCGGTCACCCTGCCGCACCGTTTTACGCCGGAACTGCAAAGCATTCTGGGTGACGCCTGGAACTTTCAAATCACGCTAGTGAGCCATTTCAATCATCCCCAAGAGCTCACCCCCTTAGCCCGCCAGACCCTCAAACAGCTGCAAAGACGAGGGATTACCCTTTTAAATCAGTCAGTCTTGCTCAAAGGCGTGAACGACGATCTTCTCACCCTCAAAACCCTCTTTAGTGAGCTGTATTTTGCAGGCGTGATCCCGTATTACCTGCACCATCCCGATTGGACGCCAGGCACCTTCCACTTTCGGATCGAGCTGCAAACAGGCATCGCGCTGGTCGAACAGCTGCGCGGTCAGATCCCAGGACCGGCGTTACCCGATTATATTTTAGAGCTGCCGCAAGGCGAGGGGAAGATCTCACTGCTGGGACGCCAGACGGAAATCCTGGCCCGCTATCAAGATGAACACATGGGCGGTGCGCTCTACCAATGGACCCCACCTGTGACGCGACACCAAACGGCGTCCCGGTCAACGTCCCAGTCGCAGTCTATGATTCGCTACCTTGATCTTTACCCCCGCTCATCTCATGCGCCGCCGCTAGCCACCCGGCGCCTCACTTCCTGACTCTGGTTAAAAAAAGTTAGCTTTTTGCCCCCTCGCTCAGGTATAAAACACCCTAATCGGCTGACTGCGCCGATCCGCCACCTAAACGCCCGAGAGAAACAAAGTAAGGGAGCCAGGCTCAAGCCGCCACCCTCCCCTCCCCCGTTTTACCCCTGAAGGAGCTTGCCCAAAAATGATGAAACCTGCCGCTCGTGGACCGATTTCCCAATTCATGCGTCACCACTATCGCCACTTCAATGCAGCCGCTATGGTGGATGCCGCCGAAGGCTATCAGCATCATATTGCCCAGGGTGGCAAAATGATGGTTACCCTCGCTGGAGCGATGAGCACCGCTGAGCTGGGCTTAACGCTTGCCGAGATGATCAGGCAAGATCAAGTCCATTTGATCAGTTGCACCGGGGCCAACCTGGAGGAGGATATTTTTAATCTCGTGGCCCATGATCATTACGAGCGCGTGCCGCATTACCGCCATCTGTCAACCCAAGACGAAGTAGCACTGTTTGATCGGCACATGAACCGCGTGACGGACACCTGCATCCCCGAAGCCGAAGCCATGCGCCGGATTGAAACCGTGATGCTGGAGCAATGGACGGGAGCGGATCAAGCCGGAGAGCGTTACTTCCCCCATGAATTCTTTTACCGCGCCCTGAAAAGTGGCAAGCTCAAGCAGTACTATCAAATTGACCCCCAAGACAGCTGGATGGTGGCTGCGGCTGAAAAGAACCTACCCATTGTGGTGCCAGGCTGGGAAGATGCCACCTTAGGCAACATGTTTGCGGCTGCTTGCATGCGTCACGAGGTGAAAAACATCCACACCGTGCGCACCGGGATTGAGTACATGGTGCAGTTAGCCGAGTTTTATCAAAAAACCACCGCAGAAAAGTCCTTAGGCATGTTTCAAATTGGCGGAGGCATTGCAGGCGATTTCCCGATCTGCGTGGTCCCGATGCTGTACCAAGACCTGCAAATTCAAGCCAGGCTGTGGGGCTATTTTGCGCAAATCAGTGATTCCACCACGAGCTATGGATCGTACTCAGGCGCCGTGCCCAATGAAAAGATCACCTGGGGGAAGCTAGGCGCTGAAACCCCCAAGTTTATCGTGGAATCGGATGCCACGATTGTGGCACCTTTGATTTTTAGTTATGTCTTAAATCACTGAACATTCGGAGCACCAAGCGAAAGAAGGCGTTTTAGGTCTTTTGCGGTTCCCTAACAACAACGCCCTGTCTTTTTCGTTGTTACCACACCCGACAACGCTCACGTGGAGCCATCGGGGTTCCTTCTTGACAGTGAAAGCTTTCGGCGAAGGCTTCAAACTGCGAGACGGAGCCATTGACGCGAAAACGCGGCGGCGAGTGCGGGTCGACTTTGGCCAGCACGCGGGACAAGGCGTCTTGCTTTTTGGTGCACCAACTTTGCGCGAAACTGAGGAAAAACTTCTGGTCTTCCGTGGGAGGGTGACGGTCGCCGTTGGTTACCGGCTGCAGACTGCCACCCGGTTTTTTTTCCAGTAAGCCAGTGTCAGACTTTGGCTTTTGGGTTTTTTGGAAAGCTTGATACGCAAGCCTGAGACCGCCTAGATCCGCTAGATTTTCTCCCAACGTCAGCTGCCCATTCAAAAACACTCCCGGCAGCGGCTGAAACTTTCCATAAAGTTGCACCACGCACTCAGATTTTTTGGCAAAATTTTGGGCCACCTGCGAGCTCCAGCTATCGACCCAGTTGCCAGTTTCGTTAAATCTGCGCCCCTGATCATCAAAGCCATGGGTCAACTCATGCCCCATCACCATGCCCATGCCGCCATAATTGAAGCTCGGGTCAGCTTGCACATGGAAAAACGGCACCTGTAAGATCCCTGCCGGGAAGACCATCTTGTTCATCGCTGGATCATAGTAGGCGTTAACGTCAGCCGGGCTCATCTCCCACTCCTCACGGTTGACCGGCTGCCCAATGCGCCGCAAATGATCCCTGAGGTTAAAGGTGTTGGCAAGAAAGAGGTTATCTAGATAGGAGTGGGGCTCCAGCTTGAGGGCGTCATAGCTTTTCCACTCTTGCGGATAACTCACCTGATTGACCACCGCGGCCCGCTTTTTCTCGGCAGCCGCATGGCTGGCGTCATCCATCCAGGCAAGGTGCCGCTGATTGTCATCAAAAGCCTGCTCGATCGCCTGAATCATCTCATGCGCCACCCCCCGGGTTTGCTGCGCTCCCGGGGTGGCTTCAATGTAAGCGCGACCCACCGCAAACGGCAAATGCTCTTGCACGGCACCCACGCAGCGCTTCCAACGCACTTCCATCTTCTTTTGTCCGGTAAAAGCCTGGGATTGAAAGTTAAACTGAGTGTCTAAAAAAGCCTGCGGCAAGGCCGGAAGCGCCACCAGCAAAACCTGCCACTCCAAGTAACTCTTAATGTCTTGCGCAGAAAGCACGACCAGCAGCTTTTGTAATCCACTAAAAAACTCGGGATGCATGACGTTCACTTTCGGAAACACTCCAACCACCCCCAGCACCCGACGTGCATACTGCTCCCAATTCACGCTTGGCAGCCACTCCTGCAAACGCGCCTGATCGACCGGGTGATAAATCTTTTCTAGCTCCCGGCGCTCCGTACGCGACATCGACAGTTGCGCCAACTGGGTTTCTACCCGCCAGATGCGATCTGCCGTCTCCTCAGGAGCCGCAGCGCCTAAGAGCGTGAATAACTGAGTCATCCACTTTTTAGCAAGCCCCTGGATCTCGCGAATCTTCGGGTCGTTGCTGTTTAAAGCATAATAATCGCGGTCCGGGAGACTGAGCCCTCCTTGATCCAAGCCAGCAATCATCTGGGTGGCATCCTTCATGTCTTGCTGCTCCCCCACGTTAAAAAATGCAAAAACCCCCCGTAAGTGCAAGTCCGCAAGTACCCGAGTAAAAGACTCAGCAAAATGCGTTCGCTCAGTCCAGTCCACCGCTTGAATAGCGGCAAATTGCTCTAACACGGGGGCAATGCCACGCTTTTCAATCAAGGAAGCATCCATGCAAGAGGTATAAAAGGTCTTAATTTTTTGTAAATGCGTCGACGAAGCCGCCTGAGGGGAGTGGTTTGCGGTCAAAAGGTCGCGCAGCTTTTCCTTGGTGTTTTGCCGCAACTGCATGAAACTGCGGTCCCAAGAGGCCAGGTCTGAGGGGATTTCCTCTTTGGCAAGCCATCCACCACAAGCGTGCTGATAAAAATCATCGCAAGCAGAGACCTGAGGATCCAGCACAGACTCATCAATCCCCCACGAAAAAGCGTTAATTCCTTCTCCGCCGCCTCGCTTCTTCTCCCCACCTTGCGCCTCCTCGTGGTGCCGAGCGTGCGGCGGCGACGGCCGCCTGACTCGCTTTCTAGCCCGGCGCCCACCTTGCCTCCCGTGCGTACTCTTTGGTAAGAAGCTTGACTCAATCCCGCTCGGACTCAGCAGGCCACCGTCCCCCCAAGCTGGACCCGCAGCAACTAACCCCCCACTCAGCGCAACCCAGCACCAAAACAGCAACCGCATCGCTTGACTCCTCTGACCCTTTTTCATTTTAATCCCACCTTCACTCCTTCGAACGCCTGCTTGAAGAGACCCCTCACTCCCGACCCTCCCCTACCGATGATTTGCGAAACAGAACTTTTTAGCTCTCAAGCCCTATTTGCTTTTTTTTCTCAGCCAAACGCCGCTTTCGGGCGCCCCACCTCTCTCATCCTAGTCGTGAAACTCAGGCATTGCAACCCTTTGCACCCCCCCCCTCTCCTGAGGGTCGCCACCCCTACCCAGCCACCGCCCCTCCTTCTTCTTTGGGTTGCTTTTTTTGAAACGTTATTGTAATTACTCAGGTGTCTTGAGCGACTTTTTCGTTAGCCAGCGCAAACCGTGAGGTAGAAACCCTAGGGCGGTTCCCCTCCCTTTGATTTCTACCTTTTGCTCCCCTGAGCTCACAAGTCCTTGAGGCAAAATTTCCGCGCGGGAGGGTTACCCTTTCCGCCGCTATCCACCTCATGTTGGGGTGTAACTCAGCGGGAGAGTGCGTCCTTCACACGGACGAAGTCGTAGGTTCAATCCCTATCACCCCAACCATTTTTTTTAGCGTGCCTTCCTTTTTTTTGTTCCTCAGCACCCCACCCTCCCTCGCCTCAATCCCCCAGTCACCCCACCCCTCTCGCAGCAAAGTGCCTTTAACCGTTGCCGTCTAAGTATTGGGTCTGTAAAAAAATTACTCAATTCATCTTCCCTTTTCCCGCGAAGTTCCTTAAAATCTGATTTGATTAAATCTAAACCCCACTTTGCAGAAAGGAACCCTGCGTTTATGAATTTCAAACTCCCTGCCAACTTGCTGAGCGCTGAAAATGCCCTCCGCCAGCGCACCTCAGTGCAACACTTTGACCCCAAGCGTCCGCTTTCCGATGCAGTCATTCAAGACTTAGTGGGTTACGCCATTGAAGCTCCCTCGTCTTTTAATATCCAACACTGGCGTTTTTTGGCCATCCGTGAGGCTGCTGCCAAGGAAAAGCTCAAAGGACTGGCCTATGGTCAACAAAAAGTGGCTGATGCCGCCGTCAACTTTTTGATTCTAGGCGACCTGAAAGGCCACGAGCTGTTAGCCGATGCCTACGCGCCTTTAGTGAAAGCCGGCGCCATGGATGACAAAGCGCTAGGCGGACTTTTGGGGATGGCCAATCAAAGCTATGCCAACCAAGCACAGCCCTCCCGTGACGAAGCGATTCGCTCAGGTTCTTTGGCAGCAATGAATTTGATGACGGCTGCGCAAGCCATGGGTCTGGTCAGCGCGCCGATGATTGGCTTTGATCCAGCAGGCGTTAAAAAAGCCTTTTCGATCCCGGAGCAGCTGTTGCCGGTGATTTTAATTGCGGTAGGTTACCCTGCGCCCGGCAACTGGCCTAAAAAACCCCGCTTCCCCGTCTCCCAAGTGCTGAAATTTGAAACCTGGTAAGAGTCCTGCGTCCTCAAGCCTGAGTCAAGCCTGACTCAGGCTTGACTTGGACTCATCAGGCCTCACCCCCCAACAACGTGAGGCTAGGGGGGCAGCAGAATATTAAAACCGACGGAGATTGCCGGTGCAAGCGAAAGCTGGTTTTTTAAGATAACGCCTGAGGTGTAGGAAATAACGTTTTCCTGATACAGCATAAAGCGAACATCAGCCTTCAATGCGAGCCAAGAGGTCAAATAAAACTGCTCTCCTAACCCCGGCCAAAACGCCACCGTGCCGTATTTCGCAGAAACGCTAGGCGCTCCCGAGGAGTAGTTTAACAGCCCGGCGCCACCTAATAAAAAGAAGTCAAAATAGATAACGGAAGCCCCAAAAATACTGAGTTTACCATAGAGCAGACTCAGCGAAACTTCGCCTCCTAGCAGCGAGCTCATCTGGTTGGTGTCCGAATGCACGGTCGCCGCCAAGTTAGTTTCTGACTGATTATAGTTGCTGTTCATCGCCCAGTAGAGACTGTGAAAGCCAATGATTTCATTAAGATAAAAACCCAAGGACCCTCCAAAAACCGTGTAATTCAAGAAGGGATCAGCGCTAAAAGTCGAGTAAAAGCCGTCAATGGAGACCTTTAAACTCTTCGTGAATTTACGAAACTGCACCACTTGTGGATCCAAGCCTGCGCCTGGAATCCAGTACTTTTTCTTCAAACTATCCACTCCCACCCTTTTACCGGCAGACCCAGGGGTTTGTGATGTCGCCGAGTTTGCAGCAGGGGTCGAGGCGCCCGCACTCGCCTCAGGTGCGCCCGACTCACCTAACCCTGCGGCAGCTGCGGTCCTGGGGATCACTTGGTCAAAGCCAAGCGCCAAGACGCTAAAGCCGAGACAAGCAAGCAGGCTTGAACATCGCTTACCCATAAGGGTTGATTTCTTGTTTGCATGACTCTGAGAATGCAATAAAATTTTCTTCATACTTTTATGTTAACACTTTAGGTCAATTTAAAAAGAGATTTTTTAATTTATTATTGGTTTTTAAAAAAAATATTGCTACACTTTAAGTCGATGGCAAGCGATAAAAAAATTTACTTGAGTAAAAATCAAAAAGTCTTTGGTCCCCTCAGCGCAGAAGACCTGGAAAGTCTGCGCATCAAAGATCAGTTAGGTAACTTCGATTGGATCTGGCGGGACCCAGCTCAGGGTTGGCGCATGGTCAATCAACCTCCAGCCCCACCGGTGCTGGACGCCACCCACTCGGAAATCCCAGATCTGAGCTTGGCTCCTGCCGTCCATGAGCCATCGGTCCACACCACCCATTCGCGCGCGCATGACCAGGTCCCTAACCGTGACCTTGACCAGGCCGAGAGTCCCTCCCGTTCACAGCAGCAGCCTCCGCCGCTGCAAACAACAGGGCGCTTGGTGAAGCCACTCCAGTCAACTCAGCTTAAGCGCGACCTCAGTGGGTCCTTAGATCACTTTGATCCAGGCAGCCTGAGTCATCTTGAGCACTCAAAGTCTGGTAAAACGAGCAGCCGTTTGCATCCCAGCCGCGAGCTGGACCCTGAGACCGTGGTTGCGGTGGGGCATAACCATAAAGTGGTGATCTCGGCGGTGCTCACGGAAATCAATCGCGAAGGCTTCACCCTCTCGCACGTTAGCCCCTCGTCCCAATCCAGACCCTGTTTACACAGCAATGACCTCATTTTTCTCAATCTCCTTAATCCGCACTCTGGCAAGAGCCAAAACATTGAAGCCCGCGTATCAGGGGCGTTCAAGAACCAGGGATTTTGGGAATACCGGGTGCATTGGAAAAACTCACCCGAGCTGGTCAAGCAACTGGCGTAAGTGCGGGCTTTGCTACAAGGACCGAAAAAAATCTTTTTTTTTGAAAAATGGGTGCGCAGCCTGAGTCGTTTCACCCCTTTGCACGGTTACGGTGGTTGTTATTTTTATCGCCAGCTGCCCCACCACCACCACCCCGAGATGGCCTCAAACTCCCTCGTGAGCAAGCGGAAGCTTATGGATAGTAGGCCGAGTTTGTCAGTGATCACCACCAAGTGCTGAAATCTAATGCTTTGGCCGGAAGCAAGAGTGCAATTTTTTAATCTTTTATTTTGAGATTGTTGCCTTGCAAGACCACCCGTAAGGGTCACCGCAGGTTTAAAGGGGCGGAGGACTTCAAGACACAAAAGACCCCGCCGTCTCGTGAAGAGTGCTCTTGCGAGGGTAGCTGAGGGTAAGGCAGTCATTTGCGCAACGCTGTAAAGGCAACAGAAACCTTCGGTTCCAGGCAGAACGGGAGTCCGCTGATGAGCGGTCTCTGAAATCATTATTAAAAATACACCTGACATCCTGCCGGCGCAGCTTCTCTGAGCTGCCTTTGAAGCTCAGGACTAATCATATTTTTTTCTAAGAATACATAAGTGAGCTTACTTCGAGGATTTTCCCGTAGCGCTTCGATCAGCGAAGTTGCACCCTTGTCTCCGAGACCATTGCGCTGCAGATGCAAAAGGGTGAAGTTGGGGAGATGGGGGAGCTGAGCTGCCAGCGATGCTGCTCCATCGTCTCCTAATCGATTGCCTATAAAATTCAGAGAAGTGAGGGCATTTTAGGTTAGGAGCTGCGGCGCCAGCGATGCTACTCCCGCCGCTCCTAACCTAAAATGCCTTAAATTCAATTCAATGGCTTGCGCCTGTAGTCGGTGGAGCAGTGCCCAATCACCGTCTTGCCATCCTCCATCGTGCTCGAACCCAAAGGAGAAGCGATTAAACTCTCTAGCGACGTTACTTATCAGAAACGTTCTCATTTCCGCAACATCTCTAAATCGCAGTTTGAGGGCGTCGGATAAATAGCTTAGCTTATGGCGTCGTCTCGGTCTCAGTAGGGCGTATCGCTCTAAAAACTGCGGGTCAGTCATTTCCCGAACCTCACTCAGCGAGTCTTGCCTCACCCTTCAAGTCCTATAAGCTGCAGCACTTGCTAGAAGATCGAAAAACTCGCTTGAGCAAAAAGTCAGCCCCACCAAAAACGACGGATCCAACGAAAATCGAGCAGCCTGCGATACCGCCTCCGTGAACTTAACCACGCGTAAAGCCTCCTTCGTCTCCTCCTTCTTCTCCTCCTTCTTCGTCAAATCTCTGACACCTGCTGACGGCCCCTGATGATTTGCAGGATGCACGGGATGGTTTCCACTCCTTCGGCCTGCGCAAGAGGATCGGAGGGGGCCGTTACCGCAAGCGCGGCTCTTTCTGAGGGCAGAGAGAAGTAAGCGGGGGCAGGGCTCTCTTTTTGTCAGTAAGCATAGATTTCCATCTTGTCCTCTCAATGATCTACGCACTACTTAAATGAGTGGGCTCGTCAACCCCACCTCAACCCAACCCGTTACGTTCCGCATCACACCTGCTTTGAGTGCACAAGCTCGCGCATGGGGAGCATAAAGGTGGCGTGCGCGATCCTAGGTCAGTGATCATCACAAAGCGCTGCAATCTGACCCTTTGGCCGGAAGCAATCGTGCAATTTTTTAATCTTTTATTAGGGGGTATCAGGGAGAGATCGCTGAGTCTGGACAAGCAGCCCAGACTGGCCGCCATCTGGACGCCCTCTTGCTCTCACCACGCCCCCTGGTTTTTCGTTCTCTCTGGCATAGTAGAATAAAACCAAACCAGTCCAGTAATCGCCTTGGCGCTCGCTATAGGCTCTTTTCGCTTATTTTTTTGCCAACTTAAATCTTGTGGACAGCGCTTCTACCTCTGTCCTAGCTGCGATCGCGGCAAAGCGACGAGAGTGGCTGGCGCAACCGCACAGCCAATTTTGCCGTGCCTGAGGGTTAAGCGAAGGTGTCCCCAACCCGGCTATCCTACAAGCGCCTGGCTTCAAGAATGCGGTGCGGCAGAGACTGGGGTGACCACCGACGACGACGACGACGGGCTTGGGCAAAAACGGGGATTGAGCAGGAAGGCCTTGCTGGCGTTTTCTAGGAAAAGCTGCAACTGTTCGCGCCGTTGATTGAGCGCGCGGACGCTTTCTTGGTACCAGGCGTCTTTCACGCTTGCTGAGGCGAAAGAGAAAGAGGTGGCTCCCGCCCCCCGTTGACTCACGCCGCCCCGCGCGACACGACTCACAACAGGAGTGGGGGTGGGCTTGCTAGGAGCTTTCGCCGAAATCGCTGCCCCGGCGCCAAAGATCCTCGTGTCTACCTGGGTTTGCAGCTCCCGAAACTCGCTTTCAAGCGCCGCTAATTGCTCAAACCCCGGGCCATAAAATTCCCGCCCCTGCGGACGAGCTGCAGTCAAAGAAGGCCTTGCGCCATGCGCCTTGATCCACACCAGCCAGGGGCCGGTGTTTTTTTTCACTCCTGAAAGTTTGGCCAACTCAGCCAAAAACTCATTCAAGCTCACCTCAAACTGCCTTAAGCCTGCTTGTAAACCCGTTAACTCAGCCTGAGCCTCTTGCCTCAGCTTCGCAACCAAGATCGCCTGCTGCCTGGCGTATTCACTGCCTGAGAGCCCACCCCAGTAGACCGTCTGCTGGTGAAAAACCTTCTTTTCAGCTCCCACCCATGCAGGACGCGGGTTCTTTGGGTCCAAAGCCGTCTGTGGTAAAAATGCCAAAGCCTTTTGCGCTTCTCCCGACTGCTGATCCGCCTCCACCAAAACGGCATGATACCAGCCGCCCACTCCCAGACTGAGCTCCTTACCGATTGCAACATGACGGGCAAGCGTCACAACGGCAGTGGTTTCCACCCGCTGCTCGCTTAAGATTTCCCCGGGAAGTCCAATTAAAATGAGCTTTAACGCTACACCGTCAGGCAAATTACTGACCACAACCAGCTGCTGTTTTTGCTGCTGCTCAGTTGCATTGCCCCCGGATTGACCACTGACCGCAACACTCAAATGCACCCCTGCTTGCGCAAACGGCAGGGCTGCCACCTTCGCAAACTCCGCCTGCTGCGCCACCGAAAAACCTGGCAACGGTGCGAGGGCCGCGCCAAAAGATATAAGTCCTGAGAAGAAGGAGCCCGGAGCCCTTAATTTTTCCCTCAAGGCGCTCAGATCGACGAACTGCCCGGCCTCGAAGACCGCCACCCCGAGCAAAGCGCAAACCACGGTCACCCGTAGCACGCGCTTCACGAGATGCTTTCTGGTAAGCCGCCCCACCACCGCGTGGGCCTGCCGCAAGCTTTGCTGGTCGATCATCTCCGTGCGATCCTCAGTGCGCATGATGGTGCGTTCTTGCAAAAAACTGAGATCGTCGCCAGCCTTCGTTTTTAAGCTCTCCTGCGCGTGAGTAGGCTCGAGCTTCAGCGTCGTTTGCTTTTTGGCACTCATTTTGCTTTTTTCCCGCAAACGTTGGTGATTTTCGATTGTAAACTACCTAACTCATCGGACCAAATTTCTGAGTCTTGGGAAGAATTATCCTCAAATTTCCCCCAGTTAAAAATCGGGAGGCCCTCTTCGTCTTTTTGGGTGGGGCGATAGACTTCAGTTTCCGTGTGTTTAGCGTGTGCCTTATCAGAGGGTTTTTTAAAAATACTCTCGCCCAAGGTGCTATAAATATCGGCGCCTAACGCCTGGAGATTGTTCCAGGTGGCAATCCATTGACTCATCAAATAGCGATTGATAAAACCCAGTTCGTGGTTAATCCGCTGCACCAGCGAGCGCCTGGCATCAGGAATTTCCTTGAGAAAGCCTTGCAGCATGGAAAGCATCGCCGCTTGAATCTGATGCTCCTGCTCCACCTCGCGCTTGGAGTTCAAGCCCTGGCCGTGGTATTGCTTGACCATCCGTAACAGCTCTTGGGTCGATTTTTCTTCATCCAGCAGCAAGTTGATCTCTTGTTGGGCGTTAAAAAACAACGAGGACTTGACCCATTCGGTGGTAATTTTTAAGGGTACGCCATTTTTCTTTTTCTCGAGCATCGCAATGACTTTGCTATAAAGATCCTCATCTTGGCCGGTCTTGCGATACCTGCTATACCACTGATACAGCCACTGGTAAGCCGGGTCATAGGTCTTGCGAAAGAACTTAATCACTTCTTGAGCGTGCGCATACTGACAGTTCTCAAAAAGCGCAATAGCGCCGATCATCGGTGCATCCACCGCAAAGGTGTTATTCAATTCTCCAAACATCATGTTGTCTGCGGCGCTCACGGCGCCTACATAATTTTTCATGAGTAGAGTCGACCAGCCTAGGCCAATCAGCGAATCAATGTAATGGTTGGAGTCTCGTGCTATTTTCTTAAACTCTTTTTCTGCAGCGCCAAAGTTGCCCTGATTATAATAGCTACGCGCCATGTTGAGTTGCAATTGATCGCGGTGTTGGTTCAAGGAGCTAGGAAGATGCTTATTTTTCAAGAAAGTTTGCGTGAGATTAATCACATCTAAGTCGTTGCCCTTAAGCGCCGCTAAATTGATGCTGCTAAACATCATGTGCAACGGGCTACTCTCCAACAGGTGCATCCCAGCCTTGACGTCGGCACTGGGTCCTGCTTCGGCATACTTAGCGTGCACAATCGAGGTGCCTGCTTCCCAGATCTGGTTGCGCTGGGTGGGCCAAAGACCATTGATATTGGTATTGGCAAAAGCGGTGGTCAGCTGGGGTGGCAACTTCAGCGTCGAGTACTTCCGGTGCACTTGATTCAAGCAACCCAAGGCGGCAAGCCTAATACCATCAATTTCTGGCTGCGGCGGCTTATTGGCTATGGCATTGAGCCCACGGTAGGCGAAATGCCAAATCCCTAAATCCAGATAGGCCTTATAAACCACGTAGAGCGCGAGGTTTTTTACCTCCTCCGTCTGCGGTGCCCCTTGCACGCGGTAGCCTTGGACCAGGTTTTGCAAAATCTCCTCTTGACTCTCACCCGAGCGCGTCAAGCGCTCAATAATCCGAGCAGGCACGTTGCGACCAAACTTCCAAGACTCCTGGCGCGTGCAGGCTGCTGAAGCCCAGGAAAAAGGCGCCCGACTCACGGGCGCGGCCTGCGCAAGCGACGACACCGAGCACAATAACGACACTACCGAAAAAAACAAGCCTGCGCGACCTTGACTCCAAAGACTGGGACGGACCCAGAGGCGATCAATCATCAGGCTGATTGCCTTAGTCCCTGCGCAAGACTTTAAAAACAAAGGGGTAAGTAACCGCAACATGAACGCCACCTTTCGGACGAGGGAATTGTAATTCCTTCAATTTTCCTAAAATACACTGCTCTAAGTCGCTATTGTTCAGCGTCGAGGACTCCACCCGGGCTGACTCCACGCGCCCTTGCGGATTAATGCTAAAGTGCGCCAACAACTTGCCACTGGCATCAGGCGTCGAGGCCATCGCGCGGTCCTGGCAAAAGCGGATCTCAGTGCGGTGCGCATGGATCACCTTCCCTACTTCACTTTGCGACAAGCCTTGATCAACTTCCACTTCGCTACCTGCCACCTCGACAAAGCCCGACCCGCCGCCTGCAGCGGAGATCTTGTTGCCACTGCCTTCGCCGTAACCCACGCCTCCTACCTGATCGCCAACCTTGATCTTTGATCCTGCCGTAGCATAGCCATGATAGGAAGGACCCACCTGAGTGGTGCCTAAGTTCTCACCCGCCCGACTGCGAATGTCAGGAGCCCCAGAATCGCTGATGACAGGCGCACTCGACGAGCTGGTTTCCCCAAAGCTCTTGGTATTGCCCAGCATAGCGCGCATTTTTCGCAAGGTCTCGCTACTCTTTTGCTTAGCCGCTTCCTCCGGGCTTTGCCTTGAAGCTCCTGAAGCCTTGCTAGGTCCAGTCTTAGCTTCCGTCGTGGCCTTTCTTTGTGCCTGCTTTGAGGAGGTGCTGAGCTTGGCCTCAAACTTGCCAGGCGCCGTCTTCCTGGTCTCAGGTTTTCTCGAGGCCTCAGCTTTTTTAGTAGGAGCCGCAGGTTCCGGTTTCTTATTGGCGACCGGCGCCTCGGGCTTGCGCTTCAGCTCAGGCGTCTTTTTAGGCTCGGTCTTGGTGACCGGGGTCGGGGCAGCCTTAGTCTTGGCTTCAAACTGAGGCTCAGGCTTAGGCTCAACTGGCTTGGGCGGCTCGATTTTTTTCGGCTTGGGCTCAGGTGGCTTGGTCGGCTCAGGCACCGGCACCGGCACAATGCGCTTGGGCTCTTTTCTCGTTAAAGGCTTAAGCGGCTTCAAGGTGACGGCTAAGACTTTTTCAGGCTTCTCCACTTCCACTTTCGGCTCAGCCGCAGGCGTCCAGGGGAAAAAAAGCACCTTGACCCCAAAACTTAAGAACAACCCTAGCGCAAGCAACAAGGCAATCAGGCGTTTGCGTTGCCGCTCCTCGAGATCCTCACTGCGCGTGAGGCCCAGCAGCGGTAATTGCGCTAAATCAGCGTTTTTTAGTAACTTAAAGCGCCACCAACGATTGGCCCGTGCCACCGTGCAGTGAGTGAGCTCATGCGGCGTGAGCTTCCAGGTATCCCCGACGTTGCCTAACAGCGATTTTTGATGCCGTAACTTGAGATGCACTCCAGGCAACAACACCTGTACAGAGTAATGCTCGGCGCTCTTTTGCAAGATAAAGACCGGATTTTTTCGAGTATAAGCCACGAATTCATTTTGCACCTGAACGGAATCCGTCAGCGAGCGACCCGATCCCGAGAAAGCAAACAGCGCTAGATCTCGCACCCCACTTAAATCGGGTGCGTCGTGCAACTCCAAATAGGCAGGCGAAATGGCACTCAGCCTGCGCACCCCGATCTTTAAATCGCTAAAAGGATGCTGCCAGATTGCCTCCTGATGATCGTGGCAATCCAGCTTAAAGGTCCTAGGGAGGCTGGCTTCCGCTGCCGACCTAGCAGACGAGCGCTTCGCCGTCTCAGGGTCATCCGCCACACCGCAGTTGCGCAAATAGACGCTCCCATCAGCCTGCTCCAGCAACCATTGGAAGCGATAATCCACCGCCATCGGTTGGGTCGCATCCCAGATCTGGGTACGCTTAAAGGTCGGGAAATAGGTGGTAACTTGATATTTTTCAGCTTTCATTGAAAAGATCCTAATTTTCTTATGTCGACTCCCATTTCAGGATAGAAGTTCTTCCGCTTACGAAACAGATGCTTATCTGCCTTCTGGTCTTCTTTCCCTAACTCAAGCAAAGAATCGTAAGGGTTGCGGTTATCAAAGCCCTCAATCAACTCATCATCAAAATTTAAATCCTTCTTGCGTGGCATCCCGGCCCCCTTTGCTCCCGCCTTCCAAGGCGCAGTCTGCACGCCTTGCAAATCAATCGGCGGAGGTGTGGGAGGCTCGTTAGGGTTGGCGTTCATCTCCTCTACGGCCCCAGGAACCAGTGGCAAGGCCGCTTGCGCAGCCGGCTGCTTGCTTGCAGCCACCACAGGCTTTGCGACGCGCGCGGCCACCGGAGCATTTGCCGCAGCCAGCCGCCCTTCGCCAAGCCAACTGACTGCAAGCAACGTCAATCCAGTCACGGTAGTCAAATCTATGACTCCGCAAAAAAAAGAAGCGATCACGTGAGAAACGGGTCTGAGCTTAAGAGCGTGAGAGGGTCTCACCTGCGGCCCAAGCGGGCGGCGGCAAAGGGAGCTTTGAGGCCTTGCTCGCGTGAGTGACTTACGGGTTGTCTGATCGATCATGCGCAACGCCTCCTGCTTTTCATCCTGACTTTTTAACTTTTCCTGCATGCATGCTTGCTTGCCTTCCACCCTTGAGTTCTACCGCTATTCTCAAATATTTTTTTTCAGCAAAAACCAATTTTTCAAAACCCCACTTTGCCCAGCAATCGTTACTCTTCCTCGCTGGGTCCACCTTGCACCGGGCTCTGTAAGGAAGTCCCAGCCCAGGCTGAAGCATTCTTAATCTCCGCAGCATCCTGCGGGTCAAGGGCCTTGGTAAGATGAACGTCGTGCAAAAACTGAACCACCTTCTCCTTGTTCCTGACTCCGTAAAATCCGCGAATCAACGCTGAACTGATCTGACTCTTCTGGTCGTCCGTTTCCACCGTCAGCTTGCCTTGAAACTCCTTCAGCCCCTCAGCTGCCGCCCCCACAAAAATCAGTAACCCACCGCGCGCTAGACTCTGCTCGCGCTCACCTAACCATTTTTGATCAGACGCCGCTTGAATCAGATACTGCACCTGTCCCAGCAGACCCTGATCCGCCGCTCGCACCAAAGCGTCGCGCCAGGGGCGGGGTCCATGGAGGGTGGCAAAAAACTTGCCGTGCAAGAGTGGCGGACTCTCACCAACGTGCTGAAAGCGCACCATCACCTGATCTGGACTCATCAGACTGTCTGCGTCAGATTCCCCAAACAGGCGGAGGTAATCTTCTGCTTCAATTCCTGAATTTCTTGCAAGCTCCAGCGCCTGTTTCTTGAACTCTTCCGTTTTCTTTTGAAACGGAGCGCGGGCCTCCTCTACGCTCTTTTTGTAAACCACAAGGTCGTCTTTTGAGAGACCCTCAGGCTGTGGCAGCGCAGAAAAATCGTGGGCAAAGACCCCATACAAATTAGACCACTCGGCAAGCGCTAAGACCCGGAAGCGGGTCCACGGCATCTTGACTATCTGCTGTAGAACTTTTTCCATCTGCTCGATGAAATGCACGCGCTTTTCAATGGCGTGGCCATCCAGCGCAATAGGCGAGCTGCGCCGCACTTCTAAGGCCGCAAGCCTGAGACCCATCGACAAGGAGCGCGCCAGCACGTGCAGCAGGGGCAACTGAAACAAAGGATCCAGTCCGCCAAAAGAGCTCGCCACGGTTTGCAGCAACTTCAAGCGGTGCCCAAAATCGATCCGACTGGCAGTCGCTAGCGCCAGGATCGCTCGCAGCGCCTTTTGCGCGCTGTCGCCTTGCTCCAAATCTCTGTCGGCATTATCAGCCACCTTTTTACCACCCCCACTTAAGCGCAACTTGAGCAGTAGGTGGTAGTTCTCACAAAAATTTGATCCTGGGCCGCAAACCTTAGGGTCAGCAAGCACGCTACTGAGTAATCCCGTATCTCCCGACAGGTAGGCAAACAAGACGCTCTTTTTGCGCATCTCTGGCGAGGGAGGCCCTTGCCGCTGCAAGCCTAAATAGTTTTGATAATCCCGCGCCGCCTTGCCAAAATCAAACTCCTCTTCTTCCAGCGAACCGCGAGTGAGCAGCAACTGGAGGTTCATATCCAAGTCCATGCCCCCTTGCGGGATTTTCTGGAAATAGCTGATAGCCAGCTTGCGGTCTTTCATCCCCAAGGCGGCATTAGCCCCTAGCGTACAGACCTTAGCCTTGAGCTGATTGGCGGCTAACTGATCCGCAGGCGTCGCCTCCACTACTCCACCCACCACCTTGTCAAAGGCATCTACCCGCTTCAAGACGTCCACATACTGCGCCTTGCTAAAAAGGGTTTCAGTGATCTTAAAGTAACTAAATTGCCGGGTTTTTTTCAGGGCCTTGAGCAACTCGGGCAACTTATCGCCCTTCAGCTGACCATTGCCTAAAATGTGGCCTGTAAATTGGAACACCTCAGGCCAGCGCTCACTCACGACATAGGTGTCAACGACTAAGGAAATCGACGCCACCACGTCCTTGCTCGTAGGCCCATGATCAATATCCTTTTGCACGCGCTGGATCGCCTCAAGCACGGCGCCTTGAGAGTAAAGTAGCCGATTCGCCTGCGAGCGCAAGTCCTCAATCGCCAGCCGGTCTTTGGGATTATGACACTCATCGACAAACCTCAGCCACTTGCGCAAATCCGCGGCCAACTCCGGGGGATGAGCCGGGATCGGCGCCACCTTGAGATTCTTGGGAAAAAGACCACGCGCCTGCAGCACTTCATACAAAATCGTCGCCGATTGCAGACGGGCAGCCTCAATCAGCCCAGAGTTAACAGCCGTCTGCTGGGTATGCTCGACGATCCAACGGTACTGGGCAATGGAGGCGTCATAACTTTTAATCAAGTACAACGCCTCAGCCAGGTTAAAGCGCACTCCGATTTCTGCGGGCGTTTTATCGTGAATTTTGAGCAACAACACGTCAACCGAGATCAGCACGCTTGCCAAACTGGTGACACGCTCGGAGCCTTTGGCAGCCGTCACCGCTTTTTGCAGCCTTGAGGCAGCGTCCGTCAAACTTTTAGTCGCGGGATTAAGGCTAAACCCAAGTTTTTGTAAAGCCGCCAGTTGCTGAATCGATTGGTAGAGTTTCGGGAATCCGCCCTCTGCGGTCTCAGCTTCCATCGAAAATTGAATAAAGTCGACCAAATCGTTTTTATCTAAATTGCTCTGATACACGAGCTCCTTGAGCGTCTCAAGCTCATCACTTAGTCCCGAACCCCGCAGCAATTTACCAAAATACTTTAGCGCCTTAATCGTCGTCTTCCTGGCGTTTAGCTGCTCAACAAAAGGGATCAGGCGATCAATCGTGTAATCAGGCAGCCTACTGCGATGGCCTGTGAAGTAAAACAGCACACAGTTCAGATACAACTTTTCTAAATCGCCAGCGTCCCGCTCCACCTTGTTCAGCTGCGGGGTCACGGTATAAGCAATTTCCCGCTTCATCGTGGCAATGGCTTCGTTAATTTTGTTAAAATAGAAGTAATCAAACGCCAGGCGATCGAGATAGAGCGGATAGTAGGGATCTGAGGGCTTGACTTGATAGGCCAGCAGGTAATCAATGGCCGCTTGGTATTGTTTTTCTTTCACCAGCAGGTCGTTTAAGCTAAATTCAGCGTTGGACAAGTCGGAGCTTTTTTTGAAGTTTTGGACAAAATACTTAAAATCAGCAATCGCTTGATCCGATTTCTCTAGCTCGGCGTAGGACTTGCCCCGCAAAAAAATCATGCGTCCCACTTCTGGCACCTGCGAATACTCTTTTGCAAAACGGGTCACTAAATCGACCACCACACCAAGCGATTTCTTATACTCCAAGCCAGAGGCCGCAGCTTCCGCAGGGCTTCGATGATTGTCGTGCGCCAGCCGGAAGAGCACAGCGTCCATGCGGTAGTAATTCTCAATGATCTGCGAGCGAATGTTGACGTCGTCTTCGCGCGACCGCTTGTTCACCGCAATCACTTCTAATTGCCTGATGGCACCGCGGTAAAAACTAATCGCCTTTAAATCCTTGGCAACCGCTTGCAAAGCAGAAGTACTGGCACTTGCTGCCACCTCAAGACTGTCCCCTAGGCCATGAGTGAGTATCAGCAAAAAAAGGAGGATCCCACGAAAACCCTTCATTTGTTATCAACCACCACCAGCCTGAAATCCTCAAAGCCGTTAAGGCTTGCTGAAGCGAGAATTTTCTTCAAGGTGGCAAAAGGGGTCTTCTCATCTGCAAGCACCATCAGTTGATTGAGTGATCCCGCACCAGGAGCTTGAGCGCGGCTCTTGCGCAAAAAGGTCTGATTCAGATTTCTGGGGGTGCCGTTGGCTTCAATGTCCAGTACGTCAAATTTGAAATGCGTCAACTCGCTGACGACCTTATCGTCCAGCAGGATGACGTTTTCTGCAATCTCAAGCTTCAGGGTATCGACAATAGCCACCGAAGATTCTGAGATCGGTAGCTGGATACTGTTATGAGGGGCAATTTTGTTCACTTCGGTAGCAAAACTTTTCAACAAAAAGACCAAAAGGATTGTGAAAATGTCTGCCATCGAGGTAATCTGTAACGCCACTTCGGTGATAGGAACCAACTTTTTCTTGCCAAATCGTTTTTTCTTCACTTTAAGCCTGTATTTTCCGCCGATAATGCGGCTTGCGTGAGGACCTTTTTACTACTCTCAATCACCATCACCAGCCGCTTATAGTCAATCTCGTCTGCAGCAGCAATCACCAAAGTATCAAGTTTTGGAAACTGCAGCTTCAACTTCTCAAGCTCAGCGTTCAAGGTGAGCAAATCCCACCCGCCCGTTTCCGCCTGCGCTTCAATTCGCCCAATCACCCGCTCAGAGGTCTCATTACTCAAGTCCATCGAATTGTTTTGATGTAAACTGAGCTTAATCTGCGGCGGCGCATCGCCGACTAAAGTGGTTTTCACCGGTTCCGCATCCTTAGCGTCCTGCGGCACCACCACTTCCAGCATCCCTAAATTAATAAAGGAGGCTGAGAGCAACAAATAAGTGATAAGTACGGTAAAGCAATCGATGATCGGAGCTAAATTGAGTTCAACATCACCACTTTTACTGTCTGAGCCTGAAGATACCATTTAAGTCATCCTTTTTGAGTTGCCCTTGAAAGGTTCAGTTTCTGACTGATAATAGCGCTGCTTAATCATATCCATCATGCGAATCGCTGATTGCTCAATGTCCGTGTTCAATCGGTTAGTCTTCGTCATCAAGAAGCTGAAAATCACCATACAAGGAATGGCAACTCCTAAGCCCATCATGGTGGCATTCATGGCAGTGGCAATCCCTTCGGCAAGCAAGGCCGAGCGCTGCTGGGCATTGGCCGAGCCGATTGCCTCAAAGGAGTGAATCAGACCGACAATCGTCCCAAACAACCCTAGAAGGGTCGCCACATTGGCAATCGTTGCAAGATAGGGCGTACGCACGCTCACTTTAGCGGAGGCTTCACTAGCTGCAAGTTCAAGCCCTTCTTCTAACAAATCTTCCGGCTGATGCGCTCGCAAAAGCGCCTCTTTCACCAAATTGGCCACAGGCTTCGCTTGATATTGATCACACAAGGATAATGCTTCAGCCAGGCGATCCGTCATCATTAAATCTCGCACCCGGTCAAAAAATTCACGCATATTGGCAATAGGATAAACCCAAATCAAGGCATTAGAGCGCTCTATGATGATTGCCAGGGCAAAAACCCCTGCAATAATGATCGGCGCCACGTGAAGAAAGTTTGGTCCTAATAGATCAGTCATCCCCTGCATAATTTTAATTCTCCTTTTTTTCTATCCGTAAATTTTTAAACGCCAACCCCGATACTCTAAGGTTAGCCGATCTCCTAGACAACATCAAGTTAAGCTATCAGTAAAAATGAATAAATAAATTTTTTTTCGTAATCTTATTTTTTTACTTTTTTATAAATACTAACAACTATTTTTCATCGCCATTATTCTGACAGTGCAGACCTAAAAAATTTTTACCGCAATCCTAACCAGGCAACCAGACTGCTTCAAACGCGACCAACAAAACTGCCGGCTAAGAGAACTCACATGCCTAACTCCTGATGATCCCTCAAAATGCCCAAAAAGGCCCAATTCCTAGGTTACTGGTAGTTTTTCCGTTGATGCCGACGTAAACCACTCGGTTCAAGAAGAAAGGCAAACCCCAATCAAAATAGGGTGACGATCCAACGCTGCCTGATGCTGTCGGAAACACTGAGTGTTGGGACGCAGCAAGGGTGGCAAAATCGCCCACTTGAAAATTAAAGCTTCCACTGGAGTTTCCGTAACTATCGCTGATCGTTGCCGCAAAAGTCAGCGGCTGGGATCGGCTCGAATGGATGCACCAGTAGCCGGAATAGGCACTTCCACAATCATACAAGGAGTTGTTGCTGGGCAGCGGAAAATCGTTACTATTACTTCCTGAATCTAAAAAAGCCGGCAAGCTTGAGGAGGAATAGGCTGGAAAATCAGTTAAAATCGTCAAATTACTGTCGGCAAAAAAAGGTGTCACTGACGAGCCTACCGTATTATTGCTCTGAGTATTGATCCCGAAATACAGCGATCCCGTCACGGAAGCTGAACCGCCACTTGGAACTGGGCTAGGCGTCGGAAACGACAATACCACGCCGTTATTATCGTTTGGTAGCAGAGCAACCGGATTTTGCACTTGTGCCCCTAAATCGACCGTGGCTCCGCAACCACAACCTGAACCGTTGCACGAATAGTACATGCCGACACTGGAGTCGGTTTCGCACGTTGATCCGCAATCTTGCGTCAGCATGCCAACACCTAAAATACCGTTAAAATGCGCTTGACTAGGAGAAAGATCAGGCGTGGTGATCGCCGAAGAACAGCTATCAGGCGGGGTCCCAAATTGCTCATTAATCAGATGAACCGGCACCCCCACCATCGACTCATTGGCTAACTGCAAGTACGCGTAATTGACCGAGCCCCACTGTGAGCTATTATCACCGTAAACCACGCACTCTGCCAGCGTCTCAGTGCCTGAGGAGGAGGTGATCGGGGTGAGTGGGATGGTCACGGCACTGGAGAAAATCCGCAGACCAAAGCTGCCGGTGTCAAGCAAAAGATTGGAAATAGTCTGACACTTGCTCGGGTCAGCAGGTGAGCACAAGGTGACTTGCACGCAAGGCTCATTGGTATAGGCCCCACTGCCGCAAAGCGAACCATCGACCGTGACCGTCATGACATTATTGGGGGTAACCCCGCTGGTGCTAGCAATCGTCGGGTAGGAGGTAGCGCTAAAATGGGTCGTGCTGCAGGAGCCGTTTGCTCCCGACGACGAGCTTTTCTTTGCGCAGTTGACCGAGCACAGCCCAAGCAATACGGCAAGTGCCCAGCCTGAGGAACCACTTAAGGAAAAAAATTTCCGCTTCACTCTCCTACTCCTTTTCCAGCCGCGGGGTGACACCCCCGCCTAAACTTGGCGTTGAGCTGAGAGCGGCAGCATTTTTTAAGTAAATTCGCCCGGCCAGTGCGCCTAGATGGCCTGAAGTCTCTAAAATGAGATTATCTTGCTCAAGCCTGAGATGGGATTTTTTACCCAGGCGCGGTAATTGCAGCCGTTTTGCAAAAAGCTGGTCATAGGAGCGCTTATAACTGCCCAGAAGCGGGAGTAAGAAATCAGACGACGGCAAATGACTCCCCGACCAACTCACTGCAACCACTCGGCCCGCTAGCACATGCTGAGTGACCAGGAGATGCGGCTCTTGATGGTGAAACGTCAGCTCCGACGACGCCGACGACACCGCGCCTAAGACCGGAAGGGCTGGACGGGAAGGGAAAAAGTCAGCCTCCATCCTCTCCAGCGGCTCGCCCAAGGTGGCATAAGCTGAAAAAGATCCACTCAGCAGAACACTCATCGCTAACGCAGTAAAAACGCCCTGATTCTTCAAGCTCCCCCCCCTTTCCTACGCTTACGCTGACTCCTTGGGGTCTTGTTCCCCAGGCCGCACAAGAGCAGCAGGCCTTTTGGCGCCTATTTGTCATTTTTGGTCACTGAAAGCTTTCGATCGTCGGCCCAGTTGACAAAGCGTCATTTTTTTGATGGCTGATCCAAAAAAAACCAATCCGTCTTTTTAAATAGTAAATTCTTATAGGATTTAAGGCAACAAAATCTCATGAAAAAACTAAAACGGGTAGGCATCCTCTGCCTCGCAGCCGCGCACCAGGGATTTTCCGCCTGCGCAGGCACAAACAAGCGGCTCAATCTGCTTGGCAGGAGCTAACGACTCAAAAAAAGAAGAAAAGTGAGGGAGGAGTCATGAGGAAGGCGGAAAGAAGAAGAGGAGGAAAGAAGGAGGAAGGGAGGGGAGAAAAGTAGAGAAGGCCGACGGTGAGAACTAACTAAAAAACTCGGGCGTCATTCTTTTGGCGCACGCTTAAATACTCTCAGTGAGAGACCGCTTGAGGAGGGTCCCAACTGAAAGCAGATTGTAGCTTCAAAGAAAACCTTGGGTGCAAGAAAAAGGGCTTTTGTGCTGCTCCAGCAAAGTCGTGACCTTCACACCCCTGGTCGCATTTCCGAGCAGCTGCGGCACCAACGTCCTCTTAAACTTCCCTTCGTATGAAGCTTTTGGGACGCTTTTGGCCGGGCAAGGAGAGCAAAGCATCGCAAAGTGAGTGCGCCTAGGCTCGGGTCACCTTGCGATGCTTTGAAGCCCTTTTTTTTGTTGGGAACAGCCGAAAGCCGGTCGCAATCAAAGCACGCTTGCTTGCTTCCAGTTGCTTTCAGCAAACTGCCAATTGAGCAGCGGTAACAGCGTTTTTAGGTATTTCGCGCGATCATTGCGATAGTCGATGTAATAGGCATGCTCCCATACGTCAAAGTTCAACAACGGCTTACGACCTAAACGGAGGGGATTTTCCGCGTTCGAAGTGGTTTCAATCGATAATTTCTGGTCTTTTTCCGACATTACGAGCCAAGCCCAGCCTGAGCCAAACACGCCCACGGCGGCTTGATGAAACTGCTCTGTGAACTGCTCTACTGTGCTAAAATCCCGCTTAATTATCTTCAAAAAGTCACCTTCGGGGTGAGTTTTTTCCGCAGTCAGGCTGTTCCAGTAAAAAGTGTGGTTCCAGGTCTGCGCGGCGTTGTTAAAAATCGGGCCTGTGGCTTTCTTAACGATCTCTTCTAGGCTCATCCCCTCAAACTCTGTGCCTGGAATCAGGGCATTGAGCTTGTCGACATAGGTGCGATGATGCTTACCCCAGTGAAACTCCAGCGTTTCAGCGGATAAATAGGGCTGTAGACCGGTCATTGAGTAAGGTAGATCAGGAAGGACGTGCTTCATAAGAATACTCCTCATAGAAGTGACTAGAAGTTGATAAAACGCATCAAGGCACTGAAGTCATTGAAGTTGCTGCTCTCAGTATCTCAACTGACTTTGACTATGCGTCAGTTTTTAGTTTTCGTCCATGGCGAAAAAGCCCAAGAGCCCTGGTAATCTCACAAAACCGCAAAAAGCATCCCTCCTGCCACTTGCCTTCGGACTACCCTCAAGAGGAGCTCCGAGCGCACACAGCCTTTTTGCCTGAGAGACGACTTGAGCTTTGCGGTTTCTGGCAGCCTCAGCCCTAATTTGCGAAACATTTTCATTTTCTTACTTGAAAGTTGCCGGCTAAAGCGCTAAAGTTTGGGACTTCGTCTTGCTTGAGTTGGTGTCACTTGTGTCCCCATCGTCTAGAGGCCTAGGACACCGCCCTTTCACGGCGGTAACCGGGGTTCGAATCCCCGTGGGGACGCCATTATTGTCAACGCAGAACCTCTTACTTAGAGGGACTCGCTAAATCAAAACCTGCTCTCTAGGCGGGTTTTTTTTTGCCCGGAGGGGCCTAAGAGTAGCGTGGGTTGAAATTCACAAGGACGAACTGATGGCGGACGGGGAACTTGCAAGTAAGGGTCAGCCCCTCTTCAAAATTGACCCATTGAAATGAGATTGTATGAATCCTAGGCCAATTCGAGTTACTCCAAAAGAAGATTACAAACCTGAAATCGAGTTTTCAAATAAAGAGGCTCAGATTTTCGACATGAGCCCACACCTCGATTTTGGTGTCTTCAAAGAACTGAAAGATATTGGTTACTTCCTGCAAGCTAAGGTGAGAACGGCACAGCAACTTGACCCCGCGAGCAAGACGCTTGCCCAGATTGGAAGCAGCAGGGGACCAGTGACCACCTCAGACGGCCCTCTGGAATATTTGATTCATTGATTCATTGAGTCGTTGAGTCGTTGATTATTAATCCGCAGCTTCTGCAGGGCTTTGAAGGCTGGATGTCGGTGGATACGGCTGAGCTCAAAGAAGCCAGTGAGTGCAGGACGCAGGTAATGGGCGTAGACTTGATCGGAGTCTGATCGTGCCGTAATGTCGAGCCTGCTCACCCTGCTGAAAGAAAATACGCAGCTCCACTGAGACGACCACTCTGAGTAACGCGAAATGCGCCGTCACGTCCCACCTTTGGTCTTTCCTCTTACTACAACCAGGGGGGCGGCTAGGGCAGTCAACACCCATCCCACTCCAACGGCCTGGTTTTGCGTGTCCAGGAGTCCACCCGGCTAAGCTTGGATCTTCTCCACTGCCGCCGAAACCCCTTGAGCGCCAGCGGCATCCTTGCTGCGACCTGCGAGTTGAGAGCGCCATCTCCTTGATGGCCCAAGTTGTTACGCTTGGGTCCTGAGGTCCAGGTTCGTTATCCTGCTCAGCCTCTTGCTGAGCAGGGCTAGCATCGAGCGTTAGAGCTATGCCTCACGAGCGCACAGCAAAGGTGATTCGCATTTCCTGGATCGCTTCGGCAGCAGCGCCGGACTGGAACACAGGGCTCTCTCTCTCCTTATCATGCGGGCGCGGCCTCCCCTGAGAGCCCCTGACGCCTTTAGAGCCGGATCAGGCGCATCGCGAGGATAAAGCACTGGAGGAGGCCCTTCTCTGCTGCTGCCTAGGGGGCGGTATTTTTCTAGCATCTCGCGTAATTTTAAAAAGGCAAGAGGAAGGTTCTTGCTTTTAGGCGGAAATTGACCTGGTCCCAGCTTCCTGATTCCCGGGCTCTGTAAACCGTTTCCTAGCTGAGAGCGGGGTTTGGTGCTGCGGTGACCACCCCCTCGCGTTCCGGAAACTGGAATTAAATCCTTGCCTCGGGGAGCCGCAGCGGTTGTCCTAGCCTGGCCAAGGGATGCCGATGCCGCAGTCTTTACCTTACAGGAGAGAAATTAGAGCCGGAAAACCCAAAAAAGCCTTCATTTCCCAGCTTACCGCCGAAAAAAGGGCCCGCCTTTTTGCGGTCTGCTCTACGCCTTGTTGCTGACCAGTCGGGCGAGTGTACGTCCTAAGTTCCCGAAAAGAGCCAACTGGAACCTCACCCCGGCGCCATGGTCCCGTCTAAACCGCCATAAATAGCCCCCTTCGATCACGCCGCTTCCAGTTACCCACCCCCCCTATCTTCACTTCATTGATTGCAAAGGTAGGGATTTTTAAGCGGGGTCTCGCGGGTACAGCGGTGTCATGCCGTTTTTTTCGCCACCCTTTGCATCATCCGCCCAAATTGCGGTCTCAGGCTCACCAGAAATGGCCCAACAGGGCCAAAAGCCGACCGATTCAGAAATTAAAAGTAAATAAGTCAATTTTTTGACGATTTGAGAGATTTTATAGCATAATTTCGCGGTTTACCGGGCGAGGCTGAGGTAGCCTCGGTTAAAAACAGCTCCACAAACTTTCAACCTCCTTATTGGCCAAGAAGGAGTTGAAAGCTACTACCAAAAATAATAGCACCTAAACTTAGAAGGCCACAACGGAAACAACACAACCTGCTAAATACAAAGTTCTCTTTTACCAAACTCCCCAAGGAGCTGAGCCCGTTCGAGAATGGCCACAGTCTTTGGATAAAAATGAGCGATTGCAGTTAGGTCAGGCAATTCAGTTTCTCCAAATGAATGGAGCAGTCCTGCCGATGCCCTATGCCTGTCGGCTAGGTAAAGGACTCCTCGAGTTACGGAAGAGGATTGAGAAGGTTCGTTACCGCATTTTCTATGCGTTTGAGGGTGAACGATTGGTGGTACTTCTCCATGCGGCGACAAGGAGCCAGCGTGTGATTGAGGATGACATTGTTTTGGCTCGACGCAGATTAAAAGACTATTTGGAGAGGAGATAGAGATTATGAAAACCAAAAAAACTCCACAAGCAGCAGGAAGTTCTTTTGATAGTTGGCTGGGTGGGCAGGGTGAGGAATTTCAGGCGGATGTGATTGCAGGAGCAATAAAGCGTCAGTTTGTGATTAAGCTGCGGGGCATGATGAAAACCCAGGGAGTAGGTATCAATTCTCTACAGAAACTGCTTGGCACTGGGCCTTCCCAGGTTCAAAGACTGCTGGATCCAGAGGATGTAGGAATTTCCCTGAAATCCATTGCAAAGCTACTTTCAGTGCTTGGAGCTGCCGGTGAAATTGCAGTAAGCCAGAAAACTCCAAGAAAAAAGGGCGCTTAAAATTGAAAAGTTGACTTAGATAGTTTTTTATAGGCCTTGTCGCTGGTTAGGCAGGAATAGTTTCTACGTTACGCCCTCGGAGAAGGGCAACTTTTTCGATGAATTTCCCCTAGGGAAGCTTCATCCCACCAAGAAACCAGCCGCTAGCCGGTTTTTTTTTGCCCTCAAGCAGCTTTAACTTGAATTGCCACGGCTAGAAACGTTCAGGAAAGAGGAATGCATAGTTCTTTCAATACTTTATGATATTATCATCTCAATGAATTTTCTCAACACTCAGAAGCCCCATCCTACCCCTCGCAACTTTTTATTTCCCTTCCAAAAAGCAGAAAAAGCCGACACCGGGAGCTTCTTAAGGAAAAAACCTTGCACTCTTAACCTGAGACTATGAGCAGCCTGGTTGACCTTCCTGAAGCTCAAGGAAGGGCAGACCGAGAAAGGACAGGGCTCTCCACTGGGTTCCTGCAGACTTGCCCTTGGTAAAAAATCCGATGCGATGGCGGCGACGGCAGCCAGTCCAGTCGCCTGGGCTTCGCAAGCGATCACTTGACGCCCACTGATGACGCCCGCTGATGACGCCCCCGCGCTCTCCTGCAAAAGCAAAAAGAACTTGACAGTGCCATGCAAACTGAATAAGTCTCATAACCACGAAACTTTGCGGAACTCTGCGCACCCTGCTCTCCCTCAACCGCAAGAGCATGAAAAAACCGAGGCACAAGAGACGTTGCACACCTTCTTGGCTTAACCCTTGGTTTTGAAATTGTTTTTCAAAACAACAAGTCCGCTCTGTTTGCTCTCAGGCCCGTGCGCGTTAGCCTATTTTTATTCAAACCCTCAGTGAGGAACTCTGTTGCATGGTCGTTTCAAAAATCAGTTCTCTGTTCCGCTCAAGCTTTCTCTGGCTCTTTTGCCTCACCACTCTTTCTCCCCTTCGTGCAGCAGCGTCCACCTCAGTCGTGGTCGTCCCACCCCAACAGGAACTCTTAAGCGCGCTTTTTCATCCTCAAGAGCGGGCAGCTTTTCAAGCGCTTTTAGACGACAATCGCGATTTTTCAGGCCTACGGGCCTTAGAAGAAGAAGGCAGGTGCGCAGGGAGCGCTTATTTCGTGCGCAGCGCCCACCCCAAAAACCAACTTAGCTTCTTTCTCAGTCGCAATTGTGGGAGAATGGGCTTTGAGGAGGCTGGTTTGTTTTGCCGCGGGATGGGCAAGGACAGTGTTTTACCCAGCCTTGCTCAGCTCACGGCCTTAATTCAAGGTACCAGGCCGCAGCACACCCCGCTTGCAGAATGGCGCGCCCGCGGCTACCGCTTATTTGAGGACCTATTTTTGGATGACTTCTGGTCGCTCAGCGAGTTTTCAAGCAGCCGTGATTTTTTTAGTTTAGAGAACGACGCCCAGTACATTTTTGATCGTTTTCACCTCCGAGGTTCCTCACCTGACTCAAAGCACGCCGTTCGCTGCGCACTCGCTTTTCCTAGCCATCCCACGTCCCCCTGAGCTTTTCGGTCAAAGCGCGCACCGCTAGAAGCGAGGCGTTTCCCACTCTCTCCCAGGAAAAACCCAAAGAAGCCCCCACCATGACAAAAAAAGTAGCCGCTCCCAGCGCCTTAGCCCGACCGAAACTCAAGACGAAGAAGGCTTTGATCATCGTTGAATCACCGTCTAAGGCTAAAACCATTCAAAAGTACTTAGGCCGCGACTATATCGTCAAGGCAAGTATCGGTCATATCAAGGACTTACCCAAGAGCAAACTCGGGGTGGATACTCTCAAGGGCTTTACCCCCGACTATCAGGTGATTCCCCAGAAAATCAAGGTGATTGAGGAGCTGAAACGGGCGGCCAAGCTCGTATCGGTGCTGTACTTAGCCACCGACCCGGACCGCGAAGGCGAAGCCATTGCCTGGCATATCCGCGAAGAACTGAAAAGCCGAGGAAGAAAAATTTACCGCGTGCTGTTTCACGCTATTACCAAGACCCATGTCCTGGAGGCTTTAGCGCATCCACGGGAACTGAATGACGATCTCTTTCACGCCCAGCAAGCCAGACGCATTCTCGATCGCTTGGTGGGCTATAAAATTAGCCCCCTCTTGTGGGATAAGGTAAAACGCGGAATCTCAGCAGGCAGGGTGCAATCGGTGGCCTTGCGCTTGGTGGTTGAGCGCGAAGCAGAAATTAAGGCCTTCCAGCCGGAAGAGTACTGGGAAATTGAGGGCAAATTTTGCAAACATCAGGGCGCAAGCTTCCACGCGGCGCTTTTTAAAATCAATGGCCAAGACCCCCTGCTTCCCCGCCAAGCCGACACCCTCAAGCTGATCGAGCAACTGCAAACTTGCCAGTTTTCCGTCTTGCAACTAGAGCAAAAAGAGCGCAAACGCCACCCGCAGCCGCCTTTGATCACAAGCAGGCTGCAACAAGAGGCCTCCCGCAAATTAGGCTATAGTGCAAAAAAAACCATGACGCTTGCGCAAAAACTCTACGAGGGGATGGACCTGGGTGAGCTGGGAACCAGCGGTTTGATCACTTACATGCGCACTGACTCGGTACGAGTGGAGCCGGAGGCCATTGCAGCCGCCCGCGCTTGGATTGCCAAAAGCTACGGCGTCAACTTTTTGCCGGCCCAGCCCCACCTGTACAAGAGTAAGAAATCAGCGCAAGACGCCCATGAGGCCATCCGCCCCACTTCCTTAGAATTTACCCCAGAAGCAATCCAAGGCCACTTGGAGCCCGACGCCTGGAAGCTTTACCGCTTGATTTGGAACCGTTTTCTCGCTTCCCAAATGATGCCAGCGCTTTACGATCAAACCGTTTTGGACCTAGTGAGCTCTCCTTTTCCGTCAAACACCCCCACCATCAGCCCCCCCTCTCCTTCTCAGGTTTTTGCCCCCCCCGCGGCTCAGACGGAGACTGACGTACGCTGTCAGTTTCGTGCCATAGGCTCGGTGCTCAAATTCCCTGGCTTTACCGCACTGGATCACTCTCCAGCCACCACCACCACCCAAAAAAACGACTCCCAAGAAGCCGCAGGCGACGATAACGACGACAACGCCTTACAGCTCCCTGCCAACCTCTTGGTGGGCGACCCAGTGGAGCTGCAAACGCTTGAGCCCTCCCAGCACTTTACGCAAGCAAAACCGCGCTTTAACGATGCTTCGCTGATCCGAGAACTAGAGGAGCAAGGCATTGGGCGACCCTCCACCTACGCCACCATTTTATCGCACTTACAAGACCGCGAGTATGTCGAAAAACGAGACCATAAGTACTTCCCCAGTGAGCTTGGCACGGTGGTGACCGAACTGCTCGTGGCCTCTTTCCCGAACGTCTTAAACTCGCAATTCACCGCACTGATGGA
>JAYTHP010000142.1:0-12353 GCA_043732485.1 Oligoflexia bacterium
ATTCCAGCAAACGAGTCCGATATGCACCAGATTGAAGAAGCCCTCGAAAGTATTGGACTACCCAGGCCTAAACCAAAAGAAGTTGAGCAGCACCTCTGCGCAGACAAGGGCTTCGACTCAGCTGCCAACCGGCAACTAGTAGAAGAGTGGGGTTACACTTCTCATATTATCAAGCGCGGGACTCAAGTTAAACCCATTCGACGCTATAATGCCAAGCGGTGGGTTGTTGAACGTACCCTTTCATAGCTTAATCAATACTGCGGGATTCGAACGCGACGGATTCACCACCTCGCAGTCTATCGGGCAATGACATTTTTAGCCTGCGCTTGCGTCATTTTAGCTTAACTATGATATTCGGGGTTTGCGAAGCTGGCTCTAAGGTCGCCAGTGGGGTAATGAGTCAAATCGAAGTGCGTCAGTGAACGATTCTCCGCAAGCGCCCGAGCGCCATCATGTCACCTCGTCAAGTAGGGTTACCTGCCAGAACCAGCTTAGAAAGATGCCGGTTGTGAGGCAACGCTTGCGCGATTACCCACAGACCGAAGCTTCCCAGCGCTCGTTTCATTTAATCTTAAAGTACGTAACTTACGATTGTTCCTCAGAGCCTGGCCAATTGCGATGCCGCCGCTCACTCCGAGCAGGTTGCCGCTGAGATCCAGCAAGACGAAATAATTATTCTATTTTTCCAGTGCGCTACCAAGTAACAGGCTGCCCTTAAATTCCATCTCGTTGTTGCCAAAATTTAAGCTCAAGAGGCAGTTATGCTCGCTCCGCAGGGATACAGCAAATTCCTGCGCGCAATTGTAACCGCAGCTATTCTTACCAAGATCTAGCCTCTGGAGGCGGTTATTGAGGGAGCAAAGCGCCTGAGCGATTTCGCCTGCTCCGCAGTCATCAATTTCACTGCCAACCAGTTTTAGGCTCACAACGCGGTTATTGCCATGCACGAGCGCCTGACTCGATTACTCGATAAACCCAGCTCACTGAGGTGATTATTCATGCTCCTTAAGCCTAAAAGCGCCCCCGCTCTTTGACTGCTCAGATTGCAGCCTGAGAAATCAAGCGAGCGAAGGTGGTTTTTTTCACTACACCAAGCAAGCGTAACGTCCAAACTGACTTTGTCTCGGTCTGTATTTCTGCCTTTATCTCTTTATTGACATTTACTCGCGAAAAATTGTGGGCTGGAAGATTCACGACCGAGAGGCGATGGAGCTTGCTGCCGATTTACTGAACGAAATTTGTATCAGGGAAAATATTGATAGAAATCAATTGGTTCTTCACGCTGATCATGGTGGCGCCATGAAGGGATCAAGCATTGCTTTTGACCACGCAAAGCCTGGGCGTTGCCTCTTCGTTCTCTCGGCCCGCGGTTAGCAACGACAAGCCTTTTTCAAAGGCTCTTTTTAGGACCGTAAAATATTGTAACCTATTTCCTTCGCAGCCTTTTGCAGTAGGAGAGCGTCGCTTGGATGGTTAAGTTCGAGCATTGGTACAATACTCAGCACCTGCATAGTGGCATTAAATTTGTGACGCCGAGCGCCCGCCATAAGGGCAAAGGCCTGAAAATATAAGAAAAAATAAAATAATTCTACCAGCCGCTAGAAATGAAACACTCTCTACGCTGGTCAAAGAACCACAGAAACTGCGACTTAATTAAATCCGTCAAATTAAACTTCTTAAAAATTCCACCCTGTAAGCTAGTTCAGATAAATTCAGTTGATCCGACAACTATCCTGAAAGTCACTGCCACCAACGACGCCAAAAAAATAGAGACCTTCAAGCAAGCGGCCTTAGTGTGAAAAAAATCATACCTTTTCCTCCTGATCGTTTTCCTGATCTTCCTACCTACCTTCCGCGCAACAATTACGCGACCAAAATAAGCTCCGCGATTAGCCATCCACCCTCCGTCTTCCAATCTCGAATGAAGGCTTGGGGAATTCAGAGTCATAGTTTTGACGGTAACCCTAGCAGTGGCCCATCCTCCCTGCCCCCGCCCACCGTTCATCACCTCCCGCTAGATTCTACTCGACCGGTAAGCGCTTTACTTTCTCACCCTAGCGCTTTAAACTTTTAGTTATGAGCCTGCACACTTTCCAACGCCCGCCCCAACTTTTACGCAAAACCGCTTGGATTTCCTGGGTTTTTCTCCTCGCACTCTTCGCCCCCACGCTTGCAGCCGCTAAACCAAAATTAGGTCCTGAGGCCCTGCCGCTCTCCCACACCTACGGCTACTTTCAGAACTCAGCGCACCCGGCCTGGCAGTTTTGGCGGCTGATTCCCTATTATGCGCCACAAAAGACCGGCAGTTCTTGCTCGGTGGCAAGCGTCACCTTGCTCCTGAATGCGCTGCGCTCGCAACTACCGCTTACCGCCGACGATCCGCTCGTGTCAGAGGAGCTTTTGCTGCAGCGGGTTAAAAATCCGATCTGGGCTCGGGCAAGCGGCGTGACGCTCGATGAACTGGCCATTTTGACCCAGGAAAGTCTGCGGGCTTATGAGCTTGCGTTCACCCAGGTGCATGCCGTCCACGCCGATCCCAGTCACCCTAAAGTGCAGGCAAGCTTGCACCAGGACTTGCTGCAACTCACCCAAACTCCCCACACTTATCTGCTTGCTAACTTTTTACAAGGCGCCTATACCGGGGATGCCAATATCGGTCATGTCTCGCCCGTAGGGGCTTACGACCCTGTCCAGAAAAAAGTCTTGATCCTCGACGTGGACCGGGAATACTACGAGCCCTACTGGGTATCTGAGGAGACTTTTTTCAAAGGGATGGCTACCCTTGATGAAGGTGCCAAGCAAAACCGCGGTTACGTGCTGGTAAAAGTGTCCCCTGTTAAGCACTAACCCCCTCGCAGTCGCCCCCCGCATGCGCGTGCACTCTTTAGATCCTACCACCTGCGTAGGGACATCCCGGACAGCCTGGGACAATTTGCTCGAGATAGAAGTTCCAAACCCCCTTCAAGGGGGCCCTCAGGCCGGCGGATAAAATCCCAAAAAGCGTTACCACGAGTGCGGCAAGCAACAGGTACTCGACCATCGCTTGACCTTTGGGCTGGTGGAGCCGCGCCCTCAGATTTTTTGCAAAAGAACTCCCCATAGCTTTCATTATAAGTTAAAATGAAAAAAATTGTCTGCTAATAGTCTCCAAAACCTTAATCTTCACGGGCTAGCCTTCCATTTCAACTATGCTTAATCGTATAAAATTGCTTCTCACCCCGTTTTTACCCTACCTAAGCGTTTTCTTCCTACTCCTCGGGGCGCTTCTTTGGAGCCAAGCCCACTTGCAACCCTTGCAAAAGGACGGAGCGGTGACCCAGACACCGTCGGTGGGGGCCACCTTAGCTGATTTTCACTGGACCACGCTTGATGGCAAAACCAGTACTTTTTCTGATCACCCCAGGAAATTGACGCTCCTGAACTTCTGGGCCAGCTGGTGTGATGCTTGTATGGAGGAGATGCCCTCGTTAGTGCGACTGCGAGAAGCCTATGCATCACAAGGATTTGAAATCATTGGCGTTAACCTGGATGAAAACCCGCTGGAGATCATCCCGCAGATCCAAAAGAAATTCCAAATCCCGTTTCCCCTGGTCGCTGATTCGCAAAGCACCTTAGTGCAGCTATTCGCAGTCTATGCCATTCCGATGACGCTGGTTTTGGATCAAAACCGGAAGGTTCTCCTGCAAATTGACGGCGAAAAGGACTGGAACAGCCCATGGATGCATCATCAAATGGACGCTTGGCTAAAATAACCCCCGAGCCCGATTCAAGAAACAGTCGCAGCCACTCTCAGCACTTCACGTAACTCACGCACCCGCGCGGAGTAATCGGGGTAAGAAAACAGCCCTAGCCCGAGCACGAATTGATCGGCACCTGCCTGATAGAGCGCAGCCAGGTTGCTTTCGTTCACCCCGCCATCGACTTGAATCAAAAAACGCTGCGGCTGCTGCTGCTGGCGTAAGGCCACAAGCCTGTGCAACTTGTTGATTGTTTGCGGCAAAAAGCTTTGTCCACTGAAGCCCGGATTGACGCTCATGAGCAGCACGACGTCCACCAGATCCAAGACTTCCTCTAAAGTACCCAAAGGGGTTGCAGGATTTAACGCCACCCCCACCTGACAGCCAAGTGAGCGAATGAGCGTTAAAAGGCGCTGCAGGTGAACGGCCGCCTCCACGTGCACCGTAATGCGGTGCACCCCCACACTGGCGAGCTCACGCACCCAACGCGTAGGATCCGTGACCATCAAGTGAGCGTCCATCAGACAAGACTGCTGTTGCATCATGAAATGCCGCGCCACCGCTTGCGCCAACGCCAGACCCACCCCGAGATTAGGAACAAAATGCCCATCCATGAGATCGAGATGAAAACCATCGATCCCTGCCGCCTGACAACGTGCAAACTCGGTTTTCAAGTCTAAACAATCGGCACTGAGCAGCGAGGCTGCAAGCTGCGGCGCAGGTCTTGCAGCAACCGTGGCAGTGGCAAGCGTTGTTGGCAAGAACAAGGAGAAGGAGGGTGGTGATGGCACGGAGTCGCCCGTCATGCGGGGCCTAACGCTAAGGATAGAGGTAGCGTCAATTTCTTGCCGCTTAACCCATTGAGAAATTCACGCTCATTCATTTCTTTTTTCCCTTCCCACTGCAGCTTCAGCAGCTGCAAAAACTCTGGAGGCGAGGCGAACGACGTTGGTGTTGACAACAACGTCGGCTCTGATCCACTTAAACCCACGCCTGATAACGCTAAAGACGCTTCCGACCCACCCCTCACCCCCAAGAACACCTTCCCCTCAAAAGCAACAATTTTACCAGCTTGAGACCCACCCCCGGCCCCAATCTCGCTTAAGCTCTCAGCCGCTCGTGCCGCCTCGAGGGCTGAGCACGCCCGCGCCGCCTTCACCTTCAAGCGCTCAAGCGCGGGTAACACCCAAAGGCTCGTCCCAGGCCACGGCTGTAACGCCCGCACCTGTCGCTCTAAAGCGATCGCTGCGCCCTGCTGCCAATCCAGTTTTTCCATTGCTTTATCGAGTTTTGCGGCATAAAGCACCCCCCCAGGATCCTGCGGAGCCCCCAGAAACGGCTTGCCACTGGCAAAAGCCTCATCCCAGTGGTGCAACGTCTTGAGCAGCAGGGGTCCTCCCAGGTCTGCTAAACGCTGTTGCAAGGACGCAGCCGTTTCCTCGCGCTGAATAGCCACCCTTTCTTGGAAAAAAATATTACCAGCGTCAAGCGCCCGCACCATCTGCATCGCCGTGACTCCGGTGACGGCGTCCCCTGCCAAAAGCGCGCGCTGGATCGGTGCAGCCCCGCGCCAGCGCGGCAATAAGGAGGCATGGAGATTTAAACAGCCAAGCGCCGGAATCTCTAAAATCACCTGTTTGAGCAACTGCCCATAAGCCACCACCACGATCACGTCGGGGCGCAAGGCGCGAAGTTGCTCCTCAGCCGCCCCCAGCTTCTCAGGCTGCAAGACCGCTAAGCCGAAGCGGAGCGCCGCCTGTTTGACGGGCGGCGAGAAGGCCGCCGCATGCTGCCTCCCTCCCCGACCCGACGGGCGATCCGGCTGGGTAAACACCGCCACCACCTCATGCGCCTCGTGTAAGGCCTCAAGCGAAGGCAGCGCAAACTCCGGCGTCCCCATGAACACGATTCTGAGTCTGCGTGTGGCGCTTGTCATCTCAGACCTTTCATCTCAGACCTTTCATCTCAGACCTCTCCACTCGGGCATCTCAAACGACCCCTCCGGGTTCTACTCCCACAAGCCATGCCAAGACTTTTGCCTCTCACACAGACTCACTGGCAGCAACGTCCTCGCCATCGCTGGTAAGTTAACGCCTGCGGTTGGGGTCATCGTCATTTTTTGCACGCTCTTGCCGCAACCTGCGCTTGACCATCTCTTTTTTAAGTGGACTGAGCCGATCGATAAACAACCGACCCTCCAGATGATCCATCTCATGCTGGATGGCCACCGCAAGCAGCCCCTCGGCACTCAAGCTTCGCTCCACCCCGTCTAGGGTGAGAAAACGAATCCGAATCTTCTCAGCACGCTTCACCTCAGCTGTAAACTCGGGCACCGACAAGCACCCCTCGGTGAACATCTGCGACCCTTCGCGGTAAACCACCTCAGGATTCATCACAATACGAGGATTCTTGTTTTCCATTCGTCGCTTGTGGGAAATCAGGGGGCTCGCTTCCTTAAAACTTTGTTTCTTTGCGGGGGCCGCGTCCGGAGTCGTTTTCAAAGACAAAGACCCGTCGTCTGCCTGCCGCTCTTCTAAGCCTGCTCCTTCTTCCTCTTCATCAATCACGTCATAATCGACATCGAGGACCAGCATCCGTTGCAAAACCCCCACCTGATTGGCTGCCAAACCAATGCCTGGAGCATCGTACATCGTCTCAAGCATCTGATCGGCTAGCCGAAAGTGCTCTTTCTCTACTCTGACAATAGGGCGAGCCACTTGTTTTAAAACCAGCTCGGGGAAGGTGTAAATTTTTAATTTTGCCATTTGATGGTCAGAGGCTACCAAAATTTAAAAAGAAAAGCTACACTAGGAATATGGGATCCGCACCTCCAGAAACTAGAGCCAAGCGCAATATTAGGCTGGCCCTTGAACTGGCTGAATCCCAGAACAAGAAGAAAATGCTCAGTTATAGGCTCGATTACGCCAAACAAGGCACCGCGCTTGCGAAAAAAAGAAAAATCACCGAGGCCGTCAAAGCCTGCCAAACCTACTTACATTTAGTTGAAGAATTCAAAAAAGTCGAAGAAGGGCAACTCATGCCCACGCTCTTTGATTTTAAGAAGGAAATGACTGAATTATTCATTATTCACGGGATTTACTGGGATTTAACGAAAATCTACGATCAGGCCAACTCCAAGGAAACCTATTCTAAATTTGCCCACTATCTCGAAAAGTACATTATTTTCTCAAAAGGGATGTTTTACCAGCGCTTGGCCGCCCGTACCGTCGAATCCTACTTAAGTCAAAGTAGGGTCTCCTACCGCCCGGAACTCAAAAGAGCCTACGACAACTTGAAGGTCTCCCGCTGCTTTATTGCCACAGCTTTGCAGCATCAGCTACCCAGCGAGGTCATTCCCACCCTCAGTCGCTTTCGCGATGAAGTCCTAAGACCCTCGCCCCGTGGCCGCACCCTGATTGCGCTTTACTACCGCAAAAGTCCTGAGCTAGCTAAAAGAATCATTACGCTCCCCCGCTCCTTGCAGTGGCTTTGCGCGCAGCTGCTAGTGGCTCTCACCCACTTGATCAATCGGCTGTTACCCAAAAACTAGTGTAACGCCGTCCCTATGCGATTGCCATAAAAGCGAAAAAGACCTTCTTTGAGGTTAAAAATGAAGGACAGCCAAATCACCACCGCTTGCCCCTTCACCGACCGCAACGGCACGAAGCCCCAAAACCGGCTGTCATTGGAGTAATCACGGTTATCGCCCATCACAAACAACTTCCCCTCAGGAACCGTCACCGGGCCAAAGGTATCCAGCCCATAACTTTCTTTGTTCATGAAAATGGCGTGATCCGCCCCAAAAAGATGCTCGCGTGATAAATTAATCTCACTTTCCGTGTACTTAGGCTCATCTAAACTTTTAAAAGTCTGGTTCGCTTCCTCCTGCGGCACCGGGTCAGCCGTCACCTTCTGATGATTGACATACAGCTGGCGGTCGACGATCTCAATTTGATCTCCCGCCACCCCAATCACCCGCTTGATGAAATGCATGGTTTCATCCTTAGGATACATGAAAACAATCACATCACCGCGCTTCGGCGGCTGACGCTCAATCAGGTAGATCGGATGATCCGTCGCCCAGTCAGAAAACGGAATCTTCAGCCCGTAAGCAAACTTGTTCACAAAGATATGATCACCCACAAACAGAGTGGGGATCATCGAGCCACTGGGAATCTTGAAAGCCTCAAAAACACTCGATCGCACCATGCAGACTAAGGTGAAGGCCAGCACCAAAGAGATGAGGTTTTCAAAGAAAACTTTTTTTTGCTCCTGCTCCCAAGTAAACTGAAACCAAGGCTTTTCTTTTTTTGTGGTTTGCGACATCGTGTGAATTTAACCCACAAGGCACCGATTTTCAAGCAAAATGGGGAGGAACCATGAGAACCCTAGACCTTTACTTAGCTAAACTGTTTCTCAAGAACCTACTGCTTGCGGCCGTCAGCCTCAGCACCCTGTTCTTCTTCCAAGGGATGCTCAATGACCTGTATAATCATGAGTTTGCAAGCCAAGACATTTTCATTCACCATGTTTTGAATCTGCCGCTGATTTTCGTCCAGATGACCCCCCCGGCGGTTTTACTGGCCACCCTATTGACGCTTTCTGGTTTAAATCGCAGCCACGAGCTGATTGCCGCCCAAGCTATCGGCTACAGTCTTTGGCGTATTTGTGCCATCTTTTTCAGCCTGATCTTGTGCACGTCGGCCTTGATCTTGAAAGCCGAAGATACCCTGCTGCCGCAAGCTCATGCCAAGCGCACCCAGTTTTTTTGGCGCACGATGAAGAAAATTCCTGATTTTAACCTCAATTTGAACATGGAAAAAATCTGGTATCGCTCTAAGAACCTGATCTACAACTTACAAAAATTTGATCCCAAGCAGAACACCATTTCCGGGCTGACGATTTATCACTTTGATGATCAATTTCAGCTCACGCAGGTGACCACCGCGCAGCGCGCGACTTTTGACGGCCAACTCTGGCAGCTGCAGCAAGGCACCTTAAGTTTTTTCCAATCGGAAGAGGATTTTCCGACCTTTCAAGCCTTTCAAGAAAAAGCGCTGCGACTGCAAGAAACTCCCGCCGATTTTATGAGCATTGAGCAAGAATCGGAAAGCCTTAATTTCCAGGACTTAGCCACCTATATTGGAAAAATGAAACAAGCAGGCGCCGACACTCGCAAGTTTGAGGTCAAATATCAGGCCCGCATCAGCACCGCTTTTATTGCGCTCGTCATGGGCCTGCTTGCGGTTCCCTTTGCCGTAGGCCACCGCAGGTCAGGCGGTTTAGCCAAGGATTTGGCGCTCTGCTTGATGATGACCTTTTTTTACTGGCTCTCCTACTCCGTCTCACTCTCTTTGGGCATCAGTGGCGTACTTAGCCCGGTCCTTGCGGCCTGGCTCCCAAGCTTGATCTTTTTTTTACTCGCCCAACTCCTGCTCCTCAGGAAACGCGCCTAAAGGCTATCAGTCAACGCAACAAACACGCAAACCAGGAAACCATCCCCTCCCCCTATGGGCCTAAGAGTTCACCTCAAGAGCCGTCTGCTTTTTTTGTCTCGATGCTTTTTTTTTCAAGTGTTGACTGAGCTTCCTGAAGTGACCCCTCACAGTCGTCTCTCCCCTGGCAGCGGGCTCTCCCCCGACGGCCTGCAGCCGTTGATCGCGCAAGGACTGCAGTGCAGCCACGATCTCCGTCACTTGCTGCTCCACCAGGCAACGGCTATGGGTAACGTATCGCACCGCAAACTGATGATCCCCCTTGGGGCTCAGCCCTAAGATATAGGCCTCATCGCTCTTTTGCTCGCTAAAATGCGTGAGTGCTTGTAAAACCTGCTTGCCCGATTCCAGCAGTAACAGGTGCTCGCGCAAGGCTTCAGGGACCCCATTAATTACCGCATTTTTGATCATGTCTCTTAAAAAAAACGGCAGCCCTTCGGCCACCGCCAGCAGATAACCCACCGCCCCTAAGCGTCGACTGAGCTCACCTTGACAAAGCACCAGCGCTACCTTGGAGTTTGCGGTAAACCCCACCACCCACCAGAGGGTTTGCGGGAGCAGTGCTTCTGGTAGATGCGTCAACTGTCTGGCGCTCGTTTCGGCGTCTAGCAAAGGCAAGAGGGACTCGCTCACCTCTGTAGGCTCTCCCTTCTCAGCACTCTGTGACACCCGAGTCTCAGCCTTAATCCCAGCCTCAGCCTCCGTCGCAGGCACCCTTTGCTCGCCCGCACCAACCCGACTCGCTGGAGTCGGCAGCGCTAGACTCGGAGGCGTGGCAGCTGCAGCCAAGGGGCTTGGTTCGTCCTCACGCGTCACGCCAAACGCCAGGCTCGTGCACCCTAGGACCAGGCATCCTAGGATCGGGCAAACGAACCTAAAGCCTAAATGAAGCAGTCCGTAAACCCCACCAGCCAAGCGCCCTAGGGCAGGTTTTGCTAGATAGAGCAGGGCGTCAAGCTTTTTACCCGTCATGTTTTTTTCTCGTGTTTTCTCGCCCTGATTTCCCCGTCGGAGGCACCGTCAGCTCGTCAAGGTGCGAGCCTGCCAGGCAACTCGGGCGCCTTCGTGGGTCGTCTTTTTCTTAAACCAAGCTCATTCGCGTTCGCTGAATCTATCTACTACTTAGTTTAAAAAATATTACACAAAAAAGCTACTAAGAAAACACACTCACTCTCTCACCTACACAGGCCCTGCCACTTGCCTACTCTTTACGCTTACATCGAGTGGGGATCAATATCGACTTGCATGCGCCAGCGCTTGGCAAAAGCTAACGCCTGGGCCACCTGAACCGCCTGCTGCAGCGCTTGAATGGTCTTGGCCTTAATCACGATGTCCCAGCGAAAGCGATTCCCGCGCTTTTCAATCAAGGCCTCTGATGGACCCAAAACCTCAAGCCCCTGCTCGCAGCCTGGCGCCAAGCGTTCCTTCATCACCCTCACCACCTGCTCGGCCTGCTCCTTGACCTCCGCTCGCTTGTCGTCCTCAAGCCTGAGGCGGGCAAGCCTACCAAACGGCGGATAGGCCAGCAATTCCCGTAACTCAAGTTCCTGAGCGTAAAAGTCAACTTCTGGGTCAACTTGATCAAGAGTGCTGCTTGCTGCAGCACTCTTTCCCCCAGCTCCTGCTTGAATCAGCTGCAGTACCGGGTGCTCGGTTTGATAAGCCTGAATCAGCACTCTCCCCAGCCGTGCACCGCGGCCCGCGCGACCGGCCACTTGCTTGAGCACCTGGTAGGCGCGCTCATTGGCCCGAAAATCCGGCCAACGAAACAAGCCATCCGCTAAGACCACCACCACCAGCGTCACCCCTGGGAAATCATGCCCTTTCACCAGCATTTGAGTGCCAAGCAGCACGTTACCGACCCCTTTGCGAAAATCATCTAAGAGCTGATTCAACTTACGCGTTGTGGTAATTTGGTCACGGTCTAAGCGCAAAAACCTGGCGCCTTTGAGCAGGCGCGGCAATTCCATCTCGAGACTCTCCGTCCCCGCGCCCATCTGAAACAAGTTAAAACTTTGACAGTGCGCACATTGATCATCCACCGCCCGCTGATAAAAGCATTGATGACAACGCAAGCTCGACACTTTTTTATAGAGCGTCAGCGACACGCTGCAACAAGGGCACTGGATCGTCTTTCTGCAGTCCTTGCACATCACGTAGGTGGCAAACCCCCGACGATTAAGATAAACCATCACCTGATTGCCTGCGTCAATTTCCGTTTGCATCTGCTGCAAGGTCACCACCGCCAGCGGTGCTTGCAAGCCCGGCACCAGGGGCTCTTCCGTTAAGGAAACAATCTCCACTTGCGGCTCCCCTGCTGCAGAAAAGCGCTTGGCAAGCCTTGCGACCGCATACTTCTCAGCCCGCACGTGCGCTAGCGTCTCAAGGCTCGGTGTGGCGGAGCCCAGAACGACTAAAGCTCCGGTAATTTTCCCGCGCACAATCGCCAAATCCCTGGCGTGGTATCGCACTCGGTCTTCTTGCTTATAGCTTGGATCATGCTCCTCATCGACAATGATCACCCCAAGCTCTCGCAGCGGCGCAAAAACCGCCGAGCGTGCTCCCACCACCACCCGCACCACTCCTTGTTTTAAGGCCGACATTTGCTCTTGTAGTTTTTTGGGCGACACACCGGAATGCCACAACACCACAGGCTCACGCAAGACCGATTGAAAGCGGTCGTGGAGCTGAGCGGTTAAGGCAATCTCCGGCACCAGCACCAAAACGCTCTGGTTACGACTCAACACCCGCTTGGCGTACTCCAGATAAACCTCAGTTTTCCCACTGCCCGTCACCCCGTGCAAGAGTAACACCCGCTGCTTCTGAGCCTGCTCCAGCTGAATTAAGCGCTCTAAAGCCGCCGCTTGTTGCTCGGTTAACACGAAGCCAGGCTGATCAGACAAGGGAGGTGGTACCGCGCCGCCGCCTCCCGCTTGAGTCAGCCGTTTTGGCTTGCGGCGAGGAGGGGAGTGGGAGGATTCTGCGCCGCGCTTAGCAGGCGCAAGTCGCGCCGCACAATTCAAGACCTCACCCAAAGGCGCTAAGTAATAGTCATGCGCCCAACAACATAATTTAAAGAGATCCGCAGGCACATTTTGCTCCGCGTCTCCTACTTCGAGGA
>JAYTHP010000143.1:0-1064 GCA_043732485.1 Oligoflexia bacterium
CACGCTTGCTACCAGCACCAGAAACTCGATCTGCCCATAATCCAAGGTCTCAAGCAGGCCTTTCCAGCTAAGCGCTAGACCCAAAAGCAGCAGCCCCACCTCCTGCCAGCCGTCAAAGCGCACCCCCGCCAGCAACGCCAAGCCCCAACTCAACAGGCAGAGCGCTTTAAAAATAGCCCAACTCTCCTGCAAATCAACGCGGCCCAGGAGACGTAAAAAGGCCAGCGCTCCAGGGGAATACTTATAAGGTGAAGGATCGCTGCCAACATAGGGATTACGCCCTGCTTGCACCCGCTCCAGCGCACGCGCGTAAACCGCAAAATCCCCAGGCACCTCCTGGCTAGTCGCAGGCTGCGCACCGCGCCACCAGCCGCCGCTTTGATTCCTGAGATCCAGTGACACCCCTGCAACAAGTAGGATGAAGACCGCAACCCCCGTGGGTAGCCACGTCAAGCGCGGTTCGAGCAAAGCTAATTTTTTCTCACTCATGATGCAGCTCAAGTCAATAACCCTCAAGACAACCCAGCAGGCGCTACCTCTCACTCTAGCTCCAGGCCGACTACCCCCCCCCTCCCGCCGCCGCTTTTCCGCTTCTTCCTAGTCGCAGAAACAGGCGCCCAAGGATCCTGGCGCAGCGCAGTAGGAGAGAGCGCGCGCCTCTGCTGCAACTTGTCACGACCTAGGGAGTAGGCTTCTCACCCCTTCCCAAAAAAAAAACGACCCTCGTCAGGGCTTAACAAGCCTTGCACTGAGAGTCGTTGAAATCAATGGTGCGAGCTATAGGGATTGAACCTATGACCTTGGCCGTGTAAAGACCCTGCTCTACCGCTGAGCTAAGCTCGCTCTAGGTCTCAGGCTATCGCCGATGGTTGAAACCACACAAAAACCCACAATGCGACCCTCTGGTTGCATCGCCGATGCACATAAGCTAATGCTTGAAATGCAACTAATTTGCATTTTGCAAGCCTGTGAGGAGCCGTTTAAAAGAAACATTAATGGCGCAAATAACGTAGACCATGCAAATTAGGCCCTACCCTTCGTCTCAAGACCTCTATTCTCAAGAT
>JAYTHP010000144.1:0-12310 GCA_043732485.1 Oligoflexia bacterium
CCCGATTTTGCTTGGATCCACCGCGCGGTGAAGCTGGCGCGCGCGAATGGCTGTTTAGTGATTTTTGATGAGGTGATCACGGGTTTGCGGGTGGGGCTCGGCGGGATGGCACAATTCTTAGGCATTGAGCCTGATTTGGTGACTTACGGCAAGATCATTGGCGGGGGGTTCCCGGTGGGAGCCTATGGTGGTCAATCAAAGTGGATGGATTGGGTGGCGCCTCTGGGACCGGTCTACCAAGCAGGCACGCTGAGTGCGAATCCAGTGGCGATGGTGGCGGGACTGACGGTCCTGAAGAAGCTGATTGCTGACCCTCCTTACCAGCGGCTCGCCGACAGCACGGAAAAGCTCGCGCAAGCCATTGAGCAGCGGGTAGGGGCGGTCGTAGGCCTTGAGGCGGGTGAGAAATCACTCAGCGTCCAGCGCTTTGCCTCCCTGTTTTGGATGATTTTTGGCAAGCCTACCACTCCAGACGGCGTGGTGCGCAGATCGCAAGACATTCCGGTCAGCCACAAAGCGCGTTATGCTTCGACGTTTCATGCGCTCTTGGCTGAGCAGATTTACCTGGCACCTAGCGCCTTTGAGGTCTGCTTCTTGTCGGTTGCCCACCAGCCTGAGCACCTGGAGGCGTTGGTTGCGGCCTTAGAAAGAATTGAGTCTGCAGGGGGAGCCCGGACTTAAGGGAACCCCAGAGAGCCCCAGAGGGCTTAAGACCCGAGGAGCGTGAGACCGGAAGCGTGAAAGTGGAAGCGCCCTCAGAAAGTGAGAACGATGCATCTTCAGGCGGATCGCAAATTAAGGATCATTCTTATCGCTTACGCCTTGTGGTTGCTGATTGTTTGTTTGCTCGGCGGTTGGTGGGGTCGATTGGGATGGCGCCAGGCCCGACAAATTGCTGAGCTTGAGAGTCGGGTTTATGAGTTACAGCTGAGCTTAGCGCAGCAGCAGCAGCAGTATGGCCAAGACGTCGGCCAAGTGGTCACAGCCGAGCGCGGCTTGGGACTCGCGGGAGCGCAGCAAAACGCGGCGCAATTTGCAGGCGAAGTGCACGACCACTGGTATCACACCAGGCGGATGTTGTTCTGGGAGTCGACGGTATTTTTTGGCCTGCTGTTGGCGTGCACAGGCGGACTGATTTGGGTGTATGGCCGCGACCTTAAGCGAGGTCAGGGATTGACGGCTTTTTTTGCCTCCGTGACCCATGAGCTGCGCACCCCGCTCACCAGTATTCGGTTGCAGGCGGAGGCGATTGCTGATCATTTACAATACCTGGTACAAGACCGGGTACAAAGCCTGACAGTCCAGCGTCCCGATGTGTTACAGGCCCAGGAAGTGCGGTTTCATGCCTTGATGGAGCGCCTGGTGCCGCGACTGCTCGAAGACACCCTGAGGCTGGAGTCGCAAGTCGAGCGCACCTTGGAGCTCGCACGTGTGGAGGGCGGGGGCTTGATCTCAAGCCAGCCGCTGCCGCTCCAGACCTGGCTTGAGCAGTTTTTAAAGAAGTGGCAGGTGCACTATGCTGGGCAAATTGAGATTGAAACCCGGGACGTGTTAGGGTCGTCTTCGTTGTCGCTTGGCGCAGAAGGGCTTGAGCAAGAAGACGATTGGGGTGATGTGGGCGGTAGTCACAGCGGCAGGGAGGTGAGGCCCGCCCGAGTGGTGGAAGCCGATCCGATGGCGCTCCAGATCATTTTTAAGAACATTCTAGAAAACGCCATGAAGCATGGCGGCGAACAGTTGCCTGCCAAGGTGCTGATTGCCATTGAAGATAAGCTTGAGGCAGGACGGCTGGGCGTCCAGATCACTTTGCACCATCCCCAGCCTGCACCCTCCCACCGCTCCGACGGTTGTGAGCAGGGGTTCGTGGCTTTCAGTGAGACCAGTCACCCTCAGCCGAAAGCGGCGCGGGCGTTGGTGTTACAGCCGTGGGGTATGCTTTTTCATAAAGGACCGCACTCAAGCGGTGCGGGCGTGGGGTTGTACTTGGTCAAGGTGCTGATGGCGCAAATGAAGGGCTGGGCAAGGTTTCAGCGGCTTGAGGCGTCCGTGGGCGGGGATTTAGATCGCACGCAGCAGGGCTTTGATGACGACCTTGTTTGCGGCTCGGAAAACGTCGCAGGGTTTCGGGTGACCTTGTGGTTTCCAGGCGGGCGGGAGTGGGCGCCCGTTTTGTGACGCTGCTGCGACGGCTGAGTGGGATGGGTCATCAAGAGGAGAAAGGAGGGTTGAGCGATGTTCGCCGGGTTATCATCAGATAGGTCGTCAGATAGGTCGTCAGATAGGTCGTCAGAAGACAAGTCAGAAGTGGTCAGCGGTGTTGACAGCCAGGCCGGTCTTCCCACCCACCTGTTGCTGGTAGAGGACGAAAAAAACGTCGGCTCCACCTTAAAAGAGCGCCTCGTGGATGAAGGCTACCGGGTGACTTGGGTGACGAACATGCGGGAGGCCAAGCGTGAGCTTGCGCTCGCAGGTCAGCGGTTTGCGCTCGCTTTAGTCGATGTCGGGTTACCGGAAGGCGCGTCAGGGTTTGAGGTGGCAAAGTTGATTCGCACCCAGCAGCCTGAGGTGATTGTGGTCTTTTTAACCGCCTATGGCTCTGCAGCCTCGCGCATTCAGGGTCTGGAGCTCGGGGCTGAGGATTACATCGTGAAGCCGTTTCATTTCAAGGAGTTGCTGCTGCGGATTCGCAATCGGCTGCAACGGCTGGAGAGTTGGAAGCGGCTGGAGCAGGCATCGGTGGCGCAAGAGCCTTGGGTCATTGGTCAGGCGCAAGTCTGGTTTTCGAAGTTTCAAGCGGAGGTCGGGGGGCGCACGGTGGCGCTGAGCCACAAAGAGGTCTTGCTCTTGCGCTTGTTAGTGGCAAAGCGTGGCTGTGGGGTCAGCCGCGATGAGATTCTTGATTATGCCTGGTCTGAGGACGAATGCCCGACGCCTCGGACGGTGGATAATTTCATTATGCGGCTGCGACGCTTAGTCGAGCTGCAGCCTGAGGACCCGCAGGTGATTAGAAACATTCGTGGCATAGGATACCAACTCGTGTGAGCAACAACAACAACACCAACCACCCTACCGACAACTTACTTCTGCAAGCTTTAGCGCGCAGGAATCTCAGTGAACGCCCCCCGGTGTGGATGATGCGGCAGGCGGGGCGCTATCACTCGCATTACCAGCAGCTGCGCCGTCAATACTCCTTTCTAGAGCTGTGCAAGCTGCCTGCGGTGGCCTGCGAGGTGACCTTAGGGCCGATTGACGACTTTCACTTTGATGCGGCCATTCTCTTTTCGGATTTGCTCTTCCCGCTTGAGGTCATGGGGATGGGCTTGAGCTATCCGCAAGGCCCGGTCTTGGGGTGGCATCTCGAGTCACGCGCCGATGTCAGTCGGCTGCAAAGTGGTTCGGAGTTAGCAAGGGAGTTGCAATTTCAAGGGGAGGCCTTGAAGCTGATTCGCGCGCGCTTGCCGCAAGAAAAAGGCTTATTAGGCTTTGTCGGGGGGCCGCTCACTTTGTTTTGCTACGCGGTGGATGGCAGTCATCAAGGGGGCTTGCAACGCTCGCATGAGGGCCTGGCGCAAGGCTGGTTTGATGACTTTTGTGAAAAGCTCGAAAGCGTGCTCGTCGCCAATATGGTCTTACAAGCGCAAGCGGGCGCCGATGCCATCGCAGTGCTGGATACTGCGGCAGGAGATTTTACGCCAGAAGTCTACCAGGCAAGAGTGGTGCCCTGGTTAAAGCGCATCTTGATGAAGTTCCGTAGTGAAATCCCTGACTTGCCCTTGCTTTATTACTCAAAACACACCGACTCCCGCCATTGGCAGGCGTTAGCGCAAAGCCAAGTGCCGATCCAGGCGCTGGGAGTGGATAGCGGCGTGCCGCTGGAGCAGGTGCTTGCGGAGTGGGGCGAGGTGTGGGCGATTCAAGGCAATACCGATCCGCAAGCGATGCTCTTGCCTCCGCTTGAGCTGGCAAGACGCTTGCGGCAGCAATGGTTACCGGTACAAGCGCTGCCGGCCCGGCTGCGGGCGGGTTGGATTTGTGGCCTAGGCCACGGCGTTTTGCCTGCCACCCCGGAGGGTAACGTGCACTTATTCTTGCGGATGCAAAAAGAGATGTTCTCATGAACGAGCTCAAGCGATTGGAATTACTCAGAAAATACAACGTCCCTGGGCCTCGGTACACGAGTTACCCGACAGTGCCCTACTGGTCGCAACCTCCGACCGTGACGCAGTGGCTAGAGAGTCTCAGGAGTAGCATGAGCAGTGATCCGCAGAAGGAAACGGCGGGAGCGTCGCTCTACATTCACATCCCCTTTTGCCGGGCGCTGTGCACCTATTGTGGCTGCAACACTCGCATTACCCGCAATCAAGGGATGGTGGCGCCTTATATCGCAGCCATTCACCAGGAGTTAGCGACTTACTTGCAAGCGCTCGGGCAAAGCCGGCTGGTGGTGAGTGAATTGCATCTCGGCGGCGGGACCCCGACCTTTTTGACGGCAAGCGAGCTTGCCCAGCTCATGGAAGGGGTGCTGGCGCAAGTCGAGCTACGAGACGCTGAGTTGTCGCTCGAAGCCGATCCTCGCGTGACTGATGCTGAGCAGTTGCGGGTGCTGTATCAGTTTGGTTTTAGGCGGTTGAGCTTAGGGGTGCAAGATTTTGACGAGAAGGTGCAAGAAATTGTCCACCGGGTCCAAAGCGAGGCTGAGGTAGCAGCCCTCACTGAAAGTGCTCGCTCGATTGGCTATCACAGTATTAATTACGATCTGATCTATGGTTTACCCAAACAAACCCTTCAGTCCATTGAAACGACGCTGAAAGCGGTGCAGCGTCTGCGCCCGGATCGCATTGCTTTTTACTCTTACGCCCATGTGCCTTGGATTAAAGCCAGCCAAAGACGCTTCACTGAGGCTGACTTGCCGCAAGCAGACGAGAAGCGGAAACTCTACGAGCTAGGTCGCAGCCAGCTTGAGGCGGTGGGTTATCATGAAATCGGGATGGATCATTTTGCGCTGGAAGGAGACGCCTTGTGGACGGCGGTGAAGGAAAAAACCTTGCATCGCAACTTTATGGGTTACACCTCGAAATTTGTGGCGCCCCAGATCGGCTTAGGAGTCTCAGCCATTGGTGATGCCTGGGGGGCGTTTGCCCAGAATGAAAAGAATCTCGAGAAGTACCAAGCAAGGGTGGCGCAGGGAGAAATTCCGATTTTTCGGGGGCATCTGTTAACCCCCCAAGACCAAGTGCTGCGGACCCATATCTTGCATTTAATGACTCGGCTTGAAACCCACTGGGAGGATCCAAGCTTGCAAGATGAGTTTTTAAGCGACTTAAGCGGGAGGCTCGCTGAGATGGTGCAAGATCAGCTGGTGCAACTCACCCCCCACTCCCTGGTGATTGCGCCAGAGGGCAGGCCGTTTTTGCGTAACATTTGCATGGCCTTTGATGCCAGACTGTGGGAGCAAAAGCCATCCACGAGCCTTTTTAGTCAGACCATCTGAATAAAAAGGTGTCGGAAGAGGAAGAGGCAGAGGAGGACGACCAGAGCAAGGGGGCAGCGACCCTAGCCGCCGGCCCGGGCCCACACAGCAAAAAAAGCCCGCTCATTATAAAAAAACTGAGCAAAAACAAATAGTTACTATCATAGGGGTGCAAAAGCGTAAAAAGTGACTCAAGATCCTCGGCGTCTCACCGATGAAGATCCTAGCAAAAGGAAATCAAACGATTATGGGTCAAAAGAAAAACTTACACACCAGGTTACTCACTTTGTTCGCATTGCTTACGGTCCTGTCCGCGCTGGCCGGCATATCAGGTTACCTAGGGCTCTCACGGGTGATTCAGCACTATTCGCAAATCACCGACAATAATCTGCCGCATGTGAAGATTGCCGGCGAGATGTTTCGCAGGTTTCGTCAGGTGCGTATCAGTATGATGACGCTTGGTCTGCCAGGACTTAACCAAGCCGAGGGGAAAAAGGCGTTAGACGAGCTCAAGAAGTACGAGGCTCTCTATGACGAAGCAGGTGATCAGTATCTGAGTTATCAATTTAAGCCCGGAGTGGTTTTTGCTCCTAGTGAAAAGAAAGCTTTTGAAGCTGCCGCAGAGCAGTGGGTGCGGTTTCGGGCTGTAGCCGATCAAGCGGCAGCACTCTACCTGTCCGGAGAAGAGGCTAACTTGCGGAAGATTGCCTCTTTGTGCTTGAACGAGGGCGAGGAAGCCTCCAAGGCCTACAACGAGGCGATGAACAAGCTGATCGACTTCAATGATCGTGCCGCCCAAGCCTCCGTGGCTGAGGCGGAGATGAGTTCAAAGTTTGTCAATCTCTTGGATCTGGTTTTGATCGTGGTGGGTTCGATCGTCACAATGGCTGTGGGCCATTTTTTTGCCAAAGGCCTCACGGAATCGGTACGCGGCATCACCCAAGACCTGTCGCAAGGAGCCGAAATCGTCGACTCAGCAGCGCAGCGAATTACCGCTGCAAGTCAGGATCTCTCCTCCAGTGAGACTGAGCAGGCGGCGGCCTTGCAGCAGACAGTGGCCTCGCTTGCTGAAGTGAGCGCCATGGTCGATAAGAACGCTGAAAACGCTAGACGCTCGCAAAAAGGCTCAAAAGAAAGCCAGGAAGCAGCCCAGCGTGGCAATCAAGTCGTCGGCGAGATGATTCGCTCGATTCAAGAAATTAGCGACAGCAACGATAAGATCATGCAGCAAGTTGAGGCCAGTAATCATGAGTTTTCGCAAATCGTCAAGGTAATCGCCGAGATTAGCGAGAAAACCAAAGTGATTAACGACATTGTTTTTCAAACTAAGTTGCTTTCCTTTAACGCTTCGGTGGAAGCGGCCCGCGCAGGCGAGCACGGCAAAGGGTTTGCAGTGGTGGCAGAAGAGGTCGGGAATTTAGCACAAATGAGTGGTTCTGCTGCTAAGGAGATCTCGCAGCTTCTAGAAAGTAGTATACAGAAAGTAGAAAGCACCGTGAATCAGACTAAGTCAAAAGTCGAGGGTCTGATCCGGGTGGGCAAAGAAAAGGTTGATTCCGGCTCCACCACCGCCAAGCGCTGCGGAACAGTGCTTGAGGAGATTCTACAAAACGTCACCTCGGTCGGCGAAATGTTGGCTGAAATCACCGTGGCTTGTAACGAGCAGGCGACAGGGGTGTCAGAAATCAATAAAGCCATGAACCAGATGGATCATGTGACGCAAAAAAACGCCGCAGCTTCACAACAAGCCACTGCAACCGTCACCTCGCTCAGCGAAGAAGCCAAGCTACTCAGGGGCTCCGTTCACAAGCTGTTCGATTTAGTGGAAGGTGATGCGATCCGTGCTCACTCCTCACTGGCGGCGAATGCCCATCCACAAGCGACCGTTGACGCTCGTGCTGCCCGAGTGATCGATTTTGCCGCCCACCGTGACGCCAAGAGCGCTCACCGGGAGCCTGCCCCTCATGAGCATCTGGCTGCTCCACTCAAACAAGCAGTAGGAGGCTATCGCACGCCCTCAGGCGATGATCCTCGGTTTGAAGATATCTAGGAGAGCGCGGTCTCAAGACGCTTACTTCGAGTAGGGTGATTTCTGGTATGCGGTTGGGCGCGGCAGTGAAAAGAAAAAAAAGAGAAATCCCCCACTAAAGGCGGACGGTGAGAGAGACGGGTGACTTGTCCTCGTCTCCTTTCGATGGGACTTTTTTTTCATGTTTTTAACGAATTTACACAAGACTTTACGAGAGATAAGTCGTAATCCAATCGTATTTTAAATAAAATCAGGGTGATTGTCAATCGCTTTTCATGCGCTCAGGTGCCAGTGCCAATGAATCTTCAGTAGAAAATATTTGCTCAAAAAGATCAGGAGAAATTCTAGCAACTCTCTTCGCTGGACTGAGGGGAAGGCTCACGCCTCGTCTAGCGATTTTGATCGTCGCCAACCTCAAAAACTGGGTACTATTATTTGCCGCCCAACAGCCACCCAACAGCCGCGAAGACCGCCTACCTGGTTGCGTCAGCAGTGCGCTGTTGAGGACGACGAAACGTGGTTTTTTGCTAGCAAGTTGTGCCAAGCTTGCCGCGTGCAGAAGCAAAAAGGGAGCCATTCGCTGGGGCTCAGTTAAGAAAGGGGCGGAAAATCACACGCGGTTTTTGCCCGTTCTGGGGGAGATTTTTAGGGTCGTGATTACCTGTCAGTGATCATCACCAAGCGCTAAAATCTGCCCCTCTGGCCGGAAGAAATAGGGTACTGTTTTAATTTTCTATTGGGTGGAAGCAGCGGGATTCATAGGGGCCAAAAATAGCGGGATAGGGGGGGACCAGGGATCACCTCAGGCGGATCTCCTGAATACTTGATTAATTTGATCGTTGATTATTGATCCGCAGCTTCAGCGACGTTCAGGGAAGGTGGATGTCGGTGGATGCGACTGAGCTCAAAGCAGCGAGTGATTGAAGGACGCAGTTGATGGAGGTAGACTTGATTGGAATCTGATCGTGGCGTAATGTCGAGCCTGCTCACTCTGCTGAAAGAAAATGCGCAGCCACTGAGACGACCACTCTGGGTAACGCGAAGTGGGCAGTCAGTTATCCCAAAAGCGGATCGTCCAAGCCACTTCCCACCTTTGTTTTTCCTCCTACTGCAACAAGGGGAGCTTCTAGGGTAGTCAACACCTGCCCCACCGGCCTAGGTTTACGTTCCCAGGAGTCCTCCCAGCTAAGCTTGGAACTTCTCCACTGCCGCCGAAACCCTTTTAGCGCCAGCGGCACACTAGCTTCGGCCTGTGAGTTGAAAGCGCCGTCCATGATAGCCCAGGTCCGCTATCATGATTAGCCTCTTGCTGAGCGAGGTTAGCATCGAGCGTAAAAGCTATGCCTCCCGAGCGCACAGCAGGGTGATTCTCATTTCCTGGATCGCTGCAGCAGCGGCGGACTGGAACACAGCTAGCACTCTGTGGGTCCCTTGTTATGCGGGTGCGGCCTCCCCTGAGGCCCCCTGACGGCTATAGAGCCGGATCAGATAGCCGTCAGGGGGCGATTCGTAATGGTAAAGCACTGGAGGAGGCCCTTCTCTCATTTTGCCTAGGGTGCGGTATTTTCCTAACATCTCCCTTAATTTTAAAAAGGCAGTAGGCAGGTTCTTGCTTTTAAGCGGAGAGCAACCTAACCCCCAGCTTCCTGATTCCCGGACTTTGTGGATCGTTTCCTAGCTGAGAGCGGCGGCAATGAAGTCAGAAGCGGAGCTGCGCATGAGCTCCCTAGCCCCAGAAGACCGCATCGTTGCCCATCAATGAACTGGGCGATGCACTCGGCGCCTTCACCCTGGTTCTTAGAGCAGAAACCGATTTTTTCAGATCATTGCCGATCGGCACATGAGCGGGGCTTAGCACTGCGGTGACCACCCTCTCGCCTTCCGGAAACTGGACTCAAATCCTTGCCTCTAAGGGCCTCAGCGGGTTTCCTCGCCCCGGCCATGGGATGCCGATACCGCAGTTTTTACCTTACAGGAGAGAAATTATAGTCGGAAAAACCTAAAAAAAGCCTTTCTCTCCAACGTTATCGCCGAAAAAAGAACCATTTTTTGCCGCCTGATCTACGCCTTGTTGCTAACCAGTCGATCCAGCTCACGCCCCGGGTTCCCAAAAAAGCCGACTGGCCGCCACATGGTCCGGCCCCAACTACCATAAATGGCCGCCTTCGATCACGCCGCCTCCAATGAGTATTATGGGGGGATCGCTGAGGCTGGACTAGGAACTCAGACTGGAGCTGGTTTGACGGGTGACTTGCAGGGTGAAGTCAGGATCTGCAAGCAGAGTTCAGCAATGGCAAGAGACGGTTTTTATGAGTCACTTCATCAAAAAAAGCCCCATCCCAGGCGGTTGGAGGTGGCTAGCACCGCCTGCGCTCGCTGGAAATGGGGCTTAAGGGCTGGATCAAGAGAGACCAAGAGCAAGAGCGACCGAAAAAGGCGTTGCCTTACGAGGTCGGACCGGCAGTACCGAGCTGTTCTAACAGTTCTGGCATGGTGGTCAGGGCCCAATCGAGGGTAAACCTACCGCTTGAGGAAATCCCAGGCGCCGAAGTCGGCGTGGAGATAGCCATGCCGGTGCACAAGTCAGACGAGGCTGGCAAGGTGCCCCCGTTTGCGCTGCTGCTATTCAGAGTGACGCAACCTTGCTGCTGAATCGTCCCACCGGTGGAAGGGGCTAAGGTCGCAAAGGTGGTGTCAAAAGCGTGACTGGTGACGGTGGGAACCGTTGCAGTCGTGGCATTGCTAGCTGAGGCGAGAGCAGAAGGAAACGCCCCGGCAGCTGGAATCGGAGAGTCGGAGTTGCGCCCGAACACCCCGTCAAAGAGAATAGAGGCAAGGCCTGAGGTGTAATCACCGTGCATGAACAAGCGACCCACCACGGCTCCGTTTGCGTTTTCTGGGTTAAAGCTCACTACGCTCCAGAGTTGATAAGTGTTGGCGGCAGGATTGTAATAGATTCTCATCAGATTCACGCCGCGAGCGGTATGAGCGACATTGCGAACGTGCTCCACCATGTAGACTTCAATGCCTTGGTTGCTGGCATCTACGGGACCATTGTAAAGGGCAATTTCACGGTTATAAGCATGGCCTAGGATCTGGGCGTTCCCGCTGTTGGAGTCTAGCATCGGCATGCTTACTGCTGCGTAAATGGCTCCAGTAGAGCCGCAATCAAATTCTACGGCAAGCGAAAGCGGTACGGTTGCGGTCCCACCTAAGACAACACCGGCTGTGAAAGTGACGCGGTGGGTAAACACTGTGCCGCCGTCGACCCAGTCGCTAGGAATGGTGTGGGTGGGGGTGGCAAAAGTCAGGGTGTACGAGGTGCCATCCGATCCGGTGCCGGTAATCGAGCCGGTGCTGGGTAATTCTGCGCAACTCACGGTGCCACCGACTGAGGCGACCGTTGAGATTTGATTGATGAAGTCAGTGATCGTGCCGACGATGCCGTTTTTGGGAGGTCCGTCGCAGTTGTTGGCGCTGACGGTCTTGCCCCCGCATGCCAAGTTGGAGTAACTGTCGTTACTCGAGTAGCCGACTACCTGTTGAATCGAATTTCTAATTTCGTTGATAATGTTCGCCCTGACCATAGCGCTTGAAGCGTCGCGGGCAGCCGTAAGCTGGAGAGAAGTCAGGAGTGAAAATAGGATGAGTTTTTTAGACTGAATCATTGTGGAGTCGTCCTCGTTGTTGGGTTAGCGCTGTGGGAGCTTTTTTCGCTCCCAAAGCTGAGTTTTGGGTTGCTGTGTCAGTGGGCGGCAGGGTGAAAAATTGATCTTTTTCCCTCTACCCGGGGTTGGCCTCTCGTGCTGCTAAAGCTGTGATCTTCTGGTTTTGGGTGCGGCTCATGCTAATGAGGCGCATTTAAGCACTAGATTTTAAGCAGGCACGATACTAGGAGGTGGTTTCTGACATCTCACGGCTTAGTTTCAAACTACTGCACACAAGCGCTGGTGCCACAGGTCACACTGGCGACTGGGTATTTTTCCGTGGCAGAAGAGCTGGGGGTGGTTTCTGCTTTTTTGGCGCAACCTTCCCATGCACTCAAGCTGATTAGGAGACAAAAAGACGTGAAGATAATTTTTTTTCGCATAAATCCTCTTTGGTTAGTAACTATTGTAAACTGTGCAATACAGCTCTTAGTTTAAGTTTATTTATATTAAAATCAATAAGTATTTTAAAATATTAATAAATAATATTATTACTGAGGCAAGGGGGGGGTGAGACTGCCAGCGGCTTGCGTTAGTGGACCAATAGCCGGTCGCGATCAGGCACCTGCCAGCTTGATGGGCCTTCCATGCCTGCAAAACTGCAGCTTTGGCTGTAGGCTCTGCGCGGAAAAAAATAAAAGTGCAGGAAAGAGGAAAAAGCAGCCCCTGAGAAAACAAAAGCTGAGGAGGCGCGGGCGGGAACCTGTAAGCTAGGGTGAAAGGGGGGGCGGGCGCGTTTACAGGGTTTGCAAAGGTTAAAAAAAGTTTCTTGAGCCTAGTCAAGGGTTTGACGGCTGCAAGTGGTTGCAGTTTTTCAGGAGGCGCGGCTGTGAGAGGCAGGCGGGGCCCCGTTTTTTTTTGACTATTAGCAGGGAATTCGTATAATTGGAGCTTGCAGAGGGGCAGAAAAACCTTCCTCAAGCCTTCCCCACAAAGTAGGTGGAGGCAAGTCATGGGCTTGAGGTGCGAAGACTCGCGCAAAGTACCGTTGGTGCCAGCCGTCGTGAGGCGTTTTTGGCAGCGTGAAGGAGCGAGAAAAACTTGAGTTGCGCAAGAAGAAGTAAGCAGATTGCGCAGCAACGAAATGAGGCAGCTTGTGGATTT
>JAYTHP010000145.1:0-1057 GCA_043732485.1 Oligoflexia bacterium
CGGCCGACTGCAGCTTCAACTGCAGGGCCCTGCGGTGGAGTGCCTTAATTGCGTCAGTCGTCTTCAAGCCCTGACGCTCAAGCAGTGCGTAAGCTTCTAGTGCTTCTTGAGCGGCATTCACAGACCCCGTCAACCTACTCCCAAAACCCTCTATAAAAAAGCGCATCACCTCGAAACAGAACTCTAAATCAACCTGCTTTGGATTATTCTCCTTCACCACGCTCCACAAAGCCATGGCAACATGGGCATGTTCCTGCACAACAGCTAGGTCCCTGAACTTATGCCTTCTAGCTTGAGCACTAAAGCCGAGGAAAAATTCCGAAACCCGCTTGGTGAATTCCCTATCTTGAGCTAGGACCGAGATCTTTATAAAGATGTCACCCAATCTCTCTTGCAGACCTTGAAGATCCTCTGCTTCCACCATCGGTATAGCGTTATTGCGCAAAAATCCCTGCTGCCTAGCTAAATCAGAATACTGCTCAGACAATTTTTTCACCTCCTCGAAGTCTTCCGCCTGAAAAGCGGCCTCAATGACATAGAAAAAACTCTCAAGCGCTATCCCCTCAATCCCTGAGTCCTGAGCGATTTTCCACTGGAGCAAAACTTTCTTAGGCTGTTCTAACTTAAAATAGCTATTGAGCAGCAATTGTAAAGTCATGGGTCCATGCACCACTTGATGAAAGGCCTGGGAACGCATCCAGACTTTGATCCCTTTTTTTGCCCGCAGCTCTCGACTTTCCTCCTTGCTCGCCAAAAATGCCTCCATAGCAAAAGCTATTTTTTCAGGACTTTTTGGAAATAAATTCTGCCGCGCGCGCCTTTCCCATAAACGACAAATGGCCCCTGCGTGACCTCCGCGATATAACGCCTCAAGCTCCATTTCATAGGTCCTGAGGCTGGCCGCAAAACCCGCTGCTTCGTATTCCCTGCTTTCATCAAGCACACCCTGGAAATTATCGACTCTTAAGTAGGTGGCCATTAAATCCCAACTCAAACCCTCAGGCAGGGGCAAGTGCTTAGCCAGCAGGGCGCTTTTTACTTCTAAGAGCGCCAGTAA
>JAYTHP010000146.1:0-1053 GCA_043732485.1 Oligoflexia bacterium
CTGAGACTAAGGTCACATTGAGTTTCTTCTTCAGACCCTCTCCCCGGGCAAGCGTTGACTGGAAGGTCAGCTCATGATCCACAAGGTGATGCAAAGGCAAGGGTCGACCTTCTTTGATCGGTTGGGCCACAAGATCCAGTATTTTGGTGTTGGTGTCATCCCCTGACCACAAATCAGCTTCCGATAGCTCATTAAAAAGCTGCAAATAGATTGGAGCCAATAACCGAGCAGTCCAGTCTTGAATCGCATAAATCTTACTCTCGCTCAAGCAAGGGTGCCCCGCCATCCTCGCAATCCGGTTGTTGGGGATCGCAAATCCCGCATGCAACTTGACGACAGTCCTCACGGTATCCCAAGTATAGCTCATGCCAGCTGGGCCTTCTTGATCGGTACAAGCGCGCCAAGTCTGTCCGGTTTCTAAATCAGTGACCGTCTCAACCTCGTAGGTGATCTCCGTCAAGCTGAGGTTAAAGGCCAAGCGTTTGGGTCGATCATAAGCTGAGTGCATGCCTCTTTGTCGCGGACAGAGGGCTAGTTTGTCAACTCTAAGTTTTGCCTGCCGCTGCTCGACTTGCGCCACCCGGCTGGTAAACTGCGACTCCTGCGAAGGATAAAGCCTACTCTCTACCAACGTCACCGGCGTCAGAGCCGATCGCCTGACAAACCAGCTTTTCATGCGCGTGAGTGCTCTTTTGGCGGCGCCAAGCCTCGCGCCGTATCGACTAAGGGCCATGCGCAGCAGGGCTCTTCTACCTTCAAGTATCTCGATCTTAGCCTTTAAGGCTTCTTGCTCCAACTCCTGCGCAGCGCTTGCCGCCAAGACCTCAACAACTCCCACCCCGCAATCTCCCCCAGCACTCGCTGGAGCGCTGTTGTTAGATTGCGCCGTCGTGTTTTTCTTGCGCGCCCTTTTCTGATTTGGGAGTAAATCCCATCATCTGCCGCAATAACTTCAGGTTCTCGAGCGCGTGATGCGACTTTTCCAACAGACCCCAAAAAGCTGCCAACACGACCGAGACAACCCGGTGAACCTCAGCGGGAAGCACCTCCGGG
>JAYTHP010000147.1:0-3835 GCA_043732485.1 Oligoflexia bacterium
AACCCGACCGCCTACCAGGATTACTCCCGCGCGCTGAATTTTGCCCAGGCTCACCTGTCCTCACAGGTGGGTTTAAGCAGTAATCCAGAAATCCTTGCCGTTAAAACCCTCATGGGGCGAGTCCAGATCCAGGTTTTCATCTTGAGTTTTACGCAACTGTGCGCCGTGATTGCCGGAATCGTGGCTTTAGGTCTGATTCCTCTTTACTTGATTCGACCTAAAAATCCACCAGGCACTGAAATGCTTCACGCCCACTAACTGCCCACACTGCACTGATCTCGCTGCCTTACCCCGTCGCAGTCTTACTTGAGACCGTCTTTTGCAACAAGCGCGACCTTTTTCGGGAGCGCTACTGGGGCGCTTTTTAAGGCATCAAGCAGGTTAGCGACCACCAGATCACTCAGCACATTGGTTGCAGCCCTGAGCCGCCCAATCATCCAATCAACGCTTGAAAGCAGCGGCACTAAGGTCGTCGGTAAGCCAACTGCGCCTAAAACGATCGAGATGGTGATCATCCCTGCGGCAGGCACTCCGGCAATGCCGATGGCCGTGAGCGTGGAAGTGACTAAAATGACCACCTTTTGCGACAACGTGAGGGAAATGCCATGCACCTCTGCCACAAACAAGGTGGCAAGCGCCTCATACAGTAAAATACCATTATGGTTCAAGTTCGTGCCGACACAGGCTGCTAAATTAGAAGACTCTGGCGAAACGTGCATTTTTTCATCTAACGTCCGCAGCGTCACCGGCAGGGTGGCTAAACTACTACTGGTGCCTAACGCTGTGACCAACGCCTCGCCGGCCTGCTTGAAAAAAAGCAGGGGGGACTTTTTGATTATCAGCAATACCACCGAATAATAGACAAAGCAGTGGATCGCCAGACCCGCTGAGATCCAGCCCACAAACGTCCCTAGTGTCGAAAACAAGCCAAACCCGGTGGTCCCCACCATCTGAGCAACAACCCCAAAGATCATTACTGGCACAAAGAAAATCACTTTCTTCAACACCCAGGAAATTAAACCCAGCGAGGTGCCCACTAAGAGTTGTAAATTATCAATCCCGGCGCGGTACTGTGGCAACTCTTTCAAACTTTTCATCCCAAAGCCTAACAAAACCGACACCACCACCACAGCAATGACGTTATTATCCACAAAAGGCTCAAGAATGTGGTGGGGAATCAAGCCTGCAAAAAACTGAAACGGCCCAAAATCTCGATCCACCGGAAACGGAACCTCGGAACCAGGCGGAGTCCCTTTTTGCGTGAATTGCATGAGCTGGACCGAGTTTGGCACTGGCAAAATGTAGCTCAGGCCCACGGCAATCAAGCCTGCCACTAACGCGTTGAAGGCGCTTATGATAAGCATCTGGACGCCACTTTTCAGCTCAATTTTTGTCTTACAAAAGGCATCGACAATCGCTAAAAAAACCAGCGGTGTTGCCAAGGCCTTGAGCAACTGAATAAAAAGCAGGCTAATGTCACCCAGCAGGGTTGCTTCCTCCCCCAAAACAACGCCGCAGAGGCTGCCTAAGATCACGCTGAGAAGAATGGTCATGGGGTAGGAGGGGGTTAATTTCTTAAGCATACGCTTCGTTTCCTTTTTATTGACCGATTCACTGACCGGTTTTTCGTGATCGGTTCATCGATCTTCTTATTAAACTACTTCTTGAACCGCGTCTCGCTGGCAGAATTGAGATCGCAACAATTTACTCGCCACCTGGCAAAATCCCTGACCACTGGGAGCAGAGGTGATCCAGCGTGGCTGATGCCGCATTTGCTCTAGTAAGGGTCGGACGTTGGCGACCCCCACTGAGTATTGAAAGCTTTCAAACATCGGCTCATCGTTCAAAGAGTCACCCACGTAAATCCATTCAGACAGCTGGGTGGGAATGCTGCCTGCTTGCAAAAAAATCGGACTCATCGCCGAAAGCCAGCTATGAAAACCAACCCACTTGTTGTAATTCCCGAACCAAATGTTGCAATGGATGTTGGACACTTTAGCATGAGCACCTTTCTCGGTGCAATATCTGACTAAAGAGCTTACGTCATTTTTTTCCCAACGCTCCACCTCTTCACCGACATCGACCGCACAATCATAGCGGCGATAAGGCTGATCAGAGGCCCATTGCAGTTGCGGAAACCGCTCGACCAGCTCACGCTTGAGTTTTGCAAGCTGAGCTTGCGCCTGCTCCAGCGCCGCCGCTCCTTTGAGAGCAGCTAGTGTCAGGTGTTCCTTCTGTTTTTGTTCCTGCTGAAACAGCGCCAAAGCCCCGTTTTCTGCAATCACCGCGCTTACAGGCCACAGCCGCACGATCAAATCGCACCAACCTGCCGGCCGCCCGGTAACAGGGATCAAAGCAAAACCTGCTTGCTTGAGCCGCCATAAGGCCTGATAAGAAGCAAGCTCAAGCCTACCGTGAGTCGTCAGCGTATCATCAATATCAAAACAGACTCCGCGAATGCCCGCCAAATCGGCTAAGGAGCTACGAGACCAAGACTGCGGACTCACCGCGAACCTGAAGTGGGATTAGTCGGCGGAAGCGATGCGAGCGACGACCCTCTTGGCACCGAATGTCCTGAGATCAGTGCCTTTTGCTGCGGCAAAGGGCACACCCGCTGACAACTCGCCACTTGCGGCGCGCACGGCTCCACATGGACCTGCACCAAGGCTGCGGGGTAGAGATGTTGAATCTTATCCTCTAATAAGTCACAAATCTGATGCGACGCCTCCACCGTCATTTGCCCACAGACGATCAGATGAAAATCGATGTGGCGATTCACGCCCCCTTTTCTGGTCCTCAGATCCTTGATCTCTAAAACCGCGTGCGAAGCGGCGTTTAAGATCGCTTGAATCTTCTCAATTTCTCCCCCTGGCAACTGGGTATCAGCAAGCTCCGCCAAAGCAATCCTGGTTTGCTGCAACGCTAACACCAGGATATAAAAAGCCACCGCAAGCGCAATCAAACCATCGACGATCAATAGCCCCGTCACCTTTAAAATGATCAGACCGAACAAAACCCCAGCACTAGCCACCACGTCTGAGAGAAAATGCAAGGCATTGACGTGTAACGCCGGGCTTTCCGTCAATTCGGCTGCAGCCAGGTTGTGATAGTAGACTCCGAGACTCACCAGGAGCGAAAAAATCATCACCCCCACCGTGAGCCCCTGATACTCCACCGGGCGGGGGTGAATCAGATGACTCACGCCTTCAAAAATGATCACCGCAGCAGCGAGCATGAGGAGCATCGACTCAAACAAACTGGAAAGCGTCTCAAGCTTGCCATGGCCGTAAGGATGGTCGGCGTCCGCAGGCTTGGTCGCCTCACGCACGGTATAAAAAGACACCCCAGCTGCGACCAGATCAAGAAACGAGTGGATCCCTTCTGAGAGCACCCCTACTGAGTTGGAGAGAAAAGCAACGGCTAACTTTAAGCAGGTAAGCCCAATGGTGGCAAAAAGAGCCAAGGAAGCTGCCTGATGGCGTGTTTTAGAATGAATAGGAAGCCCCTCCCGACACAGACGTGCTGGTGCCAAAAATGCCAATCCCCAGCTCTAAGACGCTGCTAATCGCTTCGTTATGCTGAAAACGTGAACCCATCGCTAAGACCAAGATATTTTGATAGGTGCCGTTACTGAGCAAGGCCAATCCAACCGGTAAGGCCAAAAACGGCTCGAGTTCCGGGGCGTGAAATTGCTTGAGGTTTTTATGGATATAAGGGATTACTGACAAATTGTATTGGCCAAACAGCGGTAGCTGAATGACCTCCCCTTGCAAGGCGAGGCCCACTCCCGGTTGCGTGTCATGATCCGGAAAAAGATCAAAGGTCACCCCAGCCC
>JAYTHP010000148.1:0-12173 GCA_043732485.1 Oligoflexia bacterium
TCCTGCCGCTGCTTTTCCACCATCTTTTTGGCAGACTTAATAGTCGTCACATAACCATACTCAGATAATTTATTGTAAATGAAGGGCTTGAACAGCTCCAAGGCCATCACCTTGGGTAAGCCACACTGATGCAACTTCAACTCCGGGCCCACCACAATCACGGAGCGGCCCGAGTAGTCGACTCGCTTACCGAGTAAGTTTTGACGGAAACGTCCTTGCTTACCCTTCAGCATATCGGACAAGGACCGTAGCGGTCGCTTGTTTGGCCCGGTAAAAGTCTTACCGCGGCGACCGTTATCAAAGAGCGCGTCGACCGACTCTTGTAACATGCGCTTTTCATTGCGGATAATGATCTCAGGTGCGTTCAGCTCCATCAGGCGCTTCAAACGGTTATTGCGATTAATCACCCGGCGATACAAATCATTCAAATCCGACGTGGCAAACCGACCGCCGTCCAGCGGCACTAGCGGACGCAACTCGGGTGGGATCACAGGAATCACTTCCAGCATCATCCACTCAGGGCGATTGAGCACACTAGCCTTGAAGGCTTCTACCACCTTCAAGCGTTTGGATAACTTGGTGCGCTGGGCTTCTGAGGTGGTTTGCTTGAGCTCGCGTCTCAACTGGCGCGAAAGCACTTCCACATCCACTTTTTTCAGCAAATCGCGAATCGCTTCGCCACCCATCGCCGCCGTGAAACTCAAGCCCTCTTTAATCAGTTGAGCGTGCTTTTCCTCCGACAACACCGTGTGCTCTTCCACGCCGCTATTGCCAGCCTCCACCACCAGGTAGGCCTCACAATACAAGACTTTTTCCAGGTCTTTCAGTGTGATATCAAGCAAAGCCCCAATGCGTGAGGGCAGCGAGCGCAAGAACCAGATGTGCGCCACAGGGGTCGCTAGCTCAATGTGACCCAACCGCTCCCGGCGAACTTTAGATTGAATGACTTCCACGCCGCACTTTTCGCACACCACTCCGCGATGCTTCATGCGCTTGTACTTGCCACAGTTACATTCGTAATCCTTCACCGGACCAAAGATCTTAGCGCAAAACAAGCCATCGCGCTCAGGCTTGAAGGTACGATAGTTGATGGTTTCAGGCTTTTTCACCTCGCCAAAAGACCATTCCCGGATTTTTTCAGGAGAAGCAAGCGAAATACGGATACCCGTAAAACTCAGTGGATCCTTTGGCTTGTCAAAAAAGTTTAAAAGATCTTTCATCGCAACTCCTTTTTCCCTTGAAATGCATCCTGCCGTCTAAGTGCTCAATTATTTTGCACTCTTACTCGGAAACTCCAACCTCAACCATTCTTACTCAAGAACCCTGACTCAAGAACCCTAACTAAACCTGAATTGAGCAGTCTGAACGCCGCTCCCGGTACTTTTGGAACCCTTAAAGTAAGGGCGCCTTAAGCGCTTTTTCCTCTTCCTCAATCAATTCAACGTTCAGTGCCAAGCTTTGTAACTCTTTCACTAACACGTTAAAAGATTCAGGCAGTCCTGGCTCTAACAGCTGCTCGCCCTTGACAATCGCCTCGTACATGCGGTTACGGCCAGTGACGTCATCAGATTTCACAGTTAAAAACTCCTGCAAACCGTAAGCCGCCCCGTAAGCCTCAAGCGCCCAGACTTCCATTTCTCCTAAGCGTTGACCACCGAACTGCGCCTTGCCTCCCAGCGGCTGCTGGGTGACCAAACTATAAGGACCAATACTACGGGCATGGATCTTTTCTTCCACCAAATGATGGAGCTTCAACATGTACATGATCCCGACCGTCACTTCCTCAGCAAACGGCTCCCCTGTGACCCCGTCATAGAGCGTGGTTTGTCCGCGACTCGGAAGCCCGGCAATTTCTAGCATCCGGGCAATGTCCTGCTCGGTGGCCCCATCAAACACCGGGGTCGCCATATGCACCCCGCGTCGCAGATGGTAGGCCATCTTCCTCAATTCCTCATGACTGGCCTTCGCTAGATACTGATCGACTTCGGCGTGATGAAAGGTCTCTTGCATCACCTTGCGTAGACCTTCATAATCAATGCGCTCTACGTAGGCATTAATCCTTTCGCCAATCCCGTGAGCCGCCCACCCTAAGGTCACTTCTAGCAACTGCCCAATATTCATACGCGAAGGCACACCCAGCGGATTGAGCACCATGTCCACCGGGATACCGTTGGCCATAAAAGGCATATCTTCCATCGGTAAAATGCGGCTGATCACCCCTTTATTACCGTGGCGTCCTGCCATCTTATCTCCCACCTGCAGCCGGCGCTTGATAGCAATTTGCACCTTCACCATCTTAATCACGCCAGGCGCAAGCTCGTCACCGCGTCGCAGCTTGTCAGTTTTCTCTTGAAAGACATAGCGCACGGCGTCTAAACGATCCCGTGCAGCCTTCATCAAGGTCGTCACTTCCTGCTCCAACTCCTCGGTTAAAGGAATAAAGCCTAAAAGATCAAACGGAACCTCAGCAAGCGTCTCAGCATCCAGCTTCTGCCCCTTCTTGAGCAGCTCTAACGAACCATCTTCCGACAACAGCTTACTGGTCGTGGACTGCCCCTGCAGTAACTTCACTAAGTGACCGACGACCGACTGGCGGATCGCTTCCGTCTCAATACGCTCGTCGCGCGCAATGCGCAAGATCTGCTCTTCTAAGATCGCCTGCGAACGCTCATCAGGATCCGTCCCCTCGCGGGCAAAAATCTGGGCGTTAATCACAACACCTTGTACGCCCGACGGCACACGCAGCGAAGTGTCTCTGACGTCCCCTGCCTTCTCACCGAAGATCGCCCGTAAAAGCTTCTCCTCTGGCGAAAGCTGAGTCTCACCCTTAGGGGTGACTTTCCCGACCAAGACATCCCCAGGCTTCACTTCAGCACCAATGCGAATAATCCCGCTTTGGTCCAAATCCTTGAGCGCCTCTTCGCCGACATTAGGAATGTCGCGCGTGATGTCCTCTTTCCCTAACTTCGTGTCTCGCGCAATGCACTCAAACTCTTCAATGTGGATCGAGCTGAAGGTGTCTTCCTTGATCAAGCGCTCTGAGATCAAAATTGAGTCTTCAAAGTTGTACCCATTCCAAGGCATGAAAGCGATCAAGACGTTTTGCCCAAGCGCCAACTCACCGGCATCCGTGCCCGGACCATCCGCCAAGACATCGCCGGCCTTGACCCAATCGCCCTTTTGCACCACCGGACGCTGCGTCACGCAGGTGTTTTGGTTGGAACGCTGGTACTTGACCAAATTGTAGATGTCGACGCCTGAGTCGTTGGGGGCTTTTTCCGTCACCCGCACCACGATCTTCGTGCCATCGACCATCACCACCTGGCCCGCATGCTTATTGACAATGATTTGCTCAGAATCCCGAGCGACCACCTTTTCAATCCCGGTGCCCACTAAGGGCGCGTGAGTGCGAATCAACGGTACAGCCTGACGCTGCATGTTCGAACCCATCAAGGCGCGGTTAGCATCGTCATGCTCTAAGAACGGAATCAAGGAGGCCGCAATCGAAACCAACTGATTCGGTGAAACATCCATCAATTCCACTTCATCCGGATGAACTAGGGCAAAATCACCCTTCCTTCGTGCCGCCACCAGCTCGCCTGAGATCATCTGCGTTCGCAAAGCTTCAGGCGCCACTTGGGCAATAATCCGATTTTCTTCTTCCGTAGCCGTGAAAAAACGGATCTCGTCGACGAGTTTTCCTTCTTGAATCAAGCGGTAAGGCGTTTCAATAAAGCCAAACTCGTTAACCCGCGCGTAGGTCGATAAGCTTGCAATCAAGCCAATGTTCGGACCTTCTGGCGTCTCAATCGGACAAATACGACCATAATGGGTGTTGTGGACGTCACGAACCTCAAAGCCCGCTCGCTCACGCGTCAAACCGCCTGGCCCTAAGGCTGACAGCCTCCGCTTGTGAGTGACTTCCGACAAAGGATTAGTTTGATCCATGAACTGCGACAATTGGCTAGAACCAAAAAATTCCTTCACCACAGCCGAGACTGGCTTCTGATTGATCAAGTCGTGCGGCATCAAAGTTTCAATTTCTTGAATACTCATGCGCTCTTTAATCGCCCGCTCCATCCTGACTAAACCAATCCGGTACTGGTTTTCAATCAACTCACCTACCGCACGCACCCGGCGATTGCCCAAGTGATCGATGTCGTCAATCGTGCCCCGACCGTTATTCAATTCACACAGGTACAACAGGGTCGAGAGAATGTCGCCTTGGGTCAAAATCGTGGTCGCAGGATCGACCTGATTTTCAGGAAACTTATAATTCAACTTCAACCGCCCTACCCGAGAGAGGTCATAGCGATCGGAGTTAAAAAACAGATTCTCAAACAATAACTTAGCAGCCTCAATGGTGGGAGGATCACCGGGCCTCATGCGCTTATAGATCTCAATCAGCGCCTCTTCTGGGCTAGAAATCTTATCTAAAACCAAAGTCTCGCGAATGAAAGCGCCGTGGGTCAAGTTATCACTAAAGATAAACTTCACTTCCCGGATCCCTCTGGCTTGCAGTTCCTTGATCTTTTCCTCGGAAATCTCCTGATTGGTCTCTAACAAAACTTCGCCGGTGGCTTCATCCACGATATCTTCTGAAGCGACCCGGCCCACCATCGCATCCAAACCGACTTCAAGCTGCTCAATTTTCGCTTCCTGAATGCGCTTGATCACCGCCTTGGTGAATTTTCGGTTCTTTTTAACGATGATTTCGCCCGAACTCGGATCAACAATATCTTCTTCGGCACGTTGCCCGGAGAGAATCTCCGCGTCCACCTTCTTGTACAGGCGGCCGTCGTCTTCGAAAAACAGCCGCTCAATACGATAAAAATGGGTCAGAATTTCGTGGTTCGACAAGCCCATGGCACGCAAGATGATCGTCGCAGGTAACTTGCGCTTGCGATCGATTCTCACATAGACCAAGTCCTTGTGGTCAAATTCAAAGTCCAACCAAGAACCACGATGAGGAATGATTCTTGCCGAGTAGAGGATTTTACCGCTGGAGTGACTCTTGCCTTGATCGTGATCAAAAATGACCCCTGGCGAGCGATGCAACTGGCTGACAATCACGCGCTCCGTGCCGTTGATGATAAAGGAACCAGCTTCCGTCATCAAAGGGATTTCCCCCATGTAGACTTCCTGTTCCTTAATGTCACGGATGTTGCGGGTGCCGGCTTCTTCGTCAACCTCGTAAACCACCAGGCGCACGGTGATCTTGAGCGGTGCCGCAAAGGTCATGCCCCTTTGCCGACATTCCATGACATCATACTTTGGACGCTCAAGAACATAGCTCTCAAATTCCAGAGAAGCGGTGCGATTAAAATCCTCAATCGGAAAAACAGACCGAAAAACAGCCTGTAAGCCCGCGTTAATCCGAGCTTGCGGCGCAACCTCGGCTTGAAGAAATTTTTCGTAAGACTTTCTCTGCAACTCAATCAGATTTGGGATCTCAACCGGAGAAGTGATTTTAGAGAAATCTCTACGAATTCGGCGATTTTCCGAAAAAAGGGAAGCCATATCTGCTCCTAAACTAAGAAATATAAGAAATTCAGTCTTTCTAGCCTACCCTATTTTTTCAGGAAGGCAAGAAAGCTCTGACTCTTGCATGAACTCCGATGCCGTAGGGCTGATCGTTGCTGCAAGGCCACGGTTTTGCCTCTTTGCAAATGCCCGCAACCTTCACCGCCGCTTTCGGTCCGATCCTGGTCTAGACCTCAGTCAAAGACGACGACCGCGACCTGTCCACTCCAACTCTCTGAGACTTACTTTAATTCGACTTTGGCGCCGACGGCTTCAAGCTTCTTCTTGATGTCTTCAGCGTCTTGCTTGCTTACGGCTTCCTTCACGGTCCTAGGTGCGCCTTCGACCAATTCCTTGGCTTCTTTCAGTCCCAAGCCGGTAATGGTGCGAATTTCCTTAATCACTTCAATCTTCTTTTCGCCAAAGGAGGCTAAGACGACGGTGAATTCGGTTTTTGCTTCCACCACGGGGGCAGCAGCACTTGGTCCAGCAGCCATTGCCATCGGTGCAGCAGCGGAAACACCAAACTTGGTTTCCAACTCTTTCACCAATTGGGATAACTCAAGAACGGAAATGCCTTCAAGATAAGAAACAACTTGCTCTTTCGAAATTGCGGTTGACATGACTTCTACTCTCCTACGCTTTCAGGGATTGCCACCTTCCGAATGACAACTCCCGTGCCCTTTACTTACTGCGGGCAGGGTTACTTGCTATTGTCCTAATAACAAGTTGAAATAAAACACCTCAAAATCCGCGCTTTAAGCGGCCTGAGCATCCTCTTTCTTTTTTTGTATGGCAGCCAAAACAGTGACTAAGGAACGCGGAACCGCAGCCAAAACGCCCACAAACTGGGTAATCGGAGCATTCATCGTCCCTAAAAGCTTGGCAACCAAAACTTCACGTGCCGGCAAGGAAGCAAGCTCTTCGACTGCCTCAGCAGTAATGCGAGTTTGTCCCAGCAGGCTTTCCTTAATCTTTAAGGCCTGGTTTTCCTTGGAAAACTTATAAACCACCTTCGCGGCAACCGCAGGATCCCCAAAAGCAAAAGCCACCAAGGTCGACCCAACCACACCGTCCATCAGCTCTTTGGCCTGCACGCCCATCGAACCGTCCTGGGTGACTAAGCGCCCAACGTTATTTTTTAAAACCTTTACTTCCGCCTGATGCCCGCGCAAGGCTCGGCGAAGGTCGTCCGCCTGAGTGGCAGTCAGCCCCTTGTAATCGGCGAAAATAGCCACCGTGGCTCGCGTAAATTTCTCTTTCAGTGCAACTGCTAGTTCTGATTTTTGAGATCGATTCATCTTATCTTCCTAATTTTCTACCTAAGGGTTACTTCTAAGGGTTTATTTCTGACTGACGAAGGCTCTGCGCTTATCCTATTTTTTTCGACACTTTAAACTCAAGGCCTGCGCCGTCTCTCAGCTACCCCAGGTTTCCTCACTCACTTTCTCTCGACGCGACGAGTGGCGAAGAAGATAACAAACCCGGCGCTGCTTACTCGCTCTTGGCAGGGGACTAAGGCTCTACCCTCACCCCATCACTGACCTGGCCCCTCTCGCTCAACACTGCTTTGGATTATGTTCTCTGCGCTGCTTTTTTTACCTTATTTGCAACTCGCTCATCTACTCAACTCAGGGGCTTTCTTGAGTCGATGGAGCTGGAAGGAAGACCCGGCATCGTCTCGTTTCTTCGCTCAAGCCTGGACTTCGGGCTTGCGACTTCACCCCCAACCCTTCAAGGGTTACCCAGCACTGACCACGCTGAGCACGTCGGCGGTATCAAGTAAAATTGAAGGTGTCATGGTAGCTGAGAGCGAAATACCTCGCATGTAAGTCCCTTTGCTGGTCGGAGGCTTTGCTTTTAAAATTACACCGGTTATGGAGATAAAATTGTCTCGCAGCTTTTCTACGCCAAAGGATCGCTTGCCGATCCCCACATGGATAATTCCGGTCTTCTCCGTCCGGTACTCAATTTTCCCGAGCTTCTGTTCTTTAACGGCTTTCGTCACGTCAAAGGTCACGGTTCCTAGCTTAGGATTCGGCATTAAGCCGCGGGGCCCAAGAATCTTACCGATCTTTGAAACGGCCACCATCATGTCCGGAGTGGCAATCATCTTATCAAACTCAAACCAGCCACCGGCAATCTTCTCAATAAGCTCGTCAGCTCCCACAAAATCAGCACCAGCAGCGGTGGCATCTTTCGCTTTCTCGCCTTTAGCCAGCACCGCTACCCTCATGACCTTACCAATTCCATGAGGCAGCACGACCGCTCCTCGGACCATTTGATCAGCATGCTTCGGGTCGACGCCCAAATTAAAAGCCACGTCGATAGTTTCATCAAACTTGGCGTAGGCAATCTTCAGCAAAAGTTCAAAGGCCGCATTCACGCTGTAAGGGCGACTCACTTCGATTTGCTGGATAGCTTGAATGTACTTCTTGCCGTGATTACCAAATTGGATTTTCAGGCGCTTCTTTAAGTTAACTTTTTCAGTCGTCTCCGCTGAAACTTCTTTTTTCTCTGTCATCAAATCCTACTTCTGTGGTCCTAACGCTTACTCAGTAAGCTTCCACGGATGGGGGTGGGGTGATCGTTGGGGTAAAGTTACCCTAAGGGACTATGGCTCACTTTTCAGCTCCCTTAAGCCTCGGTAATCGTAATCCCAGCACTTCTTGCAGTTCCAGAAATCGTCCGCATCGCCGCGTCAACGCTTCCGGCGTTCAGGTCGGGCATCTTCAGGGTAGCAATTTCTCGGATCTGGGCAGAAGTAACCTTACCTACCTTATTTTTGTTCGGTTCTCCAGAACCTTTTTCAATTTTTGCAGCTTTCAACAATAAAATAGAAGCGGGCGGCGTTTTTGTGATGAAGGTGAAGGAACGATCGGAGAAGACCGTGATGATGACCGGGATCACCACCCCTTTTTGGTCCTGAGTTCTTGCGTTAAACGCCTTACAAAACTCCATGATATTGACGCCGCGTTGACCTAAGGCTGGACCCACGGGAGGAGCCGGGTTGGCCTGACCTCCGGGAATTTGTAACTTAATTTGTCCAACAACTTTCTTTGCCATAATCTTATCCTTACCCTTGTCTTGACTGCGAGCCTGATTGACTTACTTTGGCTCTCTCTCCATTACTCTCACCCGAAACTCGCTCAGCACTCACTGAGGGCGCTGACTTAAGCGTTTTCACACAAGGCTTAAAACCCCTCCTGGTCCACCCTCGACGAGACCGCCTTAAGTTTTCTCAACTTGCACAAAATCTAGCTCAACTGGCGTTGAGCGACCAAAAATACTGACTAAAACCTTCACTTTGCCCTTATCTTGGTTCACATCTTCCACCGTTCCGTTAAAGTTCGCAAACGGCCCGTCTACCACACGCACGCTTTCGCCTTCGTGAAAAGAGACCCGGGGTCGTGGTTTCACTTGTCCCTCAGCAATCCGGTGAGTCATTTTTTGCACGTCCGACTCAGGCACCGGGACAGGCTTCACTTTATCACCGACAAAACCCGTGATCTTTGGAGTATCCTTAACGATGTGCCAGGTCTCCTCGGTCAACATCATCTTCACTAAAATGTAACCCGGGAAAAAGCGGCGCTTGGTGGTGCGTTTTTGCCCCTTCACCAGCTCCACCACATTTTCTTCCGGAACAATGATTTCCATAAAGAAAGCTTCTTTTTTTAGTGCTTTAATTCGCTCCTCAAGCGCAATTTTTGCCTTATTTTCAAATCCGGAATAGGTGTGAACCACATACCACGCCATTTCTATCTCTTTTTGCGCTTGCATCTCGGCCATCGTTTCACCTTTCTTCAGAGAATCCTTTTTAACATTTGAATCCAGCAGTAGTCGAGAAACCCCAAGATGACCCCTGAGATCAACACCATGATCATGACAATGACAGTCGAGTCCCTGGTTTCCAAGGCCGTAGGCCAGGTCACCCGCGCAAGCTCCGCCACCACTTCGTTCATGAACTGATTGGCACTGTCGTTACGAGTCAAGCCAAAGTAACAAGCCAAGCTCACTAAGAAAGCCAACCCCTTGAGGATGGCATCAAGCGAACGTACTTTCGACTCGAGATCAAAAGAAACAACGACCTGCCCAGCGAAGGCGAAAAACAGGTAGCCCACTAGAACAGCTAGTGCGAGATAGCTGAAGTTCACCCACGTTTGATGCTGACTTTGATGCTGACTTTCCATAATTGACTTTCAAAATAGGCCAGACAACCGGCCGAAAACGTCAAATAACCACCAAAAACAACCAATAAATGGCAGGGCAGGAGGGACTCGAACCCACAACACGCGGATTTGGAATCCGCTGCTCTACCATTGGAGCTACTGCCCTAACTATTTTCCTTCGCGATGAGCAACGTGCTTTCTGCAAAACTTACAGAATTTCTTAAACTCAAGCTTGTCGGTGGTCTTTTGCTTATTCTTGGTAGTCGAATAGTTTTTTCGCTTACAACTCGTACAATCTAAACTGACGATGACTCTCATAGTGACTCACTTTTCTTTCCGATCGAACCTTGAAGCACCGGTGCGACGACCTTGCCAAAGCTGCCGAGGACTTTTAAAGGACCTGCTGCTCTTGCTCTTGCCGTCGTTGAGTGCTTTTCAACCTTTCCATCTCCTCACGGGCTAACTAACCCTCAGTGAGTCACAATAAAAAGACCGCTCAACCTCACAACTTTTTTCAACTTTTAATGCATGCTCTCAGGGCAATCGAGCGCTTACTCAACAATTTCTGCAACAACGCCTGCGCCTACCGTTCGGCCACCTTCTCGGATTGCAAAACGCAGCTCTTTTTCCATCGCAATAGGCGTAATCAATTCCACGTCAATCGCTACGTTATCTCCTGGCATCACCATTTCCACACCTTCTGGTAACTTCACTACACCCGTGACGTCGGTGGTGCGGAAGTAGAACTGAGGACGATAACCGTTAAAAAACGGAGTGTGGCGACCGCCTTCTTCTTTGGTCAGAATGTAGGCTGTTCCTTTAAACTTTTTATGAGGCTTCACCGTCCCGACGTGAGCGAGCACCTGACCACGCTGGACATCTTCCTTCTTCGTGCCGCGCAAGAGAGCTCCAATGTTATCGCCTGCTTCTCCCTGATCCAGCAACTTACGAAACATTTCAACTCCCGTCACCACCGTCTTCGTCGTAGGCGCCAGACCAATAATTTCCACTTCCTCGCCCACTTTCACCACGCCGCGCTCCACTCTTCCAGTGACCACGGTACCACGGCCAGAGATCGAGAAAACATCTTCAACAGGCATCAAAAAGGGCTTGTCTTTTTCACGCTTCGGCTGAGGAATGTACTGGTCTACAGCGGCCAGTAACTTCAAGATGGCAGGTTCGCCAAACTCTCCTTGATCGCCCTCCAAAGCCTTCAAAGCCGAACCACGGATAATTGGCACCTGATCGGCTGGGTACTTGTACTTTTCCAGGTTCTCGCGAACTTCCATTTCCACTAAGTCAAAAATTTCTGGGTCATCAACCGTATCGCACTTGTTCAAGAACACCACGATGGCAGGAACGCCAACCTGCCTAGCAAGCAAAATGTGCTCTTTGGTTTGCGGCATCGGGCCGTCCGCAGCAGACACGACCAAGATCGCGCCGTCCATTTGTGCAGCTCCGGTGATCATGTTCTTCACATAATCGGCGTGGCCTGGGCAATCCATGTGGGCGTAATGGCGATTTTCTGTCTGATACTCAACGTGAGTGGTATTGATCGTGATCCCGCGGGCACGCTCTTCGGGAGCGTTATCGATCTGGTCGTATGCTCGAGCCTGGGCCAAACCTTTCTTCGCAAGAACGCTTGTGATAGCTGCCGTTAGCGTCGTCTTACCGTGGTCAACGTGACCAATCGTTCCGATATTACAATGGGGTTTTGATCGCTCAAATTTTTCTTTCGACATACTCTTCCAAGCCTCCGCTGTTGCGTTAGATTCACCAAGGATCTAACAACCGTTTAATGTACTGGAGCTCTTGACGGGATTCGAACCCGTGACCTCTCCCTTACCAAGGGAGTGCTCTGGCCAGCTGAGCTACAAGAGCAAACTATTGATTCTTTAATAGTTCCACGCTATTTCCTGAACTTACGTCTTGCTTTTCCGCTTTTTCAAGCTTCCTGAACCTTGAAAACAAGTTAAAAGCGAAAACGCACCCGACTTTTTCTTTTTTACTTCTGATCTCTTGGGATCTTCTTTCAAACCCATTTCAAACCAGCTCAGGTCAACTCATACCTTTTTTTCTCTCCCCTCAAGGCCCCTTTGCGTCTTGGGACCCTCTCGTTGTGAGAAACTAGCACTAACGAGGCCTCCTGAGGCAACCTCTCTTGAACCCTAAATTGATTCGAATTTTCTGATAAGATCACAGAATCATCCTAAATCTCAAGAAAAAAACCAAAAAACCACCGCGTTGGATTGTTTTTTGGTTTTTTAAGTGGAGCGGGAGACGGGACTCGAACCCGCGACCCTCAGCTTGGAAGGCTGATGCTCTAGCCAACTGAGCTACCCCCGCAAAGGATTTCCGTTCACGGACTTTGCTGAACACATAAGAAGAGCAGACCAGTACGTTGGGGTTATAAAACAGAAGCCAGGTAAAATAAAGCTTAAGTTACGATTTTTTTCAGGAAGTTTGCTCTTTTTTTACTGC